>JAJFUT010000089.1 GCA_021372315.1 Methanobacteriota archaeon
CGGCATGTCGGCCGATGAGGCGATAGGAGCGGAGCTGTCCATGCTCTTCCCGCAGGCCTCGAGGGGGTCATCGATGGAACTGATCCGCCATGCGATGGAAGGGACCCAATGGGATGTCGTGGAGATACCTATCCAGCACCGTTCGGGACAGATAAGGGCGGTCGTCTGGAACTCTGCCAACATCATGGGCAACGATTCGAAGCCCATCGCGACCATCGCGCAGGGGCAGGACATCACAGATAGGAAATGGGCCGAAGATGCGCTCAAGGAAAGCGAGTCGAAGTACCGCGGCCTTTTCGAGAACATCCAAGAGGCCGTCGTCCTCCGCCATGTCATATACGACGAACGAGGAGAGATCATCGACCTCGAATTGGTCGATGCGAATCCCGCCCATCTTAAGATATTGAACGCTAAGTCCATAGAGGACGTACGGGGTTGGAAGTACTCTGAGATATACAGTAAGAACACCGTCGCCTGGACGCTCGATCATGTTCGAAAAGTGATGACGACAGGGACATCCATCACCGAAGAATATTATCTTGATCTGAATGACCGGTTCTACATATTGACCACTACTCCGCTTGGGAAGAACCACGCCCTCTCAACGCAAGTAGATATAACCGAACGAAAGTTGGTAGAAGCTGCACTGAAGAAGAGCGAAAGGAGCCTCAACGACGCTCAGCACATGGCGCACATCGGCAGCTGGGAATGGAACGTCCAGACAGGAGAGATCAATTGGTCCGCGGAACTATACTCGATCTATGGCGTAAAACCCGGAAAGTTCACTCCCAGTCTCAGATCATTTAGCGATTTCATTCATCCAGACGATAGGAGGTTTGTCGCTGAGGAGATCGAGAGGATCTCGGCCAATGGCGTAGCGATCAGGTTCGACTTCAGGATAGTATCTTTTGATGGCACCATCCGAATACTGAACACCACTGGAGAGACGATCGCATTCGACAAGGAGGGAAGACCTTCCTTGATCGTCGGCACAAACCAGGACATCACCGACCGCAAGAGGGCCGAGGACGAGGTAAGGCGCTCTAACGCAGAGCTACAACAGTTCGCCTACGTGGCGAGCCACGACCTCCAAGAACCTCTGAGGATGGTGGTGAACTACCTCAACCTGCTCGAAAGGAGATATGAGGACCAGCTCGATGCTAAGGGGAAAGAGTACATCCAATTCGCCGTTGACGGCGGAAAGAGGATGCGTGCCCTGATCGACGACCTCCTGATGTACTCGAGGGTCGATACAAAGAGCGCCTCCTTTTCCAAGGTGGACATGAACATGGTCCTGGATGACACAATAAAAGTGCTGGGCGTTGCGATCAAGAGCAACAATGCGGAGATCATCGTCCACCCGCTCCCAACGATAATGGCCGACCGGTCGAACATGTCGCAGATAATGCAGAACGTGATCTCCAACGCCATCAAGTTCCATGGCGAGGAAAGGCCAAAGGTCGAGGTATCCTCAAGTCAGACCGAGATGGAATATGTCTTTTCCATCAAGGACAACGGCATCGGGATCGACCCGAAATATTACAACAAATTGTTCCAGATGTTCCAAAGATTGCATACACGGGACGAGTACGAGGGCACAGGGATCGGGCTAGCGATAAGCAAGAAGATCATCGATCGGCATGGAGGCCGCATATGGTTCGAATCGGACGGACGCAACGGCTCGACCCTCTTTTTCACGATCCCGAAGATACCAAGGAGCGGAACCGATGAGTGACCCGATCAGAATACTCCTCGTCGAGGACAACCGAGGCGACGCCGACCTGATGGAAGAGGTGATCAAGGACACCGGGGTCTCTTACGTCTTGAACTGGGTCAATGATGGCCAGAAGGCGATCGACCTCTTCGAGGAGGGGAATGAGGCGGACGTCATCCTGCTGGACCTAAATCTGCCCAAGGTCAGCGGCCACGAGGTCCTTGCTTTCCTCAATGATAAGGGGGTCATGCCGAAGGTACCCGTCATCATCATGACCGGTTCAAGCTTCCAAGGGGACATAGAGCGGACCATGGAGAACGGTGCGACCTGTTATCTTCTCAAACCAATGTCGTTCGAGGAGATCGCGAAAGCGACTAACGTGCTCAAGGACATATTCTCAGGGCTATGCACAGAGTGAAAACGGTGTTTTACATACATCGCTTTTAATAACAAGAAGAGTATCGCTTATCGATTGCAAGTATCCGCAAGGGTTCTTGCAGTTTCTAACATAACAGGTAGATTAGTAATGTACGGAAAAGAGAGATCGGGCGGCTACGGACGCCCAAGGAACGATGCGCCACGCGAGATGCACGATGTTGTTTGCTCCGACTGCGGACAGGCAACCCAGGTACCATTCAAGCCGACTGAGGGCAGGCCCGTCTATTGCAGGGACTGCTTCCAGAAGCACAAGCCTAAGGACAGGTTCTGAACCAGTCCAATCCTTTAATTTTTTCTTTTAATTTTTATTTCACCCATTTCTGAACGAGACGAAGTCCTGGCCAGATACCAATGTGCCCCGGGATCGCATGATCGTCGATCCGTCTAAATAAAATCAGAATAAAAAAATAAAAGGGATTGGGTTTATTTGTGGTCGTAGACCCAGTTCATCTTTTTGCCCTGGGACACCTTGTACACCCAATATTCCTTGCCTTCGAACTTGAACTTCTCCGGCTTTGCTCTCGGGTCCCCGAATGCATAGTACGGCGGGGTCAACGGGTTGGCCTTCGTCACTCTAAAGTCCGTGTCCTTTTCCGAGGCAAATTTCTTCTTGATCTCCGGAACGATATCGTCCGGCACGTCAAAAGTCGTAGTTACTTCCAATTTATCTCCTCCCTGGGGTAAAATCCCTATAGTACTATTTGGTTAACAGATATTAATAAGAAATTATTTCTTTAAAAAATAATAATAATCTATTGTTATCATCATCAATTGTAAAGGAAAGGTCCATTTTCAATTTAATTACTGTATAAATATATAATAACACAAAAAATAATCAAAATTTTCGAATGTAAAATACGATTAAAGATATTTTATATTCGTTCCATCCACGATGTCCCCAGGTGCAGCCTTCATTTCATCCCGACATCGGGCGTCCTCAGATCATCTTCAGTTCCTTCCCGACCTTCTCGAAGGCATCGATCGCAAAATCCAGGTCCGCCTGTTCGAGTGCCGCGTTCATGATGGTCCTGATCCTGGCCTTGTCCTTGGCCACCATCGGGTAGATGATGGGCAGGGCGAACACGCCCTCTCTCATGAGGCCGTCGCTCAAACGCTTGGCCACGGAGCTCTCTCCGACCATGACCGGGATGATCGGCGTCTCGCTCCTCCCAAGGTCGAAGCCCAACGAGCTCATGGCCTTCTTGAAGTGAACGGTGTTGCCCCACAGTTTCCTGACGTGCTCCGGTTCCGTTTCCAGCACGTCTATGGCCGCTATGCATGAGGCAGGTATGGAAGGAGGATGCGAACCGCTCAGCAGCCAGGTCCTCGATTTGTTGAACGCGAAGTTGATCAGGTCCCTCGACCCGGAAACGTGCCCTCCAACGACGCCGAAGGCCTTGGAGAACGTGCCCATCTCGACGTGGACCAGGTCGCGCGGCATCTTGAAATGAGACACGATCCCTCTCCCGCCCTCGCCGAGGACCCCTTCGCCGTGCGCGTCGTCGACGTAGAGCATCGCGCCATGTTCCTTTGCCGCTCTGGCGATGTCGGGCAGCGGCGCTATGTCGCCGTCCATCGAGAACACACCGTCCGTGATGACGAGAATCCGCCTGTATGCTTCCGGACGACCCTCGGCCTCCTCGAGCTTGGTCCTCAGGTCCGCGGCATCGCCGTGCTTGTACACCGCCCTCTCCGCGCGGGACAATCGGACGCCGTCTATGATGCTCCCGTGATTGAGCTCGTCGCTGATCACGAGGTCGCCCTTCCCAACTAGCTGGGGGATGAGGCCTGAATTGACAGCGAACCCCGTCTGGTACACGAGCGAAGCCTCCGCATCCTTGAACTTCGCGAGCCTCCTCTCAAGCTCCAGATGAACGTCCATCGTCCCGGCGATGGAACGGACCGAGCCAGATCCGGCCCCGTGCGTCCTTATCGCCTCGATCGCCGCGTTCTTGAGCTTCGGATGGTTGCTCAGGCTCAGGTAGTTGTTCGAACAGAGCATGAGGACCTTCCTTCCGTCCACCACGCACCAAGGCGTGCTGGGCCCTTGCAGCTCCCTGAGCTTCCAGTCCAGATCGTCCTTGACCAGTTCCTCGTACTCCTGCCTCAGGAATGATGTCGGGTCCCTCATGTACGCACCAGCGGTGTATCGATGGCATCCTGACGGACTTAACGCTTTCCCTTTTTCAGCCTGGGCGTGAGCCTGTCCATCATGTCTTTGGTCATGCTCGCGAGGTCGTGGTCCGGGGCCCAGCCCCAGTCCTTCCGGGCGATGGAATCGTCCATCGACATAGGCCAACTGTCGGCTATCTCCTGCCTGTGGTCCGGAGCGTACGTCACTTCAAGCGAAGGGACGTACTTCCTGATCTCATCTGCGAGCTCACCGGCGGAGAAGCTCATGCCAGTGACATTATAACCGTCGTGCCTCCTGACCTTGTCGCAGGGGGCCTCCATGATCCCGATGGCGCACTTGATGCAATCAGGCTGGTACAGCATAGGCAGCGTCGTGTCCTTTCTCAGAAAGCATCTGTACCTGCCCTGTCGGATGGCCTCGTAGAATATCTCCACCGCATAGTCGGTCGTCCCTCCGCCAGGCAGGGTCTCGCTGCTGATGATGCCAGGGAACCTGACGCTGCGAACGTCCAGGCCATACTTGGACGCATAGTAATTGCATAATAGCTCGCCCGCGACCTTTGTCACGCCGTACATCGATGTCGGCAGAAGTACGGTGTCCTGAGGCGTGTTCGTTCGGGGAGAGGTCGGTCCGAAGACCGCGATCGAGCTCGGCCAGAACATCCTCTTCACATCGTTCTTCCTCGCCCCCTCGAGCATGTTCGTCAGGGAGAGCATGTTCACCTTCCAGGCGATCTGCGGGTCCTTCTCCCCGACGGCCGACAGGATCGCGGCCAGATGATAGACGGTGTTGATCTCATGTCTCCTCAGGACGTCCGTTACTGCGGCCTCGTCCATGAGGTCCACCTCCTCATAGGGCCCGGAACGGAGCATGTCCTCGCTCGGCCTGCGCCTGTGGCCCACCGCGACGACGTTCCTCTTCCCGTACCTCTTCCTCAGCTCGGGTATGAGCTCGGAGCCTATCTGACCAGTGGCCCCGGTGACCAGTACCTTCCTCGAACATTCGTCCGGCATGCAGACCATCCAAGTGAGGGAGGGCATCTGGCGCTAGAATATCCTTTCGATGCGCTTGGGCATCATCTCATCACCCCGGAGCGGTCGAGCGAACCGACGATGCCGTCCGCTATCCCATCCACATCCATCTTCAGGCCGTACTTGCCGAAGCACTTCGACACGGCCCCGAGACCCGAGTCCAGCAACTCCCTGGCCTTCGTGGGCCTTACCCACGGCGAGTATCCCGTCCTGCCGACCCTCACCGCCTCGGAGAGGTCTATGAACCACGGTCCGTCCTCATGGACGAGGATGTTGAACGCGCTCAGGTCGGTGTGGGCCGCTCCCGCCTTAGAAAGCGCCCTCGCTCCGTCGATCACATTCCCCACGAACGCTTCTGGTTCGTCGAGCTTTGTGTCCTGAGGTCGGGGAGCGTGGCCATGGTCATTCCCGAGACATCTCATCGAGAACATGTCCTCGACCCTCCTGGCCGGCGTCGGCACCCTGACCCCGCCCTTCCAGGCCTGGTGCCGCATCTCGTGCTCGCGGGCGACCAGCCATCCGGACGGATCGAGCTTGATCGGGCCCCCTCCCTCATGGGATGTCCCGTACAGCCGATACACCTTCACGGCGATGGGCGAAGCCTTGTATCAGGCCAGACGATGCCCGGACTACGACGAACGTCGAACGGCATGCGAAACAGTCATCTAGAGGGTTCTCGCGTATTATCTTGATAGGAGTGAAAAGAATGGTAGCTGGCAACATGTTGGTGACCTTCCGCCCTAACGAGAAAGGTCACGCAGAGGACGAGATGAGGGCGAGACTGAAGGATGTCAACGTCCATGTGGAGAGCGTCGAGGAGACGAACGTCGAAGGCGTCTTCGAGGTCCTCATACTTGGCGACCCGAAGAAGGTCGTCAGGGACCTGAGGTTCCTATGCATCGATGCCCCGGAGCTTTTCCTGCACACTCATCACTGGGTGCCGATCGAGAGATGGGTCGATCCCTACATCGATGAGATGGTCAGGGCCGCGAAGGAGTACGAGAAGGAGATCAAGGACGGGGAGAGGTGGATGCTGCACCTGCACAAGAGGCACATCGGCAAGCACTCGGCCGACCTCATCGAGAAGCTGACCGCACCGATCAACAGGGGGAAGGTCGACCTCGAGAAGCCGGAGAAGATCCTGGTCGTCGAGATACTCGGTGACAGGGCCGGCATGTCCCTCGTGCGCAGCGACGAACTTCTGGACGTAGGCAAGATCAGGGAGCAGCGCGAGCTCGAGATGATCTGATCGGAGGGACGTCAGGTTCCGACGAGCTATCCTACAGAGGATAGGTCAGGCAGATCCAGATGGCGACATGGACCACCATGAACAATGGCACCAGTACGAACTTGAACTTCTTCGTCTTATGATGGAACGATCTCATCCCGAGATAGGCCCCGAAGGGGCCCAGCAGGGCCGACGTCAGAAGAGCCCCCTCGGAGATCCGCCTCTTGTCCTTCCTCGCCCTGGACTTGTCGATCCCGAACAGCAGGAAAGCTACGACGTTGAACACCAGCAATATAAGGATGACATATTGGTCGAAGGGATCGTCCATCTCGCTCCTTTGGTTCGACGCCTCCCTTTGGATTTGTACTTATCCACGACAGGGGGCAGATGACGCCTCCGGTCCCATCTTGGGAACGGGGCCCGGGGACGACATCAACGCATCTTACGAGGCTCCGACCGCAGGGCTTAATTCCCGGCAGCGATTTCCATCCGAAAGGCAGAGGAAGGCGGGGCGATGGAAAAATACTTGGCCAGCATAAACAAGGACCTCACATCGAAGGACAGGGCGACGGTCCTGAGGGCCATCGAGGCACTTTCCGAGATCACCAAGGAAGGGAAGATGGAGGCGTCGTCCATCGAGCCGCTCAACGAGCTCATGTCCGGAAAGGACGCGGAGCTGAGGAAGGAGGCGCTGATGCTCATCGGTAGGCTCGCGCTCAAGAAGGTAGGCGACGAATCCTCCATACCTGTACTGCACGACCTGCTGAAGGACCAGGACCCCGAGGTTAGGGAGAACGCCGCGTGGGCCCTCGGCGAGCTGGCCGGTTTCGAAGTGTGCGAACTGTGCTCCCCCTATTACATCACGTTCCTGCTGAAGGACGACTCAGCCGAGGTGAAGGCGATGAGCGCATGGGCGCTCGGACGGTTCGCGGAGCGGCTCGGCGTGGCAAGGAACGATTCGTTCGATCTGCTGAAAGCGCTCCTGGACGATGAGAGCGTCACCGTCAGGAAGGGCGCCGAGTGGGCGCTGTCCAAGTTCAAGGACATCGGTTTCGAATGAACGCGAGGTCGCTCATGCCTCTCTGAACGCTCCAATATTTAACTCCCGATAAAGCATTTTATTCTCAAAGCCGGTTTAAGGGGCAGGATCGGGGACGGACACATGGCCACGCGAATAGCTATCATCGGCGGATTTCTCGGAGCAGGCAAGACGACGATCATCAACAAGATCGCCAAATCCCTGACGGACAAAGGGAGCAACGTGGCCATCATCATGAACGATCAGGGAGAGGCCCTGGTCGACACGAGGTACACCAAGGCCATGGGAATGGAGACGGCCGAGGTGCTCCGCGGCTGCTTCTGCTGCAAGTTCCCCGAACTCATGATATCCGCGAGGAGCCTCGTCGGCAGGAACGCCCCGGACATCATCCTGGCGGAGCCGGTCGGTTCGTGCACGGACCTTTTGGCGACGGTCGTCGCGCCGCTCAAGGTGCTTTACCCGAAGGAGTTCACCGTCGCGCCGCTCATCATATTGGTGGACGCGGAAAGGGTCATGGGCAAAGGGTTCGACCCCGAGAAGATCGGGGATTACCTGCGCAAGCACCAGATCATGGAGGCCGAGTACGTCATCCTGTCGAAGGTCGACAAGATCACGGCCGAGGAGCTCGAGGAGATCAGGTATGTGGTCAGCGAGATCAATCCCGGCGCGGAGACGATCACATACTCGGCGATCACCGGAAGGGGTCTGGACAAGGTCATATCCGTCATCCTCTCGGACAAGGTGAGCGACAAGTCGCCGGTCGACATCGATTACGACGTGTACGCGAAGGCCGAGGCCGAGCTCGGATGGTACAACGGCACCTATCATTTCCATGCGAAGGAACGCCTGGACTCCTATGACATGGCCAAGAGGATCATGCAGGGGGTCGCCACGGAGTTCGACGCCGAGGACATCGCGCACGCCAAGGTCATGATACAGTCCCCGATGAGCGCGATGAAGATGAGCATCGTCCTCAGCAACATGACGGTCGATGCGGTCATGGGCTCCAGGTACGCCGAGGGCGACGTCGTCCTCACCGTCAACGCAAGGATCGTCGCCCCCCCGGACGTTCTCAAGGACGTAATGAGGACGACCGTTCAGAGGAGCCTCATGCAGATGAACGTCGCTATGGAAGGTTTCAACGACGATTGCTTCTCGCCGTCCCGGCCGAACCCGACCCACAGGATGCGCGCCGAGATCCTTCCGAAGGAGTAGGCGGACCACGGTTTGAGCTAAAAGTTTAATATTTCATACCGTAGTACAATCGATGTGACCAGCAACTGCCGCATCGAGATCCAGTACATCGACCCGGAGCAGTATGCCTCGATAGTGAACCACGGCCTGCGAAAGGACGTCCTCAAGGCGCTCTACTCGATGACGAAGAGCGGGCCGATAACGAAGCAGCAGCTCGCCGACAACCTCAGGGTCGGATATCACCAGCTCGTCTATCAGCTCAACAACCACCTGAAGGATTTCTGGTTGGTCAAGGAGGAGCAGAAGATCCGCGGCACGAGGATGGAGCTCATCGAGCCGACCTACCCGGACACCGTCTTCATATCACTGGGCAAGGACAACGCCATCTTCATGGTCGACCCTCTCGCGAACCTTTTCGGGCCATTGCACAAGGTCGGGACCCGCTGCGACGTGTGCACGCCCCACGAGGCCAGGCGCTGCGTCTCGTACGGAGCGCAGGGAGGATGCTGTTCGACCAACCCGTCCGAGACCGAGATGGCGCTGCTCATGTCGAACGGGAGGAAGCCCCCGTTCCGCCTGCTGGACCTGGCGTTGATATGCGCATTCCGCGGGATACCGGAAGGGGCCACATGTTCGGTCGAGATACCATGCGACCACTGCGCCCTCACGAAGAAGTTCATCGAGCTCAGGTGAACGCTCGACATAGCCTTTAATGTCTTAACGGCCTTTATCATTCAATCTCGTTGGTGCATCTATGCAAAGGACACGCTTCATAATCCTGGGCGGCTATCTAGGCGCCGGAAAGACGACTCTCGCACTGGCCTTGGCGAAGCAGCTCAAGGAGAGGCACGGCAAGAGCGTGGCCGTCATCACCAACGATCAGGGGAACGCACTCGTCGACACGGCCTACATGAAGGACTCAGGGGTCGATGTAAGGGAGGTCCTGGGAGGCTGCTTCTGCTCGCACTTCGACGAGTTCATCAAGAGCGCCAGGAGCCTGGTGAACATGGGCCGACCAGACATAATCATCGCCGAGCCTATCGGCACATCGACGAACATACTCGCCTCTGTCGTCGTCCCTCTGAGGGAGATGTATCCCGAGGAGTTCGAGGTCGCGCCGCTCTTCATCGTCGTCGACAGCAGCAAGGCCATGGAGACGATGGCGCAGAAGTCTTCCTTCGGCCTCGGCGGGGGAAGGATGATCCCTTCCCACCAGGTGCACGAGGCGGAGGTCGTACTGCTGACGAAGGTCGACAAGGTGGACGGGGACATCTTGGACATGGCGAAAGGTATCGTTCAGAGTGAGGTCCCTGAGGCGACCGTTATGGCCGTCAGCGCGAAGGCAGGGACGGGTCTGTCGGAGGTCGTCGACATGGTCCTGTCGGAAAGGACGTCCTCGAAGGCCGCCCTGGGCGTGGACAACAGGCTATTCTCAACGGAGAAGGCGACGATGGGATGGTACTCCGGAACCGCCGATCTGGATGCGAAGGGGAAGGTGGACCTTTACGATCTCTCGATGAGGGTGATGCGCGTCGTCGGCGACACATACGGGGGGGAGCGGATCGGCCACGTCAAACTTGTACTGGAATCGAGCTCGGCCTCGCTCAAGATGAGCCTCGTCGGTGATTCCGCGCAGATCGACGGCATCAAGGGCGGAAGGTATGCGGAAGGCCGTTGTTCGGCGATCCTCAACGCAAGGGTCATGGCGCCGCCATCGGACATCCGGAAGGTCATGGAGAAGGCCCTTCGCTCGTCGATCGAGGAGACCGGGGCAACGATTGCGGTCTATGCGGACTCGGCGATCGAACCGATCCCTGAGAATCCGGTCCATTTCAGGTCCGGTCAATAACTACGACACCGTCCAGTCATCGATCTCCGATGAAAACATTGCGTTATCAATCATTTTATTATAGGCGGTCCGTCAATAATGCAACATACTTTAGGATTCTGAACGAACGAGGGGTGCGCTGGCTTTGTTGAACGTCGATCAGATGAACAAAAGGATCATAAGGCTTCTGATGTCCGATGGCAAGATGACATACAACGACATAGCGAAGAAGCTTCGCCGTTCGCCATCGACCGTACGCGACAGGATACGAAGGCTCGAGGACGACAAGGTCATCCTCGGCTACTACGCCATGGTCAACAGCGAGCGCATGGGCATCAACGCCGACGCGATCGTCCTGGCGAAGCTCCAGCCTGGCAAGGGGCAGGAGGACATGAGGAGGATGAAGGACGTCGAGGGCGTCAGGGAGATCCTCCAGGTCAGCGGGGACAGGCGCGTGCTCGTTCGCATCAGCTCGGTCGACAATCGCACGCTCGAAGAGACGATCTTCCAGAAGCTGGTCCCGATGGGCCTGCGCGACGTCGACATACGCGTCATCCTAGGTTCCGTCCAGGGTCAGCCTTACATCTGAGCTCAGATGTTCGTCTTGTCGTACTTGCCGGAGAACGGCCTCGACGATGCCGGGACGATCTTCGTGAACATTCTCCAGTCCCTCTTTATGTCGACCTCGAAGTGCCTGCTGAACTCGGAGATGAGCGGATCGACCTCGGAGATGTCCTCTTCGGTCATGTCCGCTATGATCGCTCCGGCCCCGAGCTGCTCAGAGGAGACGTGTCCGCGGACGAATATCCTTCCCCCGTGGATACCGGCGCCGATGTTGATGCCGACCGGTGATGCGACGCTCTCGCTGCCGAGGCCAAGCACGAGAACGGTGCCTCCGGCCATGTACTCCCCTAGGTAGTCCTTCGCCGTGCCGCCTATGACGAGCGTCGGTCTCGTCTGGCCATATTCCTTCATGTGGATCCCGACGCGATATCCGGAGCTGCCCTTGATGAACATCATGCCGCCCCTTGCCGCGAGCCCCGTAACGTCCCATGCGTTCCCGTGGACGATTATCTTCCCTGAGTTCATCGTGTTCCCCATCATGTCCTGCGCGTTCCCGAAGACCTCGATCGTCGGTCCGTCCAGGAAGGCGGCGAGATCGTTCCCAGGTGTGCCGTGGATCTCGATGTAGAGGTCGTCCCTCGATGCGGTCGAGGCGATGTAGCGCTGTCCGGTGACGTTCAGGAGCACGATCTTGCTGGCGCCCCCTTCCATCGCTTCCCTGATCGCCGCGTTGAGCTCTTTGAAATGGATCGGCGCGCCGTCCCTGTCCGCGTCGATCGTGACAACGCCCTCAACGTCCGATCCCAGGACGGACGCTTCGGCCCTGCTTTTCTTGGTCATCAGCCCCACCCCTCGCCGATGTGCTTCACGCCCATCAACTCGGCTATCCTGGGGTTCGGGCCCTGGTAACGGAGCCTGTCCCTGTTCCCGACCAGGCTCTCGACCGAATCTATGCCCATCGCACCCATGACCTCCTTCAGCTCCTCGTTCCAGGCGCTGAAGAGCTGCACGATCCTCGCAGCCCCGGTCTCGGGGTCGAGGCGCTGCATGAGGTCCTCCCTCTGGGTAGCTATGCCCCAGGAGCACAGGCCGCGGTGGCACTGCTGGCAGACCCTGCATCCCAGTGCGATCATCGGAGCCGTGGCCACCATCGCCACGTCCGCGCCGAGCGCTATGATCTTTATCATGTCGGCGCTGCACCTGATCCCGCCTCCGGCGCACACGGTGACGCGGTTCCTCAGCCCCTCGTCCGTGAGGCGCTTGTCGACGACAGCTATCGCCATCTCGATCGGAAGGCCTGCATGGTCCCTGATCACCCTCATCGAAGAGCCAGTGCCGCCCTTGTAGCCGTCTATCGTGATGAAGTCGGCCCCGGCCCTGACGACCCCGGAGGCGATCGCGGCGATGTTGTGGACC
>JAJFUT010000091.1 GCA_021372315.1 Methanobacteriota archaeon
ACGATGTCGTCGCCCTCCCGCGCGGTGTGCGAGTAGATGACGCTGTCCTGGCGTGCGGTCCCCAGGACCGCGACGTCGATGGCATTATAGGCGCAGTCCGGGTGGGTGTGGCCGCCGACCACCGGCACGCCGAACTTCTGCATGGCGTTCTCGATGCCCTTCATGACCTGAGCGCACACCTTCTCGTCCTTCATGGAGATGATGTCGACAAGGGCGAGGGGGACCCCACCCATGGCCGAAATGTCATTGAGGTTCACGAGCACGGCATAGTAACCGGCGTAGAATGGGTGAGCCTTCATCAGTGACTCCATTATGCCGTCCGCGGCGAGAAGCAGGACGTCGTCGTTGAACTTTATCACCGCGGCGTCCTCGCCATAAGCGGCCAGAACGTTCTTTTTAGGTATGATTGGAAAGAAGCTAATGACCTCGGAGATGGTCCTCTTCCGGGTCACTCCCGGATAGTTCCTGATGCCATCCACCAGTCCTTGAAGGTCCATGACCTCGCAATGGCCTGGTGGCATAAATAAATTATCAGGGAGCGGACCTGGCTCATGGACCCGGTGAAGAGAAGTCCAGCTTGGTCTGCTTGGTGTCCCTCACCAGCCTGGAGAAGGACATGGTATAGCACAGCACCATGGAGAGGAGGTCCTCGTATCGAGGGGCCATCGAAGGATCGTCATTCCTGTAGGCAAGGTTGATGTCGGCAATCTTGAGGCCTGCCCGCTGGATGAACTTCTTCGCCTCCTGACGTTCCTCTATACCCACCTGCTTCGCCGACGGCATGTCCCTCACCCCTGCCTTCCTCAGCTCCTCGAAGAACACCGGACGGCGGAACAGTCGGTTGAGGCTGTACAGGATCAGCAGATCGGCGTCTGGACCGTTCTCTAGCTTGCGGGCGAACTCGCCGACCATCTCGTAGATGTCCTTCTCCTTTCCCTTGACCGGGATGTAGACCTTTGCCGGGGGCACTTCCCTCTCTTGGAGATAATTATAGTCGGTCAATGCTCGCAGGTAACCGGTAAGGATCAGCCGGTGGATGTTGATCCCCCGCTCCTCGAGGTCCCGCGACAATGCGCTGATGGACTTTCCGTCATTTTTTAAAATGTCGAAAATATCTTCCTTCAATGCTTTGTCTGGGTCGGTCATTTGGTAACCAATGTGGTAACAAACATGATAAATAAATAATTTGGTCTATGCTCCCTCCATTCTAATTCTAGATATCCATCATTAAGCAAGCCATCCCTGGCCGATAAGCAGGGTAGATCCTTTTGCAGATGATGCAAGCGTAAAGGATCTTTACTGCCGCAGATAAGGCGCTTTAGAGCACGGGAAAGCGAGACCTCTCGAAAATGAGAAGAGATGCATATTAATGAGCATCCGGACGATTAGATTAAGTTAGCCTATATTTTATCTAACTAATAGAATCAAAAAGTCCCTGTCAAATACCTTTTCCTATAATCAGGAACAATAATATCGCGGTGGTCATTAACGCGCTTAAACATGGTTTAACGCTGCTTAAACTAAATACCTGGACCGGCTATCTGGTAACAGATATGGTAACAATATCGGCGGCCGATGGACATTTTTGGTATCCTGTATTACCTGTTCCAGCTTCAAAACGCGTTCAAAAATTAACTTAAACCATAGGCTTGATAGGTCTTTTTGCCTCTTATAGCAAACGAATTTGGATGGGCATGATATAATGAAAGCATCTGATCCTATAGCTAGATCGACAGATATCTACGGTGACAAGGAGTCGACCGAACTTACCCTGTTCGTCAGGACCTCTGATGAGGAGCTGAAGAAGTGGGACCGTTCAAAGATCTACGATGCTCTGATCAGGGAAACGACCATCAGCGAGGACGCCGCGGCGATCATCTCGCGCGAGGTCGAGAAGATGATATCCGAGCTCGAGATCGATATGATCACCGCTCCCCTCATCAGAGAGCTCACTAACGCAAAGCTGGTCGAATACGGGCTGTCCAAGATAAGGAAGCAGCACACCCGCCTCGGGGTTCCCCTCTACGACGCTAGGCAAATCATAATGACGCCTAACAAGGAGAACGCCAACGTTCCCCATGGGCCAGAAGCGACCAACCTCACGCTAGCTGAGAACATCAAGAAGGAGTTCGCTCTCCTAGAGGTCTTCACGCAGGACCTTGCGGACGCGCACATGCGCGGCGATATACACCTTCATGACCTGGGAATGGTCGACCGCCCGTACTGCTCGGGGCAGAGCATCGAGTACGTCAAGAAGTTCGGTCTCAACCTCCCCAACGCCCTGTCGATCGCCAAGCCGGCGAGGCACCCTGAGGTGCTAATCGAGCAGATCATCAAGTTCTCGGCAGCCCTGCAGGGACACTTCTCCGGCGCAATCGGCTGGGACGCGTTCAACCTGTTCCTCGCTCCGTATCTCGTGGACGTTGACGACAAGCGCATGAAGCAGCTTGCCCAGATCCTCATATACGAGTTCGCGCAACAGGCCGTGGCTCGTGGCGGACAATCGATCTTCTCCGACCTGAACCTGTACTGGGAATGCCCCGACCACTTTGTCGGGGTGCCGGCCATTGGGCCGGAGGGTAAGTTCACCGGCAAGAACTATGAGGACTACCTGCCGGAAGCACAGAGGTTCGTCAACGCCCTGTTCGACGTGTACCTCGAGGGCGACGCCATGGGAAGGCCGTTCTTCTTCCCCAAGCCCAACGTGCACATGACCGAGAAGTTCTTCCACACGGAAGGGCACGAGGAGTTCCTCAACAAGATCTCCAAGGTCGCATCGGAGAAGGGCAACACCTACTTCGTGTTCGACAGGGGCGGCACCGCCAAGATCTCGGAGTGCTGCCGCCTCACCTTCAAGCTGGAGCAGAGCGACCTGGATGACGCCAAGACCCCCTGGAAGATGCGGTACAGCGCCATGCAGAACGTGACCATCAACCTGCCCAGGGTCGCCTACGACGCGCACCAGAACGATGAGCGGCTGTTCGAGCTGCTCACCAAGCGCATCGAGATGGTCGCCCAGGCGCACATCCAGAAGAGGGAGTTCATCACCCAGCTGTTCAACATGGGAAAGAACGGCCCCTTGTCGCTGCTGACCATGAACATGGACGGCGAGACGTACTACAGGATCAACAAGTCCTCCTTCCTGGTGGGCATGGTCGGCCTCAACGAGCTGGTCCAGTACCACACCGGGCAGCAGATGCACGAGTCCAAGGACGCCCTGAAGTTCGGCCTCAAGGTCATCGCCTACATGAAGAAGGAGGCGGAGCGCATCGGGAACGAGTATGGCCTCAAGATGCCCCTCGAGCAGACCCCGGCCGAGTCCACCGCCTAC
>JAJFUT010000104.1 GCA_021372315.1 Methanobacteriota archaeon
CTACGCCAAGAAGAACGTCCCGACCGTCAAGGGAATCCATTTCCAGCCGATCGCCTACTTCGGAAGGTACCCGATCATCCCGAGGGACCTGGACCGCATAACGATCCCGGACCTCCTGAACGCCATCGAGAAGCAGACGAAGGGGGAGCTCAGGGCCGATAACTTCATCCCGACCTCTTGCAGCAACGTCCACTGCGACGCCAAGTCGATGTCCGTCATACTCGAGGACGGCTCGATGTTCCCGCTCACATCCAGGGCGCTGGGCCCGCCGCGCAAGACCGACGCCATCGCGACGAAGACGAGGAAGGAGATATCCGACCTGTGGCGCTTCATCGAGGAGTCGCTCAACCTGGATGCTGACACGGATAAGGAGAACTCCTGGGGCTCGTTCATCGAGAGGGCGAAGACGATGTACCTCACCGTATCGACCATGGCGTTCCAGGACGCGTGGAACGTCGAGACGGAGAGGCTGTGCAATTGCTGCATCCACACCGTGACGCCGGACGGCAAGCTGATACCGTTCTGCCTGTTCAACATCAACGGCGAGGACGGAAGGACGCTCTACCGCCACGAGATGTGGTCCAAGTTCGCAGCGAAGGAGTGAATCCTGACGTGCCCCTGATGTCGAAGAAGGGCGGCGACGACCACATATGCCCCGATTGCGTTCCGGAGGAGCAGCCGATCGCTCCGATCATGCTCATGGCCGTAGGGGGCATGATCGCATTCTTCGCCTTCTTCCTGGGGCTCGTCGGCGCGATAGCCGTTGGCGGCTTCCTCGCGCCCTCGGCCATAGCTTTCGTCGTCGCGATGCTGATGATCATCGCCGGCTACATGATGAACAAGAAGCACCGCATCAGGAAGCATGAGATCATGCACATGAAGCTGGAGAAGGCGAAATGTTCCTATTGCGGGACACAGAACGAACCGGACGCGCGCAGGTGCGATTCCTGCGGCGCTCCGTTAAAGGATTAAAAAATCTCAACGGTTCTTCGTCTTTCCGACCGAGTCCCTGTAGTTCGCCAGAATGCCGTTCATGTACCTCGACACGAACTGCTCCTGCTCCTTCGTCGCGACGTTGAAGTCCTGCAGGGGGAACTCCTGGTCGCAGTGCACGCATCTCGCGTACCGGCAGTTCGTCGTGGACTTCGGGCATCCGACGCACGCGATGGCCCTCGACTGGAAAAGGCTGAACTCCTTGCCGCACCTGGGACACTTCAAGCGCTTCGTCGTCTTCATGAGCTCTGGTGTAACTCCGGCGCGTCTCAGTTCAGGTGTCAGCGGCATGATAAAGCTCCGTGCTGAGTGAAAGCTCCGGCATTATAAATAATGTATGAGCGGCACCTACCAGCTCAATCCGAATCGAGCTCCGTGCGGGTAGGTTCGAACTCCGGCGGGAAGAGCGCGGGCCACCGGAGGAACGGCTTGAAAGGATAGGGCGCGAAGGCGTCCGTCCCCTTCATCCCTTCGAGCAGCTGTCGCGTTCTCGAGGCGGGGAAGACGATGACAAGCTCATCGTCCTGGACGAGACCGTATGTCCTGTCCCCGACGCAGGGGATCTCAATAGCCACCTTACCCGACGTCATCGCCCTCGCTATGCTCTGGCATACGGCGGCCTGTCCCGTTATCGGATTTTCCGCCACCTCTCCGCTATCGAAGCTCAGGGCAAGGATTACCTTCAACGCCTGGCCCGGGGTCAGGTACAGAACTACGACGTCAGGCTCACCCGGGAACAGGTCCAGCGGCGCTGTCAATATTCCCCCGTACGGTCTGGAGCTGGTCCCCGTGGCGAATATCATGTCCTGAAGCGCCTTCCCTGCCACGTCATCCTTGACGAACGCCCTGTTGAGGTCCCCGCGGACCAGGCGCTCCGGCGATCTCGTCATCCCGAGGCATGCGGTCGCCCAAAGGCATTTGACGCCCTCGACCGACGCAGCGACGATGCCCTCCTCCTTCGAGTATCGGGACATCGCGATCATCTGACACACCGCCGTGGTCCTGAGCAACTTCACGTCGCTGAGTTCGGCGAGCTCCGAGCCCTTGAGAAGCCTCACGCCGACCGGGTCGGTCCTCATCCTGAGCGCCATCACAAGCTCGTTGCGAACCTTCTTCCAGTCGATCGGCTCTGCCATGCCTATCGAATCCTGTTGCCGGATATATACCGATTTCTTTCGAACCTGGCCCGAATTTTCAGAAATGATTAATTCATACTAGGCGATTCCCCGGCCGTGAAACTAAGGCAGCGCCTGATCGTCGCATACGCAAGGACCAAGCTCCTCTCCACCCACATAGCGGAGGACGAGGACCATGCGTTGGCAGCCTTGATCGAGATGAAGGTGCGGAGGGAGCTCCGGAAGGACAAGGACTTCCAGGAAGCCCTCGGACGCAGGAGACTGTCCGACGTATCCAGGCAGGACCTCGTCGAGTACCAGCTCCACAAGTTCAGGAAACAGATGAGGTACACCGACGCGAACTCCATCTTCTATCACAACCAGTTCAAGAAGCTGGGCCTGGAGCCGGATATGATCAGGACGAGGGAGGACCTCCTGAAGGTCCCGGTGACCGAGCCGGCGGACCTGGCCGAGGAACCATACTCGTTCCTATGCGTCTCGCAGTCGAAGGTCATGAGGGCCTTCACGACGTCCGGGACCTCCGGGCAGAGG
>JAJFUT010000122.1 GCA_021372315.1 Methanobacteriota archaeon
TATCGAATGTGGTGATCGCTTGAGTAGCCCACCGCCCCAGCCCGGGCCATGAATAGATAGTCTCGGTAATGACCGCTCCGCCCAACATTCCTCCGAACATGAGACCACCTACTGTCGTGACTGGTATCAGTGCATTTCGTCTCGCATGTTTCTTAATGACCACCCTTTCTGGCAGTCCTTTTGCTCTGGCCGATTTAACATAATCCAAACCCAGCACTTCCAACATGGAAGAGCGCATTAGCCTAGCTATCAATGCTATCGACCCCAGGCTTAAAGTGACCGCTGGTAAGATTAGATGCTTAAATCCGTCAACGAACATGGTCCAGTTCATGTTCAGTATACAATCTATTAAAAAGAAACCTGTGTAATTGTGAAAACTACTTTGGTAATCAAAAAATAAGATCTCATCATAACGACCAGTAGCTGGCAATATTTGTAATTTAAAATAAAATATGTATTGAAGCACTAAGCCTAAAACGAAAATAGGTAGGGAAACACCGATCAATGCAAATATCCTAGTACCATGGTCTATGGTCTTTCCCCTCTTGACTGCCGATAATGTTCCAAGATATATCCCGGTCGGCAGGGCAATTACCAAAGCGACTATAGCAAGCTCGAACGTGGCGGGGAAGAAAAGGGCGATGGACTCGGTTACAGAAGTAGCACCTGTCGGAGAATAACCCCAATTCCCTTGAACGATCTCAGAGAGCCAATACCAATATTGGGTTAAAATGTCTTCATTGAGATGGAGCATTTCTCTGACATCGGCTCTTGCAGCTTGGTTCATGTGAGGCGTATAATAAATCGCAGCTGGATCACCACCCATCCGTGTAAGAGCGAATACGAATATGGTGATACCGAGTATTACTGGCATCAGTAATAATAGTCTGCGAATGATGAACACCCTCATTTTCAATTCAATTCACCAACGTACGGATAATATTTGCGATATAAAAGGATTATTCTTTTAAATAAAAATGCCCTTTTTTAATAATATCTGGATATAAATACTGAATTTTCTAATGTTCATTAATATAATAAAAATAAAAAAAATTAGAAAAAGGTTTGAAGTTTCAACCCTTGGTAAATTGATAGTACAACGATCCGAAACCACTATACATCGGATTGAAGTAGTATCCTCCGACCCATTCCCTCTCAACATGGAAACTCGTCGCCTGTGAGGTCCAGAGATATAGGGCTTGCTCGTAGCAGTACATCGAAATGTCGCTGTACATTGCCGCCCTAAGGGTGGTGTTCAACTCCATGCTTGCATTGATGATCATACCATCCAGCACGGGGTCGTTTAGACCCAATGGCCCTCCATATAATCCATTAGAGTACAAGAATGGAAGAACATAGTCGTCCGGATCCGCATAGTCTGGTGCCCAGCCTATGTATAGCATCGGCAACTCACCAGCATCGTTCGCATCAAGGAACGCGGACCATTCCATCTCGTTAACATTGACTACTATTGGATTACTAGGATTGGAAGCGTTCTCCAGGGTCTCTTTGATCATCATGCACCCATCTCTCCTAGCGTTGTTCCCGGTGTTGTAGTACAGATCGATTTCGAATCCGTTGTCCCAGTACGAATCGGTCGTATCGGCTGTCCTTGTATCTGACGAATTCCTCAGCTCATCAATTACCTTCTGCTGATCGTACACATATTTCGGTACAGAGGGATCGTATCCGAACATTCCAATCGGGATTACACCATTCGGTTGCACAGAGGTGTTCTGCATAATGTCCATTGTGTACCTCTCGTAGTCGAAGGCATAAACGAAGGCATTTCTCACGTGTACATCACTGAAGAAGGTGGTGGGTATGTCACCGATCTCTATAGCTGGGTTGGTCTGGATATCCTGGCACAGCCCGATGAAGTCCACGTTAAAGGTTGGATTACCTTCTACGATACGCAAGCCATCGACTCCACGAACATCATTTCTGAACTGTGGATCAATGTACACGCTGTCCGCGTCTCCAGAGAGGAGTAACATCTCTCTTGTGGCCTCGCTGTTGATCTCTTTGATCAAGACGTGCTTCAGTGGTGCTGGTCCCTGCCAGTACAAATCAAATCTATCCATCTGGATATATTGCTTCGATGCCCACTTTACCATCTTGAATGGTCCAGTACCCATTACGTGCCTGTCCATCCATGAGTTACGAGTATTGTACACATCTTCTGGTGCGAACTCTTCAACATACGCCTTTTCAGTCACACTTCCAACTGTGAACGCTAGACAGTAGATGAAACCAGGATATGGTTGCGTCAGATGGAACGTGACTGTCATGTTGGTGTTATCATATGTGACGCTATCGTTGATCAAATTCGTTGGAATCGCTCCATATGAATAATAGTTCGGTATGAGAACCTGACCAATCATCCATGCAGGGCCAGCCGGGGAATTTATGACCAACACGCGTTGAATCGAGTAAGCCACATCCTCAGGTGTCATTACGTTTCCGTCATGGAACTTAACGCCTGACCTGATGTGGAACGTGTAGGTTAGACCATCCGCGGAGATCCCGCCATTCTCAACAGTCGGAACTTCTGTAGCCAGAACTGGCTTCAATGCGGAGGCGCTTGCACCATCATAGTAGATCAGGGTTTCGTAAGTTGCCTGAACAACCTCTCCACCAGCGGTGTCATAACAGAATGCTGGGTCTAGGCTCCTTGGATCGCCTATGGTAACAGATACGAAGGTATCCGGGTTGATGACGTTGCTACTCTGCGAGAAGCTACTTGGATAGATTCCAATCGTTACTAGGTAATCACCTGTGGGATTCGTTCCATATGCACTTACTGCGGTAAGTTTAGCAGTATAAAGAACCCCATCACCTGTGTAGGTGTGGTTCACTGCTCCCTTTGCAATAATGCTACCGGTTACAATTGCCGAACCGTCACCGAAGTCCCAGGTTAGGTTGCTGATATATTCAGGCTTAAGAGCGACCTTATTTGCAATGAACGCCCACGCAGAACTTGCGGAACCATCGAAGCTAACGAGAGTTCCAGATATGACAGCATCGTTGTCAGACGCGACGACCACGAATGGAGCGGTCGAATTCGCAGCGTCCCTAATTGGTGCGGCCTGATCGGGTGCGCTCACATCTATAGATGCGATGTCTTCCCAATTTGAATCGGAATTGTCCTTGTCGTCCTTGATTGTTAATAGAACAAGGTATTTTCCGGGTTTGTCATAAGTATGCGTAGTCGTGGCAATGGTAGTATATTTAACAGTTCCATCGCCAAATTGCCATGTATAGTTATTGATTGTTCCACTTGCTGAACTTTCAGAAGCATCGAAACTCAATGCTTCCCCCGTGGTCGCAACGGACTTATTAATTGTTAATGAAGCCGTCGCTTTATCTTCTTCTTCTCCTCCCATTAAGAAAAAGGCACCGAATATTGCTGCAACAACCACGATGATGACGACCACGATGGCCAACATCTTCATGGATATTTTTTTCGGAGCCTCCTCAATTGGAGGTCTTGTAGTTGTTCCTTCCATTCGCTTTCCTCCTTACTCCCAAGGATATTAAAATCAGGGAGATATCCTTCGAAGGTGATTGAAGCTATAAATACGTTACGAGAAATAGAAAGCCAAAAATCTGTTAGCCAGTATCAAATAAATCAGTAAAAGGCGATTTGATGGATAAGGCTGAGTGAATATATCCGGGTAATTCAAAAATTGTTGTCTTTATGTCCGAATTCTGATGTATTTATTGATATAATTGCATGACCTTAAATAAAAAAATATTTAATTTTTTGATTCGATATATTATATAATAAATCAATTAATTAATTGAGCGATTATTTATTTATTTTACCTCTAAATTGGAAATGACATCGGAAAAATTAATTACATTCATAATTACAGCAACAATATAGACTTCTACTTGCGTTCATCCCAGAGTCTGGTTTAAAAACCGCCAATGTTCAGCTATCTGTTTCAGGAGATTAGACCATCATAATCTCAACGTCAATTGGATTAAGTTCAAATATGAGTTTCTTGGCCCAAGCAAGCTTTCTTTTCTTGACGCCCTTGTCGGCCCCGGTCTTTGTGACGGGATTTTCGAAATCGAACCCGATCAATGTGATCGACTTGGCGCCGAAGGTCCTCGCCATCATGACTGCCCGATCCCCGTCCGTGAAACCCCCGAAATTGTTCACTCCGTCAAAGGGCTTCGATTGTGTCGAAAGCACGACCTTGCCCCGGAACTCCTTGGCGGATCGGGCGATTAGAGACCTGTTGTCTCCGTGGGCATGAAGGACCGCCACGGCGCCCTTGAGGTTGCTCAGTATGTCGGCTTCCAACGGGCCATCCAGGTCCGTGACGAACATGTCGGGTTGTACCCCATTCCTCATCAACACGGATGTGGCACATCCCGCGGATATCAATGTGCCACGGAAGCTCCTTTTTGACAGTTCCTCTTCTAGTCGAGGGCCGTTTCCGAAGACCGTGACCGATCCACCTATCATTCTGGACAAGGAATCAATACCGAACAAGTTGTCCTTTGGGACAATGGATTCGAGCAGATGGGCCGATGATTCGTCATCCTTTCTCGAATAACCGAAATCGCGAAGGATGTCCTGATAATAGGGCTCCCAATCTTCGAAATCCATCTCGACCTCAGGCCTCGGGATACTCGATCGTCTCTGACGAATCGCACTTATTCTCGTGCTTAGTGAGTGAAAGGTTCCTCAGCGTCACGTTGAGGATCCCACCGAATCCGGCCAACAGGAACCCGGCGATGAACTCGAGGATGATGATCGTCTCTCCAGCGTTCTCCTCGTTCAGGAAGAACATGCTCGCATCGAGCGCTCCCTGAACTATGAAACCGCTCGCGAGTATCGTGAGGGAGGCGACCATGTACTGCCAGTAGATCTTGGTCTTGGACAGGTACAGGTTGATGAACCTCCCCGTCTCGAACGCCAGGGCGGAGAACACCCACATCCAGAGCACACCATTGATGAACTTCGATGCCTGCACGCCGAGATCGTCATACGGGTCAGAGACCGCATTGTCATAGCCGAAGAATATGCCCATGAAGAAGAATATGACAGCTATTGTCGCGAAAGGGATCATCTGGCTCCCTGAGCGCACTGCGGACTCGGTGCGAACGGCCCATGCCTTCGTCCTCTCGCCGACCTTGTAGGCATATCCCATCAAGTATACTCCGAGGATGAGGCATAGCATCCCCCATGTCATGTTCGCGATGATGCTGAGGTCCTCAGGAGTATCGTTGAGCTCCAGTACCCGGGGGATAAGGGCCAATGCGCCGACGACGGCCAGCATGAGGGCCACGGGGATCATGATCCTCTTCCTCATCTTGTCATCCCGCAGCATCTTCATGATGATGTAATACGTTCCTTCGACAGTAGGGGCCTGTTTGACCCATACCCTCCGGACGGAATCGACCTTAACCCTTGAGAAGATCATCGGGTAGATGTACTCGTCCTCGGCGCCATCCGAAACGAGGACGACGCGGTCTGGTTTGATCCTGTCCAGGACAGTCTCGAGCTGGGTGACGAGGACGAGGTCTGATTCGTAACCGACCTTCACGTCGCCGCAGATGGTCGCCAGATGCACATCGATGCCCTTCTTGAGCATCTCATCATAGAGACCTATGGCGGCCAGACAGGTATTGACGTCAGAATCCTCTGCGTCCTTTATGCCCAATGCCAAGGCCGCCTCTATGTTCTCGTCCCGCCCTATGAAGGGGCTGTTCAGCCCTGTCTTGACGCCGAAATCGTCATCCCTATCTACGCTTAGGACCAATATTCTCAACTAGTATCACTTTCCAGCAATCTTCCCTGATCGAGAGAATACATTCCGTCATTAATGTAGATTTTTATCAAACCCTCCAAATGTAGAATCGCGCTATACCTTATCCCATTCCAAGCTCGGCGTGAACCATATTTACCCTCCAGTTTCCGCTCAAAAGGATTATTAAACCGAACCATGCTACAAGGTTGGAAAGGAATGGAGAACAAATCGGGTTTTAAGGAGTGCTCGCGCTGTGGCCTGCGCAACAAGCCGACGGCCAAGCAATGCGATTTCTGCGGTCAGAAGTTCGAGGCGGTCGACGAGTGGGAGATGCAGCTCGACAGGCTTGAGAAGATGAACCGGGAAACGAAACGCGTCGAGGTCACCGAAGACGTGTCGAAGAGGATACGATCAACGATCCTCAGGAAGGAGCCGGAAAAGAAGCCCGAACCGATCATCGAGGAAAGGCCCTTCGTCGCAGTGCAGGTGGAAGCACCAAGCGAAGAGAAGATGCCTGTGGCAGAGCCTCCGAGACCCGAGCCATCACCAGAACAGAGGGAACAAACGACCCTCATGACCTTCACTGCCACGGAGGCCAGGCCGATCGAGCTCGAGGAGGACAAAAAGGTCGTCGAGGAGGCCCCTGTTGTCGTCATCGAGGTTGCTGCGGTCGAGGAGAAGGCGACACCGATCATCGTGGTCCCTGAAACAGTCACCGAACCTGCGCCCGAAAAGATGCGTGGACGGAAGATCGTCAAGAAGGAGACCTTCAGACGGAGCACCGGGGCCGACAAAGGCATCTTCAAATGGAAATTCGATGCAAAGAACAGAAAGAGCGTCGTCTTCATGCTCGTCCTTCTCGCCGGGGTAGGTCTGTACATCGCGTCCATCGCGATGTCGTCGACCCTCGGCACGATGGGGGCCTGGAGCATTGTGGCGCTCTCCGGGGTCATGATAGTCATCGGCTTCGCCCAGATCGCGATCGACTGGAACCCGGCAGATCATTCCCACGAGATGATCGAGCATCATGAGATAGTCATGATATGCCCGAACTGCAACGAGAAGGTGGGCACAGACGAAGAGGTATGCCCTGCATGCGGGACCGAGTTCGATCCTTCCGAGCTGTGAGGATTGCCCATGATAGTTACCTGGCACGGACATTCCTGTTTTGCGGTCAAGGACAAGGTCGTCGTGGTCATGGACCCGCATGACGGCAAGTCCATCGGGATCAAGCAGCCTGTCGTCAAGGCGGACATCGTTCTCGTGAGCCACGATCATTTCGATCATAACTGCACCAGGATCGTCAAGGGCGATTTTCTTGTCATCAAGGAGCCTGGTGAAAGGACGGAGAAGGAAGTGAGCATCACCGGGATACAGGCCTTTCACGACACCGAACAGGGGGGGAAGCGGGGTAAGGACGTCATCTTCAAGTTCGAGATCGGAGGCGTGATGTTCTGCCATTGCGGCGACCTCGGCCATCTCCCTACGAAGGAACAGCTCGATCGAATCGGCAAGGTCGACGTTCTTTTCATTCCAGTCGGCGGCGTTTTCACGATAAACGCGGCCGAGGCTCACCGATTGATCAAATCGATCGCTCCAAAGGTGGCCATCCCGATGCATTACAGGCTCGGCGGCCTTTCACTATCTATACAGACGATCGACGAGTTCGAGCGCCTCTCGCCTGCGGAGAAGGTCATCCATGTCGGCAACGAGGTGGAGTTCCAGCTCGAGGACCTTCCCCGTCACACTGAATTTTGGATATTCTCGCTCTGATCTTTAAAAAATAGAGGAAATTTAAAGGATTTCATCAGTAGAGGCTCAATGCGTCCTCTAACCTTCCGAGCTCTATCGGGGTCGATCTGAATCCGACCGCACCGCCCTTCGAGTTGGCCACGATCGAAGCTCCTATCATAGGCGAACCGTAGTTCAGAGTGCCGATCGAGGCCGGGACCTTCATCACCGATTTGATGATGTCGAACTCGGACCTCTTCGTGTCGGGGTGGCATAGGACGCCTTTGTTGGTGGCCGCGCAGACCGAGCCGACCGTCTTGTGCCCGGCGACCGTCATCGGGTAGACCTCCACCTGGAGGGTCTCCTCGATGAGCTTCAATGCATCCTCGTTTACCTCGGGATTGACTATCGCGCCGTTGTCGTTGGCCAGAATATTGTTTCCAGCGGCGTTGAGCCGGTCCTCGATCCTGGCGACATGGAGGTGCTTCGAGAGGAACTCCACCTCCTGTTCCGTCGCCATAGACGTCACCACTGCTCCGTAGGAGTTCATGGCTATGAGCGACCCGAGCAGGTTCGTGCCTGCGATCGTCGCCCTTGTGACCGTGACGCCGAGAGCCTCCTCGATATCATCGATGAAGGTCTTATCAGCATCATGCGGGGCCAACCCGAACTTCTCGTTGGCGATAGCGTAGACGCCGACGAACTCGACCCCGTTATATGTAGACAGCTTTAGCATGCCGTGGGCACCAGCAGAATTACTGCTCCTCGGGCAACGAGACCTCGACCAGACCGTCCTCGAAACGGACCGCCTTGACGGTGATGAACATCGGGGGGTTCTCGATGGAGCGCGCCCACAGGAGCTCATTGACCTTCGAGTCGATCCAGACGTGCTTCTCGTCGGTCTTCATGTGCCTCATGATGTATTCGCGAACAACTATTATCGCCCTGTTGGCCCTGTCGGTCCTGGGACCGGCCTTGACCTTCCTCAGGGGGATCTTGTAAACGACCTGCTTCTCATCATCTGCCATTTGAATCACTCCTTAAGCTTGCTGTGTCTCCAGCTGCGCCTGTGGGGGTGGCGAACGAAAGTGCGGTTGGTCCTCATCATTACCCAGGCCGGAACCCTCCGGTTCTGGTTTATCTTCTTCATGAGGCGTCTTTTCAACGCGGTCGGCTTGTTAACTGACATGCTAATCATTTCCTCTCGATATTGATTTCCCTTTTCTGGGGTGCGACTCTCCGTAGTATCTGCTTCAGAGTAGGTTCGTCTATAGGCTTAGGGATCTGCCCGGATGATGCGAGCCTTATCAGCTGGTCTTCGACCATCCTAGCGACGTCGGGGAAGGCCATCTTGACCGTCGCCAACCTGTCCCTTGCCTCTGGCGTAAGGACCTGGCGCATGATGGCCTGGCGCTGGGCCTCCATCTGGCGCTCCTGTTCCTGTGCCATGCTAACCTGGGATTGCTGCTGCTGAAGCTCCTGCATCTTCTTGCGTCTCAATGCATCTAGTTCAGCGTCTTCCATGCATATTCCCCCGGATCACTTGTTGATCTCGTCGTAAACTTCCTTTGCGGCGTTGTCAAGGAGGGACTGGCCCTTTGCCGTGACGACACGACCGCTGTTCTTGTCCTTAGAGACGAGCCCGCTGGACTCGAGCTGCATAAGGCACTTCCTTGCAATAGACCTAGAACCTTTAACTGCGTGGTTCGGCCTGCTGCCATTGTCGGCGAACCCGCCATACTCGGCGGCGAGCCTGGATGTTCCGATAGGTCCTTTTATGTAGACCTTCCTCAGAACGGATGCGGCACGAACGTACCACCAGTCGGGCTGGGTCGGCGCCTTCTCAGTGTGCCTCCCGGTCTTAACAAAATCAGCCCAGTCGGGCGGGGAGACGCTCTTGCTCTCCTTCAGCTTTCCCGCGAGCTTCATGATAACCTTCTCGGAGGGGACGTCGTAGACAGTAACCATTTCAATCAACCTCTTCCAGCACTTCAATTTCTATATGAATATATGACAATGCTGACGCCCTCTAATATAGTGCCCCTATATAACAATTTCTTCATGCCGTCATACATATGGCCGTGCTTTCCGAGCACATCGCGGAAGGAACAGGGTTCATATATCCCCGGTCGCCTTCACAAGGACGTGAAATACGTCGTCGCGATGACGGGAGCCTCGGGCATCCCATACGGCATCAGGCTGCTCCAGTCGTTGAAAGGAGAGAAGATGCTTGTCATGTCGGACATGGCGAAACGCATCTTGGAGATGGAATCGGACATGAGCGTCAGCGATGTCGAGGCCATGGCGGACATAGTATTTGATGACCACGATATGTTCGCCTCGATCGCTTCGGGCTCGTACAAGTTCGATGGCATGATCATCTGCCCCTGTTCCGAATCAAGCTTGGGAAAGATAGCCGCAGGCATAGCCGACACGTTGATCACTAGGGCGGCGACCGTCTGCTTGAAGGAGGGACACCCGCTCATCATCGTGCCGAGGGAGACGCCGCTGTCGCAGACGATGATCGAGAACGAGCTCAGGGTGAGCAAGGCCGGCGGGGTCATACTGCCGGCTAGCCCGGGCTTCTACAGCAAACCTAAGACCGTCGACGACATGTTAGATTTCGTCGTAGGGAAGATCCTGGATCGACTAGGCCAGGAGAACGAGAAGTTTAAAAGATGGAAGTAAGACCTTCTAGTCCATCATCGATCTTTCTCATCCTTCTGAATAATTGCGTCCGACCCTTCCGAAGGGACGTCCTCGTATCTCTTGGCAAGCACTCCAGGTGCCCACCAGTTCCATTTGCCCAGCAATGACATGATCGCCGGGACCAGATATATCCTCACGACCATGGCGTCCAGAAGTATGGCGAACATGAGGGCGAAGCCGAACTCGCGTAGCAGCCATCCCTGCGAGAGCATCATCGTGCCGAACGCGCCGGCCATGATAAGACCGCAGGCCGTGATGATCCCGCCCGTTCGCTCGACGGCGTATACGATCGCCTCCTCGTTGGACCTTCCCCTTCGCGTCTCCTCCCTGACCCTCGTCGTAAGAAGGAGGTCATAGTCCATGCCCAGTCCGAGGCACACGGCCAGAAGGATGAGCGGGACCATCCACATTATCGTCTGTCCGAAGACGTATTCGAACACGACCATCGTCACGACTAGCGTCCACGATATGCTCAGCAGGATCGTGAGGATGGACCGTAACGGGTTGATGACGGAACCCAGAACGACGAGCAGGGCAAGATAGATACCTACGATGACGACGAACAGGATGGTCTTGAAGTCGTCCTGCGTCAGTATGGACACGTCATACATCAGCGCCGTCCCTCCGCCGACGTAGATGGCCTCGATCTCCGGGTTCTCGAGGACCATGCCTTCCGCCGCCTCCCTTATCATCGTGATGCTGTCGATCGATTCGGCCGCGTATGGCTCCGCGACGAATATGACCGTGATGAGTATCGCGTCGTTGCTCTCGCCGACCATCGTCCTCATGTACTGGTCGGACAGGGCCGCCTCGATCGACGTGTCGTTCGAGATAGAGGAATAATCGATCGTCTCGCCGAACGGCCTCGTCGGGCTCGTCGCGTAGTTCACATTGTCGAGAGCGGTCAATGCTACGCATAGCGATTCGATCAGGTCCATCTTCTCCAGGTCCCAGCCGCCGGTCTCGTTGAAGACGGAACCCGATAGTTTGACCCCGATCTCCGTCGGGGTGATCTTGCCCCCGCCGAATCCCTCGGATACGATCAGGAGCCCGTCCTTGGACTCCGTTTCGGGCATCGATTCGATGAAGTCGTAGCTCGTCTCCATCGTCACGACCAGGTAGGTCGCCGGGATCGATATTAGGAGCGCGGCGATGAGTATTGCCTTGGCGTGCCTGATCGAGAACCTCGCGCTCCTGGCGAAGTACCCGCTCTCCTTGGCCTTCGCGACCTTGCCCATCCTGGAGGGCCAGAACATCCTGTCCCCGAGCAGCATGAGGAACGACGGCAACAACGTCAATGCGAGGAGCAGGGCGCAGGCGATGCCTAACGCCAGAACGCTCATCGACCTCATGATGTCCAGTGTCCCGAGGGAGAGGGCCCCGAAGCAGATGATGACCGTCAGGCCAGATATCGATATCGCCTCGCCGGCCCAGGTGACCGATGTTTCGACCGCCTGCCTCTTGTCGGCCCCGCTCCTCCTCTCCTCCTTGTACCTCGATAATATGAATATGCAGTAATCGCAGCCGGCGCCCAGCATCGAAGTGAGCAGCAGCGTCAGGACCGTGTAGTTGATGCTCAGGAAGTACGTTCCGAGGAAATAGACCATCGAAAAGGATATCCCCAGGCCGAAACCGATGACCGCCGGTGGCACCGCCGAGGCGACGAAGGAACGGAAGAAGAGGCCGATGAGCAATATGACCAGTATCACTGTGAAGGGATCGATCATCTCGACGTCCTCGTTCGTCGATTCCTCCGTGTCCCTGGTGATGGCGTCGATGCCGGTGACGTATACGGCCATGGACGGGTGCTCTTCGATCACCTCGGAGAGGAGGGACCTTATCCTTTCGATGTCATCGACGCTCTCGGTCGGCCCGCCATCCGGTCCCGTGAAGGTTACTGCAAGAAGCATCGTGTCGTTCGAGGGGACGTTGATGAAGATGTCGAGCATCGCCTGCATCATCGGCATCGGGAAGTTCATAAGGGAGCTGTTCTGCACGATCGTCTCGGCCAGCGTGGATATCGTCACTATCGATGCTCCGCGCCCCTTCGCCGCCGCCTCCGATATCACCCATCGTTCGCTGTGAGTGCTCGACGACATGATGTCGACGACGAGCTCAGAGAGCAGGGCGTCATCTCGCCAGCTCTCCCATGGAAGCGACACGAACATCGCTTGTGCGATGCCACCGTCCGGAAGTGAGGATGTCACGTCGAGCGCTGACGACGTCACCATAGCCTGGAACTCATTTTCAGTCACAGTACCGATTTCTGCGCTCCAAGAAGTAAAGAAATTATCGTAGTGCTCGCCTGCGACCAAGGCCAGTTCCTCGGACAGCGAGTCCTGCAGATCGATCATTCGAGATGAGAAGATCCAGTCGCAGAAGGCATTCCTGGACGCGACATCGTCATGATCGTCCATGTCGAAAGTTGCGAAGACGGCCTCGATGAATGCTCGCTTCTCTTCGCTGATGGAAAGGAACTGTGATGATGAGATGAATGCATCATAGCCTGGAATGAGCGCCCCATCGAGCCTGAGAGCCGGACCACCAGTCGTGACGTTCCAAGCTGACGAGAAGGAATCGAGATATGCGAGCGTGATGTTCGTCCTCTCTCCATCGGCATCCGACCCTTGGAGAGATGCCAGGACGGATGAATAGGTCATCCCGTAAGCAGCCTGGTCCACCTCCTCGGCCGTGCTTCCGGGATCTGAGGAGTTGAAGGACATCCAGTTGATCGCGTAAGTTCCAGGTATGCCGAAGAGCATCGACTGTACGGCCAGAGTTTCGTTGTACAGCTCCCTGAAGTCGGAAGGGATGCCGAAGAGGACGTACCTTGTGGCGTTCAGTTCGTCAAAGGTCGCGTAATATGCCTCATTGATCTGCTGGAGATAGGCCGTCGCGTAGGAGAACGCGACCGAATAGACGCTTTGCACGCTGACGTTGTTGTCGAAATCGCCGCCGAAGGCCGGGGACGCTCTGACAAGTTCGGACGTCATCTCGTAGACGACCGCTTTCGTCTCGCCGTCGAGAGCATCGTCCGATGTGAGGACGATTATCACTGAGTCAGAGACCGTATCGGACCCAAAGTTCTCCTCGATCCAGTCATCCGCCTCGACCGATGCTATGTCGAGACCGTTGGTGCCCGTCATATCATAATACTCGACAGCTTCCCCGGCCAGAGGAGCGAACGGTACCGCCACGACGAGCAGCACGAGCCAGGCGACGATGATGAGCCTGTAATGCGCGACGACGGACCTGGCGAGCTTATTGAACAGCACCGAACGACCCTCCGGCTGGAATATGGAGGAGGGCAAATTTCTGAGCTGAGTATATCATATATCGCGTTCCCTAGGTCGATGAATGAATGAAGATAAGGGGTTTCACTCGACGTAGATGGCGGGCCTGCGCGGCTGGGCGACCCTTGCCTTGTTCTGGGGGTCCTCCTTCTCAGGGTTCTCCGCGCTGAACACCCTCACGTTCGAACCCATCTCCTTTGACAGGAAGTTCTGGGCGGATGTGAGGAAGGCGAGCTCATCGAAGTCGGCCTCGAGCTTCACCAGCTCTTCCTTGGACCTCTTCATGAGGTCCTCTGCGATCTTTCTCGCGTAGTCGGACGCCTCCTTCCCATGCTGCTTGAGGTCGGGGTCCTGCATGACCGCCTTCGTGAGCGTCGGGACCTTTAGCTCGCCCTTCTTCGCCATGTCGATCGCCATGGCCATCCCCTTGGCCTTCCACTGCGACGTCGTGTAGATGAGCACCCTGCTCGGCGTGATCCTCGTGACCTTGAGTATCTCGTTCGTATCGTCCATCAGCGCCCTGAGGTAATCCTCGGCTATCTCCGCCAGCATAGACGAATTGGCCTCGTCCGGTTCCGGGAACTTTGCGTTGGTCACGAATCCTTCGCCGCCGATATGCTCCCACATCTCCTCCGCAACGTGCGGAGTGATCGGCGCCATCATCCTGACCCAGATGTCCAAGGCCTTTCTCATTGCCGTTCCGTTGTTCCCGCCGCGCCTTATGTACCATTTCAGGTCGTTCGGTATCTCGAAGTATGCCTCGTTCGCAAGCGTCTTGAGGTCATATTGCGCCATGCCGCCTATGACCTTGGCCAGCCTTGTGTTCAACCGGGAGAGGAGCCATTGGTCGATGCCGCTCATCTGCGAGGCCGGCTGCATAGCCGCCAGCTCCTCGACGTTCCTCATCACCCTGTCGATCTTCAGGACGTAGTTCTCGATGATGTCCTCGTCCCATTCGACGTCAGCGAAGGGCGAGGCGATGTGCGCGTAATAGAGCCTCAGTGCATCGACTCCGTACTTCTCCGCAGCTCCGGGGATCGGCTGCGCGCCGCCCTTGGACTTGGATATCTTCCCGGACTTGGATATGACGTACCAGTTGACGAATATGCCCTTCGGGAGCTTATCCTCCGGCAGTATCGCCACGTGGTTCATCAGGAAGGCAGGGAAGTGAACGGTCATGTGCTCCTTGCCGCCTAGGTTCATATCCAGCGGGTACCAGTAGTCGACATCGGCCTTGATCTTTGCCAGAAGCGACGGGTCGAGCCCGGAGGCCCTCGCCGCCTCGTTCACGTCCCCCTTCCCCAGGAACACGTGGTCGAAGAACTCGGTCGTGAGGTTCTCGGCCTTCACGCTGCCGTCGTTCACATAAGGCGTGACGGTGTAGAATATCGGGTAAAGGGTCGAATCGGATATCGCCTCGATGATCCATTTGTCGTCGAACGGGAAGCGTGTGCCGAGCCAGTTGCCCTGACGGACGCAGGCCCTCTCGCGGAACCAATCAAGGACCCCATGGACGTTCGTCATGTAGTCGGTCGGGATGATGTGCATGCGCTTGGCCTGATCATGGCTCCTCGCCGTCAGTTCCTCATCCGCGTAGTTGATGAACCACTGATCGTCGACCTTCCTGATGACGACCGGCTCCCCGCATCTGCAGACCACTCTCTCGGACAGGTCGAAGAACAGGTCGGCCTCGGTCGACCTGAGCATATCCTCCTTCATCATGTCCTTTGCCTTATCGACAGGAAGATCGGAGTACTTGCCGCAGTTGCCGTTCATCTTTCCAGAGTGGAAACCTTCCTTGTAGACGATCTTCTTCGCCTCGACGAGCTTGGGGTCGCCAGATCTCGTGATCCCCATCCGCTCGACTATCTCGACCGCGGGCATCGGACCCCAGCCCTTGGTATCGATGATCGGGATCGGCATGATGGACCTGACCATCTCGAAATCTAGGCCGTACTGTTTGCAGAGCTCTTCGTCCGTCTGCAGCATCATCAGGGCGACCCAGTCGTCTGGGGCATCCGAAGGGACGCTCACTACGAGGCCCGTTCCGACCTCGGGGTCGCAGAACGTCGCCGGAAGGCATGGTATGGTCCTTCCGGTCATAGGGGTCGTGCACATCCTGCCGATGAGCTCCTTCCCATCGATCGTGCCGACCTCCTCCAGCCCTTCCTTCTGGTAGTGGAACTTGTCAAGACAGGGTCTGCTCATGACCCATATCTCGTTCTCGTGCCGGACCTTGACGTACTCCACGTCAGGGTTGACCCAGAAGTTCGTCTGCCCGAACACGGTCTCGGGCCTCAGCGTCGCCGCCAGCAGGACCAGGTCGCCGCACTTGAACTTCATCAGCGTATATTCGGTCGTTTCGGCGTTCCCACCGCAGGAGATGTCAGTCTCGGACGCGTCCACGGCCACGGGTCCGCACTTGATGCACGATGGCGCGTAGTACGGCTTCTGGATCAGCAGCCCCGCCTCGTTGAGCTTCCTGAACTGCCATTGTATGAACTTGCCGTACTCCTTGTAGATGGTACATGTGAACCTGCGCCAGTCCGCCATGAACCCGAAACGCCTCCAGTACTGTTCGACGTAAACCTTGTTGAAGAAATCGACGACGCCTATCGGGTTCGTCAGGTCCTTGAGCTTCTCCTCTGGGCAGCCGTTCCTTGTGAGATACGAGATGATCCCTTCATCCCCTGCCGCCACCTTCTTGGCAAGGGAGATCGGCCCGTTGCCAGTAGCATGTGTACCGACGGGGAACATGACGTTGTAGCCCCTCATCCTCATGTACCGAGAGATGTCGTCGACATAGGAGAAGCCCCTCATGTGTCCGACGTGAAGATAGCCTGTGACGCCCGGGTAGGCGAAGATGATCATGAACTTCCTGCGCTCGTCCCGATTGGCCTCGTTTATCCTCTGGGAGTACCATCTTTCCTGCCATTTTGTCTCTATTTCGGTCGGACGGTTGAGCATGCGGGCACCTTATAATGATCGTTGGTAAATGAAAATGACATTATTAGGGTTTCTGCGCGTCGATATTATATGAAATGGGCATATCCCGTCTTACGCGAACGCTGGCAACCACCATTCAGCTAATTTGTATGACAAATGTCATATTTTTAAATATAATTAAATACTCGGTATGACAATGTCTATTTACGGTCTGTAAACCGAGAGGACTGGATACATTGGATGGAGAAAGAATATCGTTGCGACTTGAAGCCGAGGACCTCGAGCTTATCGACGAGTTCGTCGAGAAGCGTCCCGAGTACTCGAACCGATCGCACCTTGCTAGAATCGCCATCCGCTCCTTCATCGAACACGATGTTGGTTCACCGATAAGGTCCTCAGAGAACCGGGTATCGATCAAAGTGCCCGGTGCGATTCACAGCATGATCGAGAGGATGGTTGAGATGGGCTACTATACCTCTTTTGAAGCCGCTGTCGAGGAAGTTCTCAGGAAGGAGTTCCTGCCCCGCGAAAAGATGGAAGACGTCAAGGGCAAGATCTTCGATGAAGAGAAGAAGATCCTCGAACGCATGTGAACAGACCCAAATGGCCGTGGGAAGGCCTTTCGAAGGGATGGGATGCACATCACACTGGGTTGGGACTCGGTGTGCAAACGACTTGAGATGGGACATTCGGGGGATCAATCAATGAACACTGGGGAACAAGGACAAACCGCGCGACGGGAACAACTCGTTTCAGCGCTGGTAAAGGGCATGACGGAGCCCAAGATCGCCGTCATAGGGATCGGCGGTGCGGGAAGCAACATCGTGAGCAGCGTGCACTCTGGGTGCAAAAACAATGTTCACACGGTTGCGATCAACACCGATGAATCCTCTCTGCAGAAGGTTGCCGCACACACGAAGCTGCTGGTCGGCAAGGACGTGACCCAAGGAAAGGGCACGAACGGATTCCCCGAGGTCGGGGAGTACTGCGGGGAATGCGCGAAGGACGCGATACGCGATGTCATCAAAGGAAAGGACCTCGTGTTCGTCGTCGCCGGGATGGGCGGCGGAACAGGCACGGGCATCGCACCGATCGTCGCGAAGATCTCCAAGGAGATGAAGTCATTCACTTTCGTAATCGCGATCAACCCGTTCTCTTTCGAGAGCGAGCGCTCGGAGAAGGCCAGGGAGGGCGTCTCCAAGCTCCAGTCGATCGAGAACAACACATACATCTTCGAGAACGACACTCTGCTCAAGGGCGGTGACAACCTACCGTTGAACAAGGCTTTCGGAATGATCGACAACAGCGTGATAAAGCTGATCGACTCGTTCTGCGCACAAGCGAACCAGGCCTTTCTCGGCGCCCTGAGGAAGGAGATCGACGAGGTCATTGGCAGCGAGGCCGAAGTGTCCCGCGAGATGCCACATGTCCCCGTATCGATGCCCGAGGCGATGCTCGTCAGCAGGCCATCGATGGCATGCGAGGCGAAGATCGGACCGATGGCCCCGCAGCAGCTCCATATGTGAGCTGGAAGACTTCCCCCTGAACAGTCTCCCGGGTGCGGGCGGCTTGCGCCGCCCCACCTTAACTTTTCTAGCATCCTGATTTTTTAATCGGCAATGCCATCTAGCTCCGTGAAGTTCGGATTCGTCCTGAACCCCTTCGCGGGGATGGGCGGGAGCGTCGGGCTTAAGGGAACGGACGGTCCTGCCCTTGACGAGGCTATCGCCAGAGGAGCCAAGCCCAAGGCCATGGAACGCGCCAAGCTCGCGCTTGGATCTGCAGGGGACCTAAGAGCGATAGAATTCTACACGATCGGCGGGCCGATGGGCTCAGATCTCCTCACAGAAATGGACATCGAACATGAGGTCGTCTATGCTCCGCCCGAGCATTCGGAAGGAAAGGATACCACCGAGGCGGTCAGGCTTTTCTGCGCCATCGGTTGCGACCTTGTGATATTTTGCGGCGGTGACGGCACGGCCAGGGACGTCATGGAAGGGATGGACGGCGATGTACCGTGCATCGGGGTGCCGTCAGGCGTGAAGATGCACTCGGGGGTCTTCGCGAACTCCCCGCGCGACGCCGGAACGCTCATCAGGGAGTTCATCAGAGGCTCGATCTCATTGAGGAGGGCCGAGGTCATGGACATCGACGAGGACATGTTCAGGGAGGGCCTCCTCAGCGCTCGGCCGATAGGGTATCTGACGGTCCTTGACGACTCAGCGCTGATCCAGCCTTCGAAAGGGTCTCTAAACGCATCGAACGATGAGGAGGAGAAGGAAGAGGTCGGGGCGTATCTCGCAACCATCGTCGAGGTGGGGACGACCTATATCCTTGGCCCGGGAACGACCGTGGAGGCGTTCGCTGCGGAGATGGGCGTAGAGAAGACGCTGCTCGGAGTGGACGTGATGAGGGACGGGGTCATCGTCGTTAAGGACGCTGGGGAGAAGGAGCTGCTCTCTGAGACGGGGGGCAGGAATTTCAAGATCGTCGTCACGCCGATCGGCGCGCAGGGCTTCGTCTTCGGAAGAGGCAACCAGCAGATATCGCCGGCCGTGATAAGATCTGCGGGTAAGGGCGGGATAATCATCATCGCGACGCCGGGCAAACTTCGTAGGTTGAAGCGCCTCAAGGCCGATACGGGCGACGAGTCGTTGGATGACGAGCTTGCAGGGCATTGGAAGGTCATCATAGGCTTCGGACGAGAGCGGATGATGAGATTGGAGTGAGGCTCGAAGTTTTATCTAACAATTGCCCGATGTAGTTCGGATGACTGTCGGCCCATTATACTTCCGAGCGTTCATACACGCCACAGAGGACGAGGAGAATGTCCTTGTGGCGCTGAACAACGCGTCGGGCCTCGAGGAATACGAGAGGGACGTCACCGAAGGGCATCACGGCAACAAGATCGAGATCGTCGAAGGTGTTCTGAAGAAAAAGAAGGATATCATGAATTTCTTCGCGGCCCTCTCGAAGGAGGACCTGCGATCGATGATCGATTCGATCGAACAACGAGTCGACGAAGATTGCCAGCTCTTTGCCAGGATAGACAAGCAAAAGGCGTATCTCGGCGAGATCGCGCTGACGAGGTCGGACGATGCGATATCAGTGCGCGGAAAGATCCAGACATATCCGAAGAACCGGGATGTCGCCGTGAAGAACATCACGGAACTCCTGGAAAAGCTAATTCAGGATAAGGATTAATTACGTGCATTCCATCAGCGGACAATACGCAGGGGTAGCCAAGCTTGGCCAACGGCGTAGGACTTAGGATCCTATCCCTAGCGGTCCAAGGGTTCAAATCCCTTCCCCTGCACTTCTAATTTTATCAATCCATCCATTGAACCATCTAAATCATAGTCGTGTAACAGACCGATCGTTCATGATAAACAAATGAATATCTCAATCTTCTTGATACTGTTCCTTGTCCAGCTCAACAGATGCCGTGTCCTTATGGTCACTGTCTTTCTTATGTTTCTTTCCACCTTCCACAGTACCCTCCCAGCCACGCATGAACCCTTCCTCAGAAGCTGTGATCTGGTCATCCTCGAGCATCTCCTGTCTAGCGTCATCGTCGTAGATGCCCTCAGGCTCGTTATCTTCCTTATCTACAAATTTCTCAGAATCCGTTTCCGATTTATTTTGCCTTTTCTTTTTCATATCCTATTCCCATTGAAATTAGAGGAGAGATGGGAATATATTAATTTGAGCGACCTTCATTGTTAATTCAAATTGACGCGTCGATCGGGTAGTAAAGAGAGTCCTTGTGATCGAACTACCAGAGGCTCTGAACATTTCACGTCAGATTACTAAAACGATTGCCGGGAAGAGCATTGTCAGGGTGACGGCTGCGCAAACCCCTCATAAATTGGCCTGGTATTATGGAGACCTATCCAAATATTCTGAACTTCTTGATGGACATACGGTAGAAAAGGCCAATGCTTACGGTGGACTCGTAGAGATCAAAGCTGGAAAGACGAATATCCTGTTCGGGGAAGGGATCTGTATAAGATTTCACGAGACCGGTGAACCACGGCCCTCTAAACACCAGTTTTTAGTGGAATTTGAGGACCGTTCCGCTCTCAGCGCCGTTGTTCAGATGTACAGCGGGGTCGGGGCTTTTTCAGACGGCGATCTAGACGATCGTTATTATTTGATCGCCAAGGAAAAACCTTCTCCATTTTCCACGAAGTTCGACGATGACTATTTCCATTCTATCATCTCAGCACCGGAGGTTCAAAAACTAAGCCTGAAGGCATTGCTGGCCACTGAACAGAGGATCCCCGAACTGGGAAACGGTGTTTTACAGGATATTCTATTCAACTCTGGAATGCATCCTAAGAAAAAGGTCAATACATTGAACGAAAAGGATGTTGGGACCCTATTCGAGAAGGTTAAGAGCACCCTTACTGACATGGCAGAACGGGGAGGTAGGGATACGGAATCGGATCTGTTTGGCTGTTCTGGAGGCTATCAGACCATTTTGAGCAAAAGAACAATAAACAAACCCTGCCCCATATGTGGAACATCCATCAAAAAAGAGGCATACCTGGGTGGGACAATCTACTCTTGCAAGAAATGTCAAAGAATCTGAACATGGATCGGATGAAAAAATGACCATTGTTGCTATATCGGGATGATCCTGTGTTCGGTGATGCATTGGTCGAGCATCATATCTAACAGGTAACTTGGCCAACTGCGTAGGACTTAGGATCATATCCCTAGCGGTCCAAGGGTTCAAATCCCTTTCCCTGTACCAACATTTCTGTAGTGTTCTGAATGTGCATCCTAAAGGATATGATCTGGATGAAATGAGTGTATAAATAAATCCCCCGTTTATTTTGTTATCATGAAAATGGATGCTAAAATCGTTGGGGAGAGATTGACTCGTATTTCACATCTGCCTGGAAGGGCGTTGTTTGTGTTCGGAAGTGAAAACGTGCGAAAAGAATCGGTTCAGATATCGAAGGTGGACCGATGCATGGCCAGGGCAGTCTATAAAATCTCTATGGATGGCCATGCGCCTCCGGTTTATTTCGGCCCAGATGCACGCACAGGAATATGCCCCGGCGGTCAAGGGTGGTGTGGGATAGCTACCACTTCGCAAATGACCAAGTTCTTCATTTCCACCGGACGTCCCGACTTTATGAATGGCGCTGCAGAATACCTTAAGCCCGACCCTGCTGCAGCGGAAAGGTTCTTGGCCGCTCCTGGTAAGATCGCATTTCCTTATAAATATCTCAATATAGCTGGTTGGGACCAGCTCGAAGATGATCAAGATGTCCTTTCTTTGATTATGATCGGTAATGCTGAGTCAATAAGGAACCTTGGCGGTCTCATACAATATGTATTCGATGAGATGTTCAAATCCATAGTGATGCCAAGCGGTCCCTCCTGCGCATCAATGATAACCTATGCAGCTGGTCTATCTGAGAAGGCTCCACGGGATACTGCCTTCATTGGTCCTGTCGACCCCACTGGCAATGTCTGGTTTCCTCCAGACATGATGTCCATGGCCATACCATTCGATATGGCTAGAAAGATGGTGGAGAACATCGAAGATTCGTTCCTGACGAAACGGGCAGAGGTCGCATTCCCTGTTAAAAGATTGGGCATTGGTGAAAAGGCCGAACACGATCAATGATTGGCCAACTGCGGGGACTTAGGATCCTATCCATAGCGGCCTAAGGGTCAAATCCCTTCCCCTGCACAATCTTTTCAACATATCGGTCCATCGAAGAATGGTTTGTTTATCTAATGCATATCGATGATCACAGACGATCACGCCCTCTTTCCAGAGGACATGGCATCACGAGCAGTGAAGGGGTCGATAATGCTGCCGGAGAAAGAAAAAAACTTGGTACCAGGTATAGGATTGATCACACCCCACCAGTCATTCCATGGGTATTTCAAGGCGAAGGGATCATTGCACTGAAATGATCAAGGCTCAAAGTCCGAATACCGTAGCCTATTTCAGGCGACATTAGTCATCGTGACGTATCGTATTGCTACGTTTATTGATCATACGATCGAACAAACGCAGGAAAAAGAATAAAATTAGGCCTGGAAGGCCTCAAACTATCTTTCTTCCAGAATCCCAGGTCGGGCTCTCGTTGTATACCTCTTCAGCTTTCAAAAGCCACACACCTTTCAGGTCCACCTTCATTGCCTTGAAGGTCTCTTTCATCTTTTCGAACATTGGACCAGCGGTCACGTGGTCCTTGACGCTGCACCGGACCTCATAAGACTCCGGGCCCTTGCTTACAAGTATTGAAGCGTGGGAGCGGTCCTTCTTTGAATGCTCGAGGTTTTCGCTTGTCGCTTTCATGAATACTTCGCCAACGAAGATAGTCTCGGGGTCTATGGTGCCTGCACCACCCACGTTGATCAGATGCACATCGCCCTTGGCGCTCTTGGTCCCTAGAATTTTGCTCGATGAGCGATCGTTCAATAGATTGAATACTCCATCTGGTAGCTTTGCCATATTTCCACCATCCATAAATGTGTCAAAACAATATATAAATATTGGTAATGAATATTTTTCTATTCATCCGCCATGAACGATCAAGAAGTCCTATCAGAAATAAGGGCGCTTAAAAGCGATCTGAACATTTTCAGCGACCAAATGGTCCGCCTGCGATACGTGGACCTCAAATCCGTTTTCTTGGAACAGATGAGGATGGTGATCGGGGATGAGGGGAAGCGCTCGTTCTTAGATGATACGAGCATCATGAACAACAGTTCCGCATGTGATCTCAAGGGGAGATGCATTCAGAAACTTGAAGAGACCGCCAACATAGCAACCAACCTGTTCATGAAAGATGACCTGGCAGGTGCAATGAACATATTGGACGAGGCTGAGGTCCTGATCAATGGTGACATTTCTAATTGCCAGGACAAGGCATGTTCTGAAACAGCGGAGGAGATCCTTCATCGTTTAAAAGTCATTCTGCAGATTTATGGGGACCTGGCCATTAGGTTCGGCACCGATGGTGAACTGAAGATGGGGCAGAACAGGGATTCCTGTCAGTACACTGCCGATGAGATGCAATCGGTTTTGAATCCCCTTGCCAACGCGTGGCGCATCAAGGTTCTAACTGTTTTGAGGCGTGGGGACCATAGCCTTACGGAACTAGGTCGAGCATTAGAATTGCAGACTGGGCACCTTCAATTTCACTTGCGGGCGCTTATGGAGGCTGGCTTCATAGAGATGGATCGCCGCAGACATCGCTACTCAATGACAGAAAGAGGGGCACTGGCCCTGAGCTGTGCTGAAGATATGGTATCGAAACTGGGTATGCCGAATTCTACAATTTAGGATCCCATTCTCAGCGGTCCAACGGTTCAGATCCCCTCCCCTGAACCAAATTTTTTTACCAAATTGGTAAAAGTGAAATGCGGGATATTTTTATTAATTTGATATTATAATTACATCCCTGGGGCTAAACATTTTTAACAGACTATATTAACATCCATTAGGATAATCAAACGGTGATCTAGTGGATTTTCCCAGATGCGATAGATGTGGAGACGCGGGATGCAAGATCGGAGAACCAGGAAAGTTCAAGAACTGCCCGACCAATGTTTCGGAGATCAAGCGGGAAGAGATAATCGAGCGCTACCATGATCCAGAGACGCAGGCCTTGATGCAAACGGCCGCCAAGGTCGAGAGGGGCACCCTCCAGCCGGTGAATGGGGTCCTGACGCCTATCAGGCCTCGCATATCCGAGATAATGGCTTTCGCAGATGAGATGGGATGGAAGAAGATCGGGGTGGCATTCTGCCTGGCCGCCCGGGACGAGGGCATCAAGCTCACCAAGGTCCTTGAGGCAAGGGGCTTCGAGGTGTGTTCTGTCATCTGCCGCAATTTCTCCATGAAGAAAGGAGAGTTCGACATCCCCAAGGAAGATTGTATCAAGAGCGAGAACGAGTCGGTGTGCAACCCTGTCTATCAGGCCGAGCTTCTGAACGAGGCGGGGACCCAATTGAACATCGTCCTGGGCCTTTGCGTAGGTCATGACATGCTGTTCACCAAGAACTCTAAGGCATATGTGACAACCCTCTCTGTGAAGGACCGTATGACCGGCAACAACACCATCGCGCCGCTATATTCGGGATTCTTTACCGAGATCCTGAAGAAATATTGATCACGGGGCTTGGCCCCGAACTCTTTTCATTTCTTTCGGATCCTCATGATCAGAGCGAACTTGATCGCCATTAAATTTATTCGACCACGTCGATATTTGAACCAAGATATTGGATCCCGATGTTTTCGCAGGCACTGGTCCAATTTAGGTCTTTAAAGGGCAAAGCATTTGAAGAAAAAGCCTTCGACCTGGGCAGGATCGATGTTGACCAAGATAAAAAAAATGGAAAGCGAGTTTATGCGTGATCGTAGCACCAGTTCATCTTCACGCCGGGGGAGGTCCTGTACACCCAGTATTCCTTCCCATTGAATGTGATCGTATCAGGCGTTGCCCTAGGGTCTCCGAAAGCGTAGTACGGAGTTGTTGACGGATGTGCCTTGTCAACTTCGAAATCCGTGTTCTTCTCTTCTGAGTATTTCTTCTTGACCTCCGGAATGATGTCTTCCGGGACCTCGAACATTGTATAGACTTCCATTATTCATCCCTCCAACATGGGTTTTACCCCAATGATTCATTTATGAAGAGGGTATTAATATATATTTATTCAACAAAAAAATAATAATCAAGAATCGTTTTAAATACCACGCGAATGGAAATATGATCTTCAATCTATTTTCATGCGTAAGAACGATGATTATCTGGACTCTATCATTTCCCCCCTTCGGCAAGTTATCATCGACGAGACAATAGAGATGCAGGACAGAATGAAGATCGTGGTGGATACGATCGAGAGATGCGACTCCTTTGCTAAGGTCGTCCCGAGGTCAGGTCGAATTTCGTCTGCGCCCGAGCGGAACCGAAGGACAAGGGCGATGTCCTCGCTGTGGAGAGAAGGATCACCATCGCCGAGGGCAAGCCTCATGCCGATGGACCTATCGTGTTCGGCGCATCGAGTCATGCGACCCGATTCATGATCAGGATACATGACGCTTTCCAGACAATTCGGGCAGGCATCAACTTCGCCTACGATCCCGAACTGACGATCTTCCTCGGAGATTATTGTAAAAAGAAGAACTGGCCTCTGATCCCGATCTACAGGCCCCATGAAACAGATGAAATCAAGGCGGAGGAGGACTCCATGCCCTGGAAGGCTGGATAGGGTAACCGGTCATCAAAGGGACGGACACCAAAGATGATCTGTGAGAACCGAGCCACGGGGAAGGAACCGGTGATCGAGCTCCTTAGGAACGACCCGAATGAGGTGACCAAAGAGATGTTCGAGCTCGCCGATGCCTTTTCGAGCACACCTGAGCCTGCCACATCCCATCGGAAAGGTCTCACCCGATGCCCTGTCTGCTATTCTGAACGACCACCTTGGACGACCTTCGGAAAAGGTCATCGTCCCCCCTCGATCTGGTGTGGACTCGGGCGTGATCGACATTGGCGGCGGAAAGGTCCTGATCATCGCCGAGGACCATATCTTTTCACACTGCCAAGATTGCCGTTGGAGTTCTTTGGGTGGGTGGCCGTGCACATAGAGAAGGATCATGAGGAAGGACGAGAGGGCAGAGGACCTGAACGTGCCAGAACAGGATTGCTTCTGACCCGTGTTCTTCAAGTGCTGGAAAGGGTCCCGATGATCGATATGTCCAGAATGAAACTGGCCGCCTCATATTAGTTCAGGGGGCCGGACGAGGCAGGTTTCTCTATCTCGAACGAATGGCTCAGTTCGATCCGATGCTCGTCAGATACTTCACCATCGGGGTCCCTTCATCACGTCACGCACATTTCGATGGAATGACGCGAACATATGAATATACAGGAAAGTTGGGACAGCTTCACGCAGAACGACTCTGACGCGAAGTCGTATGATGCATGGTCCTTTTTTAGTGGGGGCGAGTTCGGGGACAGATTGGCCGACCTTGTCCTCAAAGGAGACCGCAACGGCCTCTGTCGATCAGCTATTTCACATCGAAAACGCCCCGATACCGTCGGTGGGAGGTCCGAACATCATCTTGAGATCGAACGGTGAGTCGGTCTGCATCCTCCGAGTCACCGATATCCGAGTCTGCAAGTTCTGCGAAGTGACCGCGGAACATGCATATGGCGAAAGCGACCGCTCGCTGGAGTACTAGAGAGAGGGGCACAGGGAATGGTTCGCGAAGGAACTGAGGGAACACGGCATCCCATTCGATGAGAATATGCTCGTTGTCTGTGAGACATTTGTCATCGAATTCAAGTGATTTGACTTGGTGATAAAAAGGGGAAAGATTGGACGGTCTGGTCCAATCTTATTTAAAGGGTCAGATAGACATTGTATGTTTCGCCGTCAGCTACCGTTATGGTCGATGAGTCCGAGGTGTCTCCGAAAGCCCCGCCCATACCAGTACCAGAAATGACGATATCATTTGAGGAACCGGACAGCCACGCGTCATATTGATAGACCTGCGTTTCCAGAGGCTCCAACGTAAAGGACGTGATCGATTTGCCATCTGCGAAGAGTTCGACATTCATGACGTTCGCGATATGCGCGCTCGTTACATGGATGTAAATGGTTGCCTTGTAATCGTTCGATCCTCCGTTAAGAACCCCCGAAAAGAATATCGCGGCGATGACCACCACGATCACTATGACCACGATCGCCCCTGTGATCAAGATCGACCCTTCTTTCTTACGCAAATGCTTTATAATGTTGGATGAGCCAGCCGAGACTTTTCTTGAGGTCTCTTCATTCTTGTTGATGATCTCTGTGTTCGACATAATGATCCACCGAAATATGGATAGGGGGATTATTCCCCTCCTAATGTATTCGACGGACCCCCTACTATTAATACTTAGGTGTTGAAAAAAAGATCTGGCCCAGACCCACTTCTTAATATTCGAGCTTGTCGACCTGAAAAATATTATGGACATGCCCTGCTGAGAATTGACAAAAAAAATATGGTCGGAGGGATCCTCGTTTGCGCGAGGGCCCCTTCGATTTGGAGGAAAGAGGAAACCCCTTACTTCTTCTGGGGTTTCTTTACTACCAGGCTGTAAATAACGAACAGTGCTGCTCCAACAGCTGCTACGATTATCACGATTATTGCCCATAGTGGGAATCCCGAGGAGGACGAATCATCTTGACCATCGGTGGTCGTGAAGGTCCAGGTATACTCACTGGCCATTGCATTGCCTGCCAGGTCCTTTACCTCGATCGTGATCGTCGCAGTATATGTCGTTCCCTCTTCCAGATCGACCGTGGGTGTGAACACCGCAGTGACTCCAGAGTAGGTCACTGTACCTGCGATAACCGTTGTTCCTTGCATCAACGAGAATGTCGCCGCAGTTATTGTTAGCGGATTCATTGCCTCGCTGAAGGTGGCGGATACCGAGCTGTTGCCCGATACATCTGTACCGGAGCTGGATGGAAGGGTGGAGATCACCGTTGGGGCTACTGCATCTACAGCTGCACCAGTGGTGAAGGTCCAAACATAGCTGCTCGCGAGCACATTACCTGCGAGGTCCTTTATTCCAGTCGTTATCGTTACAGTGTATACTGTGCTTGCCGATAGAGCGCTGGTCGGTGTGAACACTGCGGTGACTCCAGAGTAGGTCACTGTGCCTGCAACGGCGGTCGCTCCGTGCTTCAACGTGAACGAGACCGTAGTTATTGTCAGCGGGTTCATCGCCTCGCTGAAGGTAACAGATACCGCACTGTTCAGAGCGATACCGGTGGCAGAACTGACTGGAACGGTGGATATCACCGTGGGGGAGATCTCATCCTCAGCCGCACCGGTGGTGAAGCTCCAGGTATAGTTGCTGGCCAACGCATTGCCTGCCAGGTCCTTTGCTACGGTGGTTATCGTCGCAGTATAGAGCGTGCTTGCCGATAGAGCGCTGGTCGGTGTGAACACCGCGGTGACTCCAGAGTAGGTCACTGTGCCTGCAACGGCGGTCGCTCCCTGCTTCAACGTGAATGAGACCGTAGTTATTGACAGCGGGTACATCGCCTCGCTGAAGGTGGCGGATATCGCCTTGTTCAGAGCGATGCTGGTCGCACCGTTGGTAGGATCGACCGAGATCACGGTTGGCGCGATCGTGTCTGGTGTGACACCGGTGGTGAAGATACAAGTATAGTTGCTGGCAAACGCATTGCCTGCGAGGTCCTTTGCTCCGGTCGTTATAGTCGCAGTGTATACTGTGCTGGCCGATAGAGCGCTTGTCGGTGTGAACACCGCGATGACTCCAGAGTAGGTCACGGTTCCCGCGACCGCCATTGCGCCTTGCTTCAAGGTGAAGGTCGTCGTGGTGATCTTCAAGGGGTTCATCGCCTCGCTGAAGGTGGCGGATATCGCACTGTTCAGAGCGATGCTGGTCGCACCGTTGGTAGGATCGACCGAGATCACGGTTGGCGCGATCGTGTCTGGTGTGACACCGGTGGTGAAGCTCCAAGTATAGTTGCTGGCCAACGCATTGCCTGCGAGGTCCTCGGCCCCGATCGTTATCGTTGCGGTATATACCGAGCTGCCCGACAAATCGTTCGTCGGTGTGAACACCGCGGTGATACCAGAGTAGGTCACGGTTCCCGCGACCGCCATTGCGCCTTGCTTCAAGGTGAAGGTCGTCGTGGTGATCTTCAAGGGGTTCATCGCCTCGCTGAAGGTGGCGGATATCGCACTGTTGAGTATTACGCCTGTTTCAGAAATTGCAGGGACGGTGGATATCACAGTGGGTGCGGTGGTGTCTGGAGCAGCACCAGTGGTGAAGCTCCAAGTATAGTTGCTGGCCAACGCATTGCCTGCGAGGTCCTTTGCTCCGGTCGTTATAGTCGCAATATATACCGTGCTAGCTGCGAGGTTGCCGATCGGTGTGAAAACCGTGGTGACACCAGAGTATGTCACTATGCCTGAAACTGCCGTCGACCCATGCTTCAACGTGAATGTCGTTATGCTTATGCTAACGGGGTCCATCGGCTCGTTGAAAGTTGCAGATAACGCTATGTTGAGATCTACGTTCGTTGCAGCATTGGTCGGATAGACCGAGCTGACCGTCGGAGGTGTTGCATCTAGGGCAACGCCTGTGGTGAAGCTCCATGTATAGTTGCTTGCCAACTCATTGCCTGCGAGGTCCTTTGCTCCGGTCGTTATAGTCGCAGTGTATACCGTGCTAGCTATGAGATCGGCGTCAGGTGTAAACACCGCGGTAACACCAGAGTATGTCACAGTCCCTGCAACGGACGTTGATCCATGTTTCAACGTAAATGTCGTTGTGGTTATGTTTGTAGGGGCCATCGGCTCGTTGAAAGTCGCGGACACTGCGCTGTTGACTGCTACATCGGTGTCAGAATTGGCTGGAATCGTGGAGATCACCGTCGGTGCGACAATGTCTGTGGGCATTAAGACAGAGGATGCGTCAAGAGTGACCGCGGTTTGCGCTAGTGCTCTTCCGATCACCGTTGCACCCGTCTCGATCACGATCCCGGTTTGATCCAGGATAGTTCCCTGGACAACGGCCGTCGTTCCGATCGTCGTTTGTCCAGCTACGATCCAGAAGATATTGCTTGGCAATGCTGCACCAGCCAATATGATCTGTACGGATGAGCTGACCTCAAGATTTCCAGCTATTATGAAGATCCATACGTCGTCGGCGCTACCGGTGAGAGTAATGGATGTCGTTATTGTTACACCACTGCTCCATTTATACACACCAGCCGTGAGTGTCAATCCACTGAGGGTTCCAGCTCCAAGCTCAGTATAACCTGGCGCGGCTCCTGCTGCGACATTGTATGCCGTTTCCATGTCGCTTATGGTCGTGGTCATCTTTGTTGGAGTTGGGGGAGCATAGTCGGACGCGTAGACCTTACCATCGATTATTGAAGACGTGGAAAATTCATTTGAGGAATCCATTATCAAGCCGAACCCAGTGATGTAAGTGAATGAAGCTGGGCTAATTCCGATATCTCCAACGATCCCGGTTGTCCCGGTGGTCGATATTCCCGTTTTTGCGAGAATTACGAAGTCGCCGGCCGTACCAAGAACGACCGCTGACGCCGAAGAGGTGGATGTCGTGAAATTCCAAGTGTAATCACTCGCCAATGGATTGCCTGCGAGGTCCATCACTCCAGTCGTGATCGTTACAGTATAGATAGTGCCAGCGAGAAGATAATTCGTTGGTGTGAAGGTCGCTGTGCTGTTGACGGTGGTCACGCTGCCCGGTACCTTTGTCAATCCTTGTGTCAGGTTGAACGTGGAATTGGTGATGGTCGCTGCGTCCATAGCCTCACTGAAGGTTGCGATTATCGGCTTGTTGAGTGAAACGCCCATAGCAGCATCGACCGGATCAATGGAGCTCACCGTTGGCGGCGTTGTGTCATCGGCGGCCATGACAAAACTCGACATCGTCGTCATGACCATCAGCGCTGCGATCATCACCACCAACATTGCGCTGAGTCTTTTTTCAAAATATTGCTTGTTTCCGAATTGTCTTGAACGATTGAACATAAATCTTTCTCCCTTTAATTTTCACGACCTCGATACGAGCAACGAGATCGCGTTGATTCAAATAACAACTGAAGTGTGCTTGGGACCTTCTTGTACATATAATATCTTATCAAATTGAAAATTTAATTATTGTTAAATTATTATTTATGGCATACTTTCAAATGTGATAATAATACATATTCAAATTTATGAAAGAATTAATTCAATATTTCAAGAAAATTGATTTTTTAACGGTCTCGATGAATGTTCATCGTCAGAGCATCTAAACCCGATCCTAAGTGTCGGGGGCATGAGTCATATTATTTTTTACATTAAATAGAATGAAAGTTGAGATGAAAATGTAAAAAAATTGGAAGAGGTTTCTTTGGAATATCCAATTCAGAAAGGCCCAGATAACGTGGGGAGGAATATGCCGACAACGATCGCCATTATCCAAATGATGATCGCGATGACGAACGCCTTACCCCACCCAATATTGTAGAGACCTTTCAAGGCCAATAACCAGACGATCCCTGCTATGAAGGCTGCAAACAGACCATTTCCTAGTAAAAAATAAACGACCGCATAGATCACCGTGCCGATCAGAGCAGCTAGGAACGCCTTACCGATCCCCTCATTCTCTCCCATGAGCTTGGTGACAACGAAAATGATGATGGCTGAGACCAATAATGCGACGATCAAGCCTATGATTGAAGACATTTCGACCATGATGTGTAATGTTTGACCCGTTAGTATTTAAATATGACCTTTATGATTGAAAATCTTTCATAGATTCGATATTTTTATCTTTCGAAGTAAAATTTAATATCGAGGATATCACAGGATTAAATGGGTCACCTTTCATTCAGACCTCTATCTTCGCAACTGCCTTAAAAAACCTGGCTGTTGTTCGATCGAAATGAACAATGGAATCGAAAACTAGAGTGCGCCTTCGATCGTGGTCCTCGGCGTGAGTTTGAAAGGACAGTGGTGTCGAGCGTTTGCCTATGAAACAAATGAGAAGATGAGACCAGCCCTATAGCAATGACAAATCACAATGCTAGCACCGTGATCCCTACGGCCACCAAAATAAAAGCGGTTGTGACCAGCATGATCACAGCGAAGATAACAGCTAGGATCGCTATTGCCAACGCTATGAGCCAACCGACATTGAACAGCATCTTATAGAGTCCTAGGAACGCGAGGAAGCTGATCAATGAGGCAACGATGACGGCGATTACCGAACTGGCGATGATGTCGGTGACTATGTAAGTGATCGCATAGACGATCGCGAACACGATGCCCCCCAAGAGCATGCCGAGCATGGCTGCACCCATCGTAGCACTACCACCAGTAAGCACTTTCGCTGCCAGCCACAATGGTATAGAGATGATCACCAAGGACACCATAAGGACGATGAATGCGATCATCAGGGCGATTACATCCATGATCATACCTCTTGAAATGATTTCATTCTGAACTATTTGTGTGAGGTGCTTTTATTAAAGGATGCTTGCCGGATCGACCGCTCTTTTCCATTGATGTCGCGGCACAACTACGATCGTGTTACTGCGACCACGAAGAACAATCCATCGAACATCACCCATCAGAACGAGTTGTGGATCCCTTTCCAGCCTTTTGGTTGATCATCCGTAGATAGCCCATGGTCAGTTCCATGCCACCTGCCGTCAGCAGCCTGATCATGTTCAGTTGCTTTTTGATGCCCCGATTGGATGCTAGCATTTTTCCGATCATGCGGACGCTGTCAAGTATGTTTGGATCGCGCCCCGTTCCGAAGCCAAAATCATCGAGGTCCAGCTCCATGTTGATGGTGCTCTGGTCCAATTTTCCTGGGATGACCTGAATATGCTCAACCTCCTCTGGTGTGGTCCGGAGTATCCAACTTGTGACGGCCTCGCCCTTGCTGTTCAATGTAAGTTGCAGCGTCTGCTTGCCCAGGAGCCTTAAGAACAAGCTCATGTCGATGATGTTATGAACCCCGACCTTTCTCGTGTAACTTTCTACTCCAGGGTCCGCCGAAGCCTCGATCACCGACACCACGTGTTTCCCTAGATCATTGGTCCGAAGCTGCGACCCCATGTCGAGCGAATACCTCAGCTCCTGGACCTTCTCGTCGATGAAATCTGCAAGAGGTCTTTTTGAACCGTGCCGTATCAAACGCATCCGTTCCTTTTCAATGAACGTATCGACCGTCCAAAATCGGGCCATGCATATCGATGCCAACTCTTCGACATGTTCACCTGATATGTGATCGGATCTGAAAACGGAGTGCATCTCGTCAAAACGGTTCCAATCATCCTCGTAGATCAAACCCTGAGCGTTCAGATCGTCATAGAACCGAGTACTCGGAAAGGGCGTGGCGATGCCATAGGCTGTGCTCGTTAGCCCTATCTTCTTCGCATACGTGGGGAATTCGAGTATCTCCTCTTCGGTCTGATCTGGAAGGCCGATGACGAATGTTCCGCCAGCGTTCCCTCCCCATTTTTTGATATTGTTGACCGCCTGGACATGAGTATCCGTAGTCAGACCTTTGGCCACGGACTTGATGTCGGCCATGTTGGGGCTCTCGATCCCCATCTCAAACCCCTCGATGCCCACGGAAATCATTTTGCGAACGATCTCGGGATTCTTCGCCACTGAATCTGCCCGTACCTTTATACCGAAACGAATGTCCAGCTTGAGCGGTGCCAAAAGGTCGCACATCTGCTCCACCAGGTCTGGTCTTCCCATGAAATGAGGGTCGGTGATGTCGATGCTGAGGGGCTTGTTATCATGGAAGGAGACCATCTCCAGTATCTCCTTCACAACGTTCTCGGGAGAACGGTAACGTTGATGGCCCTTGCTGATGGTAGGTTCGCAACAGAACGTGCATCTGCCCTGGCAGCCTCGTGATGTCGTCAGCACGTCGTATTCGCGGTTACGCATGAGCCTTGTGCCGTAAGTGTGCTTCCGGAGATGCCGGGCTGGGAAAGGTAAGCTGTCGAGGTCCTCGACGAAATTACGATCGCCGTTGTGAATAATATTATTGTCATGGTCCTTGTAAGAGACACCGGGAACGCCCTCGGGGCTCCCTTTCAGGACGAGCTCGCGCATTGTGATCTCACCCTCACCGCGGGCGACCATGTCAACCTGGGGGTGGGACAGGAGCTCATCTGGGATAGCTGTAGGATGATAACCTCCCATTATAGTGGCCGTCCCGTGCTCCTTGGCCATCCGCGCGATCTCCAGACCCTCGCTGTGTTCCGTGGCCGACATGGTGATTCCCACGAGATCTGGCTTCAGGGCGATCAATGATTCTGCGACCACCTCCTTAAAAGGCCTATTTTCCATCTCGATATCCAGTATCGTCACTTCATCCGCGATGTCCTCTAATGAGGCGGCGATATATTCGATCCCGATCGGTATCAGGTCGAAGACGTATGAGAGACCGTGCCTGCCAGAGGGTTTGATCAATAAAATTCGTTTGAAAGCCATGATCTAATGAACCTATAACGTTGATTTGAGGACCCGATATTTAAACACCGAGTCTTTTTGATATTTTTGTCGAAAGTGATGTAAACGATGATCGGAACAAGATGGGCGTCAGTTTCTTATCAAAACGAAATTTAAGGGATTTGCGGGGCTTTCGCCCCTAAAGCGTTTAGGATAAGCCAACTTCAGAACCTGTCTTTCGGCTTGTGCTTTGCGTAGCAGTCGCGGCAATAGACTGGCCTGCCCTCTGTTGGCTTGAAAGGGACCTGGGTCTGCTGACCGCAGTCCGAGCAAGTAACATCGTGCATTTCGCGTGGCGCATCATTTCTGGGGCGGAAACCGCCCGAACTTCTGTTTCCATACATTACTAAACTACCTACTTTCCCACTTCCTTGCAGTTGCGGGATAGAACTTGCCATGCAGCCTCTACTATAAAACATGAAGGCATGGTACAAACAATTGGATTGAAATCATCTGGATACTCTTTTCGGCAGGAAATAGTGGCGGAATCTTCATCTTGCGGCCTTGGTTTTGAAGGATTCCGATATCTTTTTCATCTCGAGGTCCTGGATCTCCTCGACGGTCATCTTACCGCCGCTCTTCATGATCTTCACGACCTCGCTCGAGGGATTGGCGAACACGAATAGGTTGACGTTCTTGACCGTCCCGTCCTTGAACTTGTACTTGTAGATAAGAGGGAGCTTGGCGCCCTGCATGAACTCGCTTATGCTTAGCTCCTGGTCGATGTCCTGCCCTTCGAATATGTCCAGGCACATCTCCAGGGCGTACTTGCCGAAGGCCAGGACGTTCAGTTCCGACCTTCCGAGAAGGTTGAGCTCCTCGATGAAGTGCTCTCTGCACCTCGTCGCCGACTTCCTCCATTCCTTGTTGATGTCCCTGTCGCCCCTCTCCGGCACGCACTTGAGGGCGTGGGTCCAATAGACCCTGCCGCCCTTCGGGTCGAACCTCCCGAATATTTGCAGGACCTTGGAAAGAGGATTGGCCTTCCTCACATCATCGATAGGTGTTCCGTCAGTGCACAGCATGGTCAACCTTTGCTCCGCCCCATTCCCTTGCTCGGAGCGCAGCCAGTAGCCAGGTTCCTGAGAGAGTATGACGAAATCGACCGACGCCAGGGACCCCTTCCTTTGGAAGACGACGGGCATCTTGTTGGCGTTCCTCGGACAACCGGAGCACTGACCGTGCACCTTGGCTCGAAACCCTTCCCAGCCCGTCTCCTTTTCGCCGGCCATGGACGCATATGACCGTTTTTCCATTAAACGGTTTCACTTGACAGATGAGAATGACTTGAGGAACGCTTCTCGATGCAACTTCTCATGATCTCGATCGAACTAGCAGGATGTTTAGGACCGGGACCGACACGGTCGGCCCTTGGTCCGATGAGCTTTCTTTCGCTCACTTGTTCTCCGCGCCAGAGGCCATCAGGTATCCTCCGACCGATGCGAGCCACGTGATCGGCTGGTAGACGATCATCCTCTCCGTCCCGCCGTGACCGGCCGGACCGAACAGATCGACGATCCCCGCGTCGCTGACGAACATCACGAACACGAACGATATGCCGATCGCGCCGAGGATATAGGACAGCTCCTTCATCGGCGATCTGACCAACTTGGCCGTCGAGATCGTTATAACGTTGAAGAAGATGAACGCCACCAGTGCAAAGATGCCATGAAGCCCCGCCGGGTTAGATCGAACAGCCCAGTGCAGATGGCTCTGATGCCCGCAACCACGTAGGGGATGAACAGCCTGCGGTCCCCGTGCGATCTATGGAAGAGGTAACCTCAGGCAATCGTCAGAAGACCGACTGCGACGAACGAGGAGTTGAACAGCCAAGCCGTCTCGCCGATCGTGCCCAGGTCGCTGATGGCGTTCTCCTTCATGCTGTAGTTCGGCGCCATTCTCGCGGCAATCATCAGCAGAACGAAGAATTGGGCCGAACACAGTGCAAATAGCGGTCCCGCTTTGGATCTGTCGGAATAGTTCATCGATGATTCTCCTCGCTCCTCATACAATTTTATTGTCGTAAGATTCTTGATTTGACGAATGGCACGATGGAGCAATGGACTTTTTAACGATAGTAACTTTTTTTAACCGGATTGCTAAAGTATATATCCTCCGGGGAACCAAGGGTTTGTGTTAAACACCCCTGAATTATGAAAGAAGACAAGTATCACGACAAGATTGGTTTGATCATCGCAGTCCTGATGAAGGATGCGTACTACGAGGAAAAGAACGCGTTCGATGTCGCCATGCGGATCATGAACTATTTTGGTTATTCTGACGAGATCATAGACAATGCCCTTGACAATGACGATCGCAAATTGTTCTACTTCATGCAGGACCTGGAAATACTAGGCACCCGCTGGGAGGAGATGCAGCTGATCAGCGGCAAGAATTGGCGCATATTCTATTGGCTCCTCAAGGAGAACAAGATGAAATGCAGGCTCGGCCAGTGCGACAGGATCTGGAAGAGCACCGACCTGTACCGTTCCCTTCCCGATGCCGCATGGGCGAAGGGAACGACCCTCACCTAAGCAAGGCAAGAGATTTATTCAGCCCCTATCATCTACCACTCATGAAATTCCAGTACTGCCGCAACTGCAAGACGCTACAGAAGAGGAGCTGGTACTCGTTCTTCAGCTGCAGGCGCTGCGGTGCGAAGCCCGTTGTCATATACATCAAGACTGGCATCATAGGGTACGTGGCCTATGCTGCGACGTTCATAGCGATGTTCCTCGTAGTGGCGAAGGTCATCGAATATGACCTCGGACTGGGCGACCTTAATCTTTATCTGATGTTCGGTCTTTTGACCGTCGCGATGGTCTGTATGTTCTACGAGATAGGACGGGAAGAGAGGCTGGCGATAGAGAAGGTCAAAGACCCTCATCTCCGTTGAACTAGGCGAAGGATACGCTGAGGACGAAGCTCACCTCGTTGCCGTTCACGTCCATCGTCCCTATCGTCGATACGAAAATATCGTCGCTCCCTAGGATCTTCTCGTTGCCGATGCGATGCTCCACCTCCCCGATGACCGTCGCATGTTCGAAGTCGTAGAGTGGGCCCAGATATCCTTCCAAGATCATCTGGAGCTGTCGATCGACCTCCTCCAGAAGGACGGTCTCATTACCTAGCATCGAAAGGACCAGCACGTCCTCGATCGTCATCATGGACGCGAGACCTTCGCCTTCGAACGAACATTGCAGGGCTACGTTGTGAACTTCAGAGACGTAACCCCCGGTCCCGGAGCTTGCACGGTCGATGCAGATGGCGTTCATCAGCGCGACGCTGACGACCGAGATGATCGTCAGGAACACGAGGGCATCGAATACCATCGCCATCCCTTTCTGGTCCATGCGAGCCATGTCACCACACCCTCACATCGAGGAGGCTGGCGTGGATCGTGCCTGGATCGGTTCTCAATAGGACAGGATGTCTTTCCGATCGGACCTCCGCCCCAGTGATCGCCGCTCCTTCGCATATCATCGTGCTTGAAAGGCTGCCATTAGAGATGTCCAGGAGGAAGACCTCGTATCCATTGAGACCTTCCGGAATACTATAGGGCTCGAACGACCTTGTTATGAAGGAGCTGAGGACTACTGCGCCGCCGTCCCACAAAAGCTCATCGTCGGCCATAAGGTTCCAGACATCTTCACATCCTTCAGAAAGCGACGACTCGTCGCCCTGCCTGAGCACCTCGATGCCGGTGATCGAGAAGGAGGCCGAAAGGAGGATGACTGCCAATGTCACTACCATGAGAGCGAGGACCGCCTCGGTGAAACCTCCGATGCCTTCCGAACCGCGCCTTAGCTCTCTGATGCCCCTCATGAAGAAGACGAAGGCTCAAATAGGGGATGTCCCCGACCGATACAATCAGGCTAACTCGGCCTCAAGGCACGCCGTTCTCGAAGTGGGCAGCTGTGAATCCACCCGTCTTCTTTCGAAGGGTCGCCTTCATTCCGAGGTCCCTCTTCTCGTACGCCTCGGCAACTAGCTTCGCCATATCCGGGTGCCTTCTCCTGACGTCAATGCCGAAAGAATCGACACCGATCCCCTCGAGCTCATCGAGATGGTCTAGCAGGAACAGGTCTGAAGAGTTCAGTATGTGCACGTACCCTTGCGTGTCGCGATAGGTCTGGAACCTCTTGTCCTTCTCGTCGATCAGCGTGCCTTCCCTCAGGCAGGGGTCCTTTGACACCATCAGCTCCGTCCGGCCGAACACCATCGCCTCGAGCCTCTCATCGGTGTGATAGCAGATGTCCCTTATGTCCTCCCTCGAAAGCTCGACCGACAGGGTCTGCTGGTGAACCTTCGGCACTGTGAACGAGTTGAAGTAGTTCATCGAGTGATGGGTGTAGACCTGCCTGTCGCGATACTTGTATGCCTGGCCGAGCGTGCATGCCATTATAGATCTCGCGTCTACCGACGGTATCTCAGGCGTGACACGGGGCAGCATGAGGACGAACTCGACACCGGCTGACTCGCATATGTCCCTGGCCTCCTCCCAATACCTTCCCATCTCGTAGTAGATCCTGTTGGCGTGAGGAAGGACGGCCTCCATCACGCTGGACGATGATACGTAGAAGGATAGCTCGGGTTCTCTCGCCGCCCTCGCGACGTGAGGGATGTCCATCGTGTAGGGCTTCCTCAGGACCTTCATAGAGTGGAACTTCATCGACTCGATCTGCTTCTGGATGTCGTCGAAGTCCTTGTCCTTCGTCTTGTAGGCCTTGTACTCCCCCTCCGGGAGGAAGAACGGCGACCTGAGGACCGATGCTTTCGGCTTCTTCGTCAGCTCCCTGATCAGGAAGCCGCCGACCTTCTCATTGTTCTTGTAGAACGTGATCCCGTCCCCGATAGCGACGTGATCGCTGGCGAGCTTCACGGTGTGGCCCTCGGAAATGGCCTTGCCGAGCGGAAGCCCCCTGGAATCCGCGTATTCGGTCTGGACGACCATGACGTCCTTCATGTAGCCTCTGCTGAAGCCCCTGTTGAAGACCGTCTCGAGAAGCTCCCTCTCCCGGGGCGTGATGATGTCCTTCTTCCCCTCCTGCACCCTCCTTATGGCGTTAGAGTAGACCTTGGACGTGAGATAGACGTACAGAGGGCTCCTCATCCTGCCCTCGATCTTGAAAGATTCCACACCGATGGCCATGAGGTCAGGCAGCGAGTCGACCCCAAAGGTGTCGGCCGTGGAAAGGAGGGACCCCTGCTCGTCGCCGATCTTGTAGCGCTTCCTACAGGGCTGGGCGCAAAGCCCTCTGTTACCGCTGCGTCCTCCGAGCATGCTGCTGAAAAGACATCCCCCAGAGAAGCAATAGCATAGGGCCCCGTGTATGAAGACCTCGAGGCCGATGTTCGACCCCTGCTTCACATTCCTTATCTGCTCGATCGTGAGCTCCCTTGAGAGGATGACCCTCGACAGGCCCTGCTCCTCGGCCCATCTTGCGCCCTCTGGCGTGTGAACGCCCATCTGCGTTGAGGCGTGAACGTCCATAGAGGTCCTCTCCTTGACGAGGCGCATCAGACCCCTGTCCTGGACGATGACGGCGTCGGCCTCGATCGCGTGAAGGAAGTCGACGAACTCCAGCGCCGCCTCCATCTCCGACTCCTTGATGAGCGTGTTGACGGTGATATAGACCCTGACCTTGTTGTCATGGGCGAACTTGATCGCGCCCTTGAGCTCGTCGTCCGTGAAGTTGTCAGCGAGCCTTCTGGCGCCGAAGTCCTTGCCGGCCATGTACACTGCGTCCGCTCCGCCAAGTACCGCAGCCTTGAGCGCGTCCTTGTAACCGACAGGGGCTAGGAGTTCCATGAATCGCCATCGCCCTCCCCCATTTATAACATGCGTCTCCGACCGACAGTTAGCGTACGTGTAATGGGGCCGGTGATAATCCCACGCATCCTTCGATGACCGAGCACTATGAGCATTTCGCATGAGGGGGCGTCCAAGGTAATGCCGGTCCGGGAACGGTCCGAGGAACTTCGGATCAAGCTGCCGAAAAGGCAGGACAACACGAGAAAGGCTAAGCCTTCAAGCGTCCCAGAGCCACCCTTCGGACCTTCCGAGTACTCGTACAGCAAGATAGACCCTTCGATTCCAAGCGGATCGACGATCATGGACGATACGATGAGGGATGGCACGAGGGTGAGGATATTCTCGTCCGAGGAGGGGGGGTTCACATACCATATAGTTCCGCACGAGTTCATGCTCCCCAAGGAGGAGAGGGCGGCGATCATCGGGGCCATCGAAAAGGTCCGAAATACGCCCCCTCCGAGGATCATCTCCGACCCTAGGGAGATGAGGGCCTTCGTCAAGCTGACTGCGATCGGCCACCTTACTTCCTTGGGGATGAAGGACAAGGCGCAACATCTTTCGGAGGTCGTGGTCAGGTACACGGTAGGGCTCGGCATTTTGGAGCATCTGCTTTCCGACGATCGCGTGGAGGACGTCTATCTCGACGCCCCCTGCTCCGAGAACCGATGGCATGTCGCGATAAACGGTGTCAGCGGTGCGAGGCAGATGTTGAGGGCGTCCACGAACATATCATCGATGGAACAGGAGGCCGTCGGCCTCGTCTCCAGGTTGAAGCAGCACAGCCTGAGACCGTTCTCCGAGGCGATACCGGTCCTCGAGACGGATGTCCCTGGCTTCGATGCAAGGGCGACGGTGATGGGCCCGCCGATGAGCCCTCATGGCCTAGCACTGGCGTTCAGGCGTCATTCCAGGAGGCCATGGACGCTGCTCCGCCTGGTGGCGCAGGGGTGTATGGACGCGGATATGGCCGGACTTCTGTCATTCCTCATCGACGGGAGGAGCAGCATGCTCGTATGCGGGCCGAGGGGCGCAGGAAAGTCGTCGTTGCTCTCGGCGCTGATGTTCGAGTTCCCCACATCGCAGCGCATCATCGCCATCGAGGACACGCTGGAACTGCCAGTGAGACAGATGCAGGGTCTGGGGTTCAAGGTGCAATCGATACACGTCCAGCCCGGGATGGACAGGACGATCGAACAAGCCTCGGACGATGCCTTGAGAGTGTCGCTTCGCCTTGGTGAGTCGGCCCTCGTTCTCGGAGAGGTGAGAGGGACCGAGGCGGCCACTCTCTACGAGAGCATGAGGACTGGCAAGGCAGGCTCATCGGTCCTTGGCACGATTCATGGCGATTCCGCCAGGTCGGTCTACGACAGGGCGGTGCACGACCTCGGAGTCGCCCCGGAGGCGTTCTCGGCGACGGACATGGTGCTCACACTGGGCCTCGTCCGGCCGAACGGAGCCCAGAGGCAGGAAAGGAAGCTCGTCGAGATGGCCGAGGTAAGGAAAGGATCAGGCCCTGGTGAGTTCGATCAGCTTATTGCCGCGATGAAAGGCTCTGGCGCAAGGCTTTCGATAGAAAGGTCCTCCTCGATAGAGAGGATCGCGAGGGACTGGAACATCACTTACGAGGATGCATTGGACAACGTACGCCTGAGGTCCCTGATACGAAGGGAGGTGATCGAGGCGCAGAGGTCATCCCCTAATGACCTGCTCGGACCGGAGATGGTGCAGATGTGCAACGCCTTCCTATGGAGGCAGATGGAGCGCGGGATCGGGGATGAGGATGCGGTGATCGACGATTTCAAACGGAAGCTGGAAGGATGGTGCTGAGACATGGCGGGCGATACGGATTTCGTTCACAGGGTGGGTTCACTGTCGAAGATCGGCGCGCCCGATTTCTTCTGCAGGAAGGTGCGATCGTCCCTGAAGGACGAGGCCGCTTCGTGGATGGAACGGCAGGACCTGAAGCTGGAGGACCTGTCGTCCGCCGCCTTTTCCTTGATGGCAATGATGTCGACCATCTCGCTGATCGTCATCTTGCTCGCTTCGACGGTCCTTTCAGGCATGTCATTGATGTTGATGGTCCTCGCGCTTGCGGTCCTGCCGTTGCTCTCGGCCCTCTCGATCGTTCAAACGCCAGCGAAGCTGGCAAAGAAAGAGGAGTCGGCCATGCTCGTCGAATCGCCTTCTGTCGTCGGGATGATGAGCATGAGCATGCACATCTCCCCCTCGCTCGAGCGTGCGGTCTCCTACGCATCCTCCCATGGGGAAGGGGCGCTGAGCAGGAGGCTGAGGAAGGTCTCGTGGGACGCTATGGCGGATTGGAAGGAGGACCTGGGCTCGGAGTTCATGGGGCTGACCTCGTCGCTGAGCGATTCGAACAGGAACCTGAAGCAATCCCTCCAGATGCTCCTGACGGCCACGGCGGAAAGGTCCCGGGTCGGTCTGGAACGCTTGCTGGACAAGGCCAACGATCTCGTCGTCCAGGGCGTGAGGGAGAAGATGGACCAGTACGTCACCTCCCTGTCGTTCCCGACGATGGTGCTCTTCGCTTTCGGGGTCCTCCTGCCGGTGATGCTCTTCTCGCTCGTGCCGATGTTCACGATGAAGGTCGTCCTGTCGTCGGAGACGGAGGTCGCCCCTGCAATGGGGTTCGGCCAGGTCGCGTTCCTCATGCTGGTCCTGTTCCCCGTCTGCACGTTCCTGTTCGCCCAATCGACCCTGAGCAAGCATCCGCTGAGGACGGGAACGGAACCGAGGAAGGAGGACAGTAAGCGCCTGGTCCTCGTGGCATCCCTGGCGGTCGTGTCCGGTCTAGCTTCCTCGTTCGTCCCGTTGATGCAGCCGTACGTCACGCTTGGCACGGTCGCCGCCCTGCCGTCGATGTACATCCTGTGGAGATGGAGGGCCGAGCATTCCGGATCGAAGGACGGGGAGCGCATCGAGCAGGAATTCATCCTAGCTCTCTTCCAGGTCGGGAACTGCATGCTTTCCGGAAGCTCGCTCGAATCGGCCGTGCTCACCTCGTCCAAGGTGCTCCGTTCCGAGTCGTTCAGGTCGTTCTCCTCCCAGGTCGTGCACAGGGTAAGGACCGAGGGGCTGACGATGGCCCAGGCGTTCGAATCGAACGACGTTCTGTTGAAGGCTTCGCCCCTGGTGATGAACGCGTACGTGACGATAGCCGAGTCGTCGGTCATCGACCCGGAATCGACGGGTAGGACCGCCGTGAACCTGGCCAAGTACCTGTCGGAACTGAGGGAGAGCGAGAGGAAGGGCAGGGATAGGCTGAGGGGCGTCGTCGACATGATGTCCTACACGTCAATGCTCTTCGCGCCGATCGTGATAGGCGTGACAGGCAGCCTTTACGACCTTGTATCGGGTATAACCGGTTCGGAGGGCTCCGATACGTTGGTATTGATAGGGGGGCTGTACACAATCGAACTGTGCGTCGTCGTCAGCTACTTCAACGGAGGTCTTCTAGGCCACAGATCGGTGGGGTCGACAGCATACGATTTCGCGAGAAGGGTACCGGTGGCGATAACGTCGTTCTGCCTGACGTCCATGATAGCTGGTCAAAGCCTCACGGCGCTCTTTTGATCAAGAACATCGAATCCGCGCTCGCCCTGTGGATGGAGAGCGCTATCTGCTCCTCCGTCTCATGGGACATGGTGGAGTCGATGTCGTGCTTGACGTCCTCTCGGAGCTCGATCTCGATGCTCCCCTCGACCGATGAAAATGAGGCTTTGGCGATGAAGTCGTCCTTTACAGATATGTTGCCCTTGCCCATCGTGCATCCGGACGAGAACTGGACCCCATCGATGACGCAAGAGAGGGGGGTCTTGGAGCCGGTAAAGACGATGGCCTTGATCTTTCCCTTGAGCTCTGACCGAGCGATCTGGCCCATCCTGTATCCGACGACGACATAAGGCCCCAGATGACCATGGAACGAACTGAGGGCCTTCAGCTCGGGAGGCAGTTCCGCATGCACGGAACCGGGAATCGCTTGCCCGATATATATTCGGTATGTCCCAGCAGACCGATGTGCTTGTAGCGGACAGGTCGGATGATAATAGATATATCGGTGGCTGGACCCTCTATCGATGAAATGAGGAGGGTCTGTGCTCGATAAGGATGGGAAGCTGCTATTTCTGACGAGGGGCGTGCGCCTTTTTGCGTACGGGTTCCTGTCCATCGTCCTCGTCCTCTACCTAGAGGAGCTGGGGCTTTCCGACCTCGAGGTCGGTGCTCTGCTTGCCCTCACGCTGATCGGCGATACGGCCATATCTCTCTACATCACGACGAAGGCCGACCGAACTGGGAGGAGGATAATGCTGGTCATCGGAGCGATCCTCATGCTCTTTGCCGGCGTCGTGTTCGTCCTTACGGACAATTTCGCAGTGCTTCTCGTAGCAGCGATCATAGGTGTCATAAGTCCGAGCGGGAACGAGGTTGGACCGTTCCTTTCAATCGAGCAATCGTCCCTTTCTCAGATCGTTGCCAGCAAGGACCGAACGAGGGTCTTCGCGTACTACAATCTCCTCGGGTCCATCGCAACTGGGTTGGGGGCCATTTCGGGAGGATGGATCGCACAGATTGCGAGATCGTCCGGCTCCTCCACGCTCGATAGCTACAGATCGGTCGTTCTCGGATACGCTCTCTTCGGCATCGTGCTCCTCCTGCTCTTCCTTCAGCTCTCGACGAAGATAGAGGTCCCAAAGGCCAAGGTGTCGAGGATGAGGGACCGTTTCGGCCTCCATCGCTCCCGCAAGGTCGTAACGAAGCTCTCGTTGCTTTTCTCGATGGATGCGTTCGGGGGCGGGTTCATCGTCCAGAGCGTCATGGCCTATTGGTTCTTCCTGAGGTTCGGCACCGAGCCTGCGATGCTCGGAACGATATTCTTCGCTGCGAACATACTGGCGGGATTTTCAGCCTTGTCGGCTGTCTGGATCGCAAAGAGGATCGGTCTGATCAGGACCATGGTCTATACGCACCTGCCCTCGAACGTACTGCTGATCCTCATACCGCTCATGCCAAGCTTCGAGCTCGCTCTGACCCTGTTGCTGCTCAGGTTCAGCATATCTCAGATGGACGTACCGACGAGGCAGTCCTACGTCATCGCCGTCGTCGACGAGGACGAGCGGTCTGCCGCCTCCGGAATAACAGGGGTTGCTAGAACGTTCGGACAGTCCGGCGCGCTCATGCTGACCGGCTTCCTGCTGAAGGACGATGCGATGCTCGCGTATTCCTTCTTCATCGCTGGTCTAGTGAAGATAACGTATGATCTACTGCTATACCGGAGCTTTAGGAGCATCAGGCCGGAGGAAGAGCTCTCCTGAGGGAGGAACGACCTTTGGAGAGCGGTTCCAACTAGGAGCTG
>JAJFUT010000022.1 GCA_021372315.1 Methanobacteriota archaeon
CCACCCCTCGGGACGAACTCCCCGGCCACAGGCGTCTTCGACACCTGATCGGGACCGACCCAATAGGCGCTACCCTCGCTCACGCCGGCCGTCCAGGCCTTCGAGTTCGCCAGCGCGAAGATGCAGACGTCCTTCATCTCCTCCTCGTCGGCGTTCTGGCCGTCCTTGATTATGACGCTAGCCGCACCATGAACATCAGCGTGGGCATAACGGTCGCCTTGCCCTAGATGATTCTTGACCACCTGCTCGTTCGACCTCGCGTCCCTGCCCCCCAGGACCAGCCTTCCTTTGGTCGTGACGAACCATCTGTACGTTTCGAACCAGAACTGCTTCGTCGGCCTGACCTTCGCCTTGGCCGTCCTGCGCTGCTCGTCGCAGTGCTTCTCCCGCTCAGCTATGCGTTTCTCGGTCTCGGCCATCGCCGTCTCCGCGCCCCGCAGCTTCTCCTTCAGCTCCTTCCCTTCGCTGAACAGCAGGTTCGCGTTCTCCTCCAGGGAGGCCTTGTAGTTCAGGCGGACGTCCTTTGAGTCCACCTTGATGACGATCGAATCCTTCTGCGGCTCCAGGCTCACGTAGAATGGGAGACCCTCGACGAAGGTCTTGAGCTGCTCCCAGTTCATCTCCTCCGCCTTCGATCTCATCACATCGAGGAACTTCGTTATCTCGGAATAACGGGCGTAGAGCAGGTTGGCCATGTCCGCGAGGACCTGCGCCTCGGCCTCCAGCCGGACAAGGGCGTCCGATTGCTGCTCGAGCTGCCTCTTGAGGCGTTCCAGCTCGTCATCGCGGATATCCTCTTCCTCGGGCGGCTTGGCGTATAGGAACTCGTCTATCGCTTCCGAGTAGCTGTCGTAAGGCTCGACCTCCAAGGATGCGCGCTGGACCAGTCTGATCGGCGAGGCATCCACGGGGATATCTCCCTCGTAATAGATCGCAGGCTCTGAAGAGGCGGCCGCCTTCGCCAGCAGAGATCTCATGCAGTCGAATATCGATCTCCATTCATCATCGCCGATGAGCTTGGCCTTCTTCGATTTGTCGACGTTCGCGAGCAGACAGGACTCCTCGGCGTATTGCCCACCGAGATTGGCGCTCGTGGCAAGCGTCCTCACGGCGTCTGCCGTGCTGCCCTTGACAACTCCCAGGAAGCTCTCGAAGTCCGCGGTCATCGGATTGAACCTCGAAGGGGGGAACTGATACTCCGCCCCGATCCTCACGTCCCTATGCTTCCAGGTCTTCTGTTCGAGGCAATTGACGATCTTGCCCTTTTCCACGATCAGGAGGTTGCCCTCCCCGAATATCTCGAATATGATATCGAAGGCCGACTCCTTGGTCGAGGCCTTCATGACGATGATGCGATCGAACTCCCGCTGCTCCACGCTCAGTACCCTAGCGTTCGAGAGAATCTTCCTAAGGTGTACGGCGAAGTTGTTGGGTGTGTCCGGCGTCTCAGGCCGGTCCTTCGGCAGATACAGCCATTTCCCGTCGCGGAGCAGAAGTTCCCTTCTCCCTGCAGGGGCGTTGATGCGGAACAGGACATTCCTCCCCTCCCAATGGAACACCTTGTCCATATGCCCACCGACGAGGTCCTGCATCTCCTTGGTGATGGCCAAGATATCTACCGCGTTCATCTCTTTCTTCATGACATCACCTGAAAGCTCGGGCTTGCACAAAAAAGTGTGCATCGCACGACGGTAGCATCGACCAAGATGGAACGGCACCCATCCGATTAGAAAAGTTTATGAATCATTAGCCAATTGGTGGGGCTCAGTGCCACTGTGGCTTAGAGGCATAGCGACGCCTTGGTAAGGCGTAGGTCGAGGGTTCAAATCCCTTCAGTGGCTCCACAATCTTCTTTCATCTTTCTAATATATCACGATCATTTTTCGCGTCAAAAGGGCATCCATTCCTTTGTACATGGCTCGCGCTCCCGACCACCTTCATGAGCACGCCTCATGGAAAGATCAGTTCCGTCTCATTCTGTAATAGACCAGTCCGGACCACATCTTAGGCCAGAAGTACGTCGACTTCTTCGGCATCTTCTTGTCCGACGCCGCGACGTCCCAAATAACGTCCAGATCCGGAGGGCTGAGCAGGATGGCAAAATCGTAATCGCCTTTTTTCGTCTTGCTCGTCGCAATATCGGTGTCGTGCTCATAGGCGATCTTCCAGCCTTCGCGTCTATGCACAAGCGGCTTGATGATCAGTTCCTCGCAAAGAAACGTGTCGAGCCCCTCCAGAGCGCCTTCGCCGCGGTTCTTCGGTTTCAGGAGGACAGACATCCCGCTCTTTGTGTAGATCCCCAGGTCCTTTCCCCCAGACTCTCTCATCTTCTCCAGAAGGTCTTCGACGGACACAGCCCTTGAAAGACCGAAGTCCAGGGACAGGGCGACGAGGAGCTGCTCGTCCTCCATGCCCATGCCCCCGACCAGGCGATGCGTCGGCCTGATGATCAATCCCTTATCGTCCGAACCCACGATCGTCGTCAGCACGAAGCCCTTCATCGGCTCGGTCGGGTTCTGAGCCGCATACTTGCACGCCGTCTCATACCGGTGATGGCCGTCTGCGATGAGCATCCTCTTTCCCTCGATGGCAGATCCGATCTTCGATATGTCCCCCTTGTCTGATATCTTGGAAAGTCTGTGGAGGACCTTCCCATCGTCCGTGAATTCGAAAAGTTTGACGAACGAGATACCAGACAGGAACCTTAGGCTGTCGACAAGCCCGAAGATCGATTCGCAGTGCGTCTCTGTGCCCTTCAGCAGGTTCAGGCGATCGTCCTTGACCTTCGAGAAGGTCTCCTCATGAGGGATGACCCCTTCCGGGCTATAGCCTTCGGCGGCCAGTATCCCAACCAATCCTATCCTCACGACGGGTGTGCCTTTCTCTTCGAACTCCTGCTCATAGAGATAGTAGCAGGGTTCGGCGCTCGTGGAAAGCTTCCCATCGGCCAGCCATTTGGAGAGCCTCCGTCCGCATTCGGAGTAGTCTCCGTCCGTCCCGCCCAGAGTGATGTTCGTGACGTTCAGCTCGTTAGTCTGGTATATCGCCAATTGCTCTTTGCTGATGACATCGTATGGCGGAGAGACCCTGCTGTCGATACTCTCGTCGCCTGCAAGCACCGGGACCGTGCCGTGGAATGGAAGGAACTTGACCATTAAAAACCTCAGGACCAGTAA
>JAJFUT010000048.1 GCA_021372315.1 Methanobacteriota archaeon
AGCGGCCAGAATCACTGCTTGCATGTCCTCGTCCCCTAACTCGGTTCATTAAATAATGCGAATTTAAACCTTTCATCATAGCATACGACGGTTGATATAGACCGTTTTGTAAATTGATAAATAAAACGAAAGGTTGTTTAATACATATGGCCCTCAAAGGGGGCACGGTGGATGATAGCAAAATGGAACCAAAGGAAAAGATGAGGATCCCTCCGGAGATTTTTTCTTTCTTCATGGCCCCAGGCGGTCATTCTCTCATAGTCAGGGGAAACGCTGGAACTGGAAAGACCACCTTCGCCCTTCAGGTCATCGAGGACCTTGGAACTGCCGAAGATGGATATTATGTCTCCACGAGGGTCTCTGACGAATCACTTCTGATCCAGTTCCCTTGGCTGAAGGACAGGATGATCAGCCCGTTCAAATCGAAGACCGGCATGGAAGCGGCCAGACCTGACAGGATGAGAAGCGGTCTGACCAAGATGAAGGGGATAGGCGGTTCGCAGGGCGGCCCGGTGAGGAAGGAGATGTCCATCTCCATCGGTAAGGAGCTTTCCGACGTCGAGTTCATCTACGATATGGTCGAGAAGGACCGGAAAGTTAGGAGGATCTTCGTCATCGATAGCATAGACGCGCTGGCAGAGCGATATGGGATCCAACCGAACCTCCTGATCACATCGCTGCAGAAGGACCTCGTCGAGGGCTATGGCCAAAATCTGCTATACGTCCTGGAGAGCCCGGAGCCTCTTCTTGACTATCTAGGAGACGGCGTCGTCGTCATGAACAGGACCGACGTCGACAGGAGGAGGGTCAGAGAGATCGAGCTGCTGAAGCTCAGAGGTTGCGAGATCACTAGGCCCCGATATCTTTTCACGCTCAGGAACGGCAAGATGATGACCTTCAACCTGGACTTCACCAGGAGGGACGCGTCAAATGCGCTGTGGTCCCCCATACCCGATGTGGACGGAAAGGTCTCGTCCGGAATGCCAGACCTCGACCGGCTGATCGGCGGAGGGATCGATCGCGGCTCGATCGTCCTCGTTGAACTGGGCCAGAGCGTACCGCTTAACGTCGCGGAGACTATCGAAAGATCGTTCGTGTCCAACTTCATAATGCTCAATAGGGGGGTGCTATGGTTCCCCTCGAGAAGGGTGAGCGCGGAGACCGTTCGCACCCAGATGTCCGAGATCGTCCCAAAGGAGAAGTTCGAGAAGCAGGTAAGGGTGCCAGAGGTCGCCTCGCAGGTCGAGCTGTCCGCGCAATTCATCATGCCGGTCGAGGGGGCCAACGCAGGCACGGATCTCAAATGGAAGAACGTGTCCTATATGTTAGGGGGAGGGGAGCAACCGTACCTGTCCCTCCTAGGCTTCGACACGCTCGAATCGATCTACGGCGAGAAGGTCATGGACCAAATCATGGACCACCTTGGCGCGATGAAGAAGAACAAGGGTGTCGCGGTCTGCGTAACCACACAGTCCACCAACTCGACCTCGAGGCTATCGGACATCGCTAGCGTCCATATCAAGATCGACAGTGTCGGTGGAACGACAATCGTCTACGGTGAGAGGCCCTTCACGGAATGCAATGCCATCACGTTCGAGGCTGACGGTGCCATAGTGAGAGCGCACTTGACCCCGGTGGTGTGAGGTGGGAAAATGATGAGAACAACGATTCCAGACATGGCCTCCGTCCTGATGATAGGCTCCCCGGGCATCGGGCTGCTGGAGTTCAACATAGGCCTGGTCAAGGAATACCTAGACAACGATGAGTTGGTGATATTCGTCTCGATGGACTTGACGCCAACGGACCTGTTGTCCCTCATGGGCGAGTTCGCGATCCCGACCAAGGAGGTGCTTGGCAAGAACCTGTTCATCATCGATTTCCACTCCAGCCTTCTCGGGAACGCGGAAGACTCGCCGATCTTCGATAAGGGCTCGGTCATCCTCGTCAGCGACATCGAAGGCATCATGTTCAACGTTGCCGCGATCGTCAAGGACCGGAAGAGACCGGTGAGGATCTTCATCTACGCATTATCGACGATGTTCCTATACAACCAGGTCAACGTCGTCCTGAAGTTCTTCCAGATATCCAG
>JAJFUT010000055.1 GCA_021372315.1 Methanobacteriota archaeon
ATGCACTGGGTGCGCCAGAGCTTCGAGAAGGTCTTCTCCCGGAAGGCGGAGGACATGGACATGGGGCTCGTTTACGACGTTGCGCACAACATCGCGAAGCTCGAGGACCACCAGTACGAAGGGACCAGGCACAAAGTATACGTCCACAGGAAGGGCGCCACGAGGGCCTTCCCGAAAGGGCATGACGACGTCCCTCAGAAATACCGCTCGGTCGGGCAGCCGGTCATCATACCGGGCGATATGGGCGCCGGAACTTACGTCCTTGTCGGAACGGAGCAGGTCATGAAGGAGGCGTTCGGATCGACGTGCCACGGGGCCGGTAGGGTCATGTCACGCGAGGCGGCCATACGCAAGTACACCGTGAACGGCATAAGGCAGGACCTCGAGTCGAGGGGCGTCTATGTCAAGGCATCCACGAGGGACGGCATATTGGAGGAGGCGCCCGGCGCATACAAGGACGTGGACGATGTCGTCAACATCGTCACCGGTGCAGGGCTCACCAAGATCGTCGCCAAGCTCACCCCGCTCGGTGTCATGAAGGGCTGAGCCGCCTCATAGCGCCAAGGCAAGTATCAGGCCTATGAAAAGCCCGTAGACCATCAACAGAACGAACCCCATGCTTCGGGTTATCCCCTCGTTCTTCTTCAGGACGAATACGAGCAGGAGGGACATACAGATGATCAAGACCATTCCTGGGAACACGACCTTGCCTGTGAAGGTCACGTCCGTTATGAGAGAGGCGGTGCCTGTGACCACCATCGTGTTGAACAAGACCGTCCCGAGCACGTTCCCGATGGCCAGGTCCTGCTTGCCTTTGAGCGCGGCCATGATCGTTATCGTCAGTTCCGGCATCACCGTGCCTATCGATACGATGGTGGCGCCTATGACCACCTCGCTGATCCCGAAGCCGTCAGCCAATCCGACCGCCCCTTCCACCGCCAGCTCGGCCCCCAGGGCCAGGGCGACGATGCTGAGCCCCAGCATCGAAAGGCTCATCATCAACGGCCTCTCGATAGCTATGTCCTCGTACTCCTCCCTGACGGCATAGGTGACCTTGCATCTCCTGATGCAGCGATACGCCCAGCGCATGTAGATGAAGAAGGTGGCGAGCATGATGACACCCTCCCACCATACGATCCTCCGGTCCAAGGCCATCAAGAGGAACAGGACCGCCGCGATGACAGCGACGTACGATTCCCTCCTGACCTCGTCGAACCTCGAAATGATCGGAGCGATGATCGCGCCAATCCCTAGAACCAGGGTGACGATCGCGACCGTGGAGCCTATGACGTTGCCGACGGACACCCCTGGCACCCCCTGGGCTGCGGATATGGCGCCAAGGAACAGTTCCGGAGCCGACGTGCCCGGGGCGATGATCATGACCCCGATGAGCAATGCGGGCATGCCGAACCTCTTCGCGATGCTGCTGGACCCGTCGATCAGAAGCTGACCTCCGAGATAGATCGTAGCTATGCCGAAGGCCAACAGAACGATGTCCAAGATCATCCTGAAAGAGATTGGAACATCTTTGATTTAAAATTCGCTCAATGAACGCGATTCAGTCGAATATGCAGCGCTCGGTCGCCTTCCGCACACGTTCCTTGTGCTTCTCTGGACAGGAGACGAGCACGGCCCAATCGTTCACGCCACGGGACTGTATCGCCTTGGCCAGAGGAGAGTATTTCGACAGCGAGCGGACCCTTTCCCCGTTCCAGATCGGAACTTCGGTCTTGCCTATCCTGGGCTCGGTCAGAAGGATCTCCTTGGTAGGCATGTCGACGATGACGTCGGCCTCGGTTATGTTCGCCTTCTCCGCGATCTCCCTCTCCTTCGTCCTCCTGTGATCGTAATCTGTCAATTTTGAAAGTACGTTGAGCTGGTCCTCGTCGAGGTCGCCGATCGAGAAGGCGAAGGCCTTCTTGTACAGATGGCGGAACTTGAGCATCGTCATTATCCTCGCGGCGTCGCCTCCGTCCTTGAACAGCTTCTCCTGAAGTGCGGAATCGGTGTCCCTGTGTATCGTCTCGATGACATTCTCAGACCCCTGCTCGACCGCCTTGCACAGCATCATCTCCGCTATGCGTACGGTCTTGTGGAAGTAGACGGATGTGTACATCAGCGAACGGGCGACCATGAGCCCTTCGACCGCGACTATGCCGTTCTTCCTGATCGTCACGTCGCCGTTGTGCAGCTCCATCGTGTCCAACAGGCGATCGAGATCGATCGTGCCGTGGGCGACGCCCGTATAGTGAGCGTCCCTGAGGAGGTAGTCCATCTGGTCGACGTCCACTGGTCCGTGTATCATCTGGCGCATGAACTTGTCCTGGTTGAAGTGAGCCTGGCCATCGTCCACCGCCAAAGTGCTCTGGCCGTTGACGTTCGGATCGTCCGGCGAGACGATTATGTCCGAGACGAGGTCCGCGTCGACACCGTTGGCCTCGAGCAGTTCGGATATCGTTCCCTGAGCGCCGATGACCTCCTCCTCGTCGTCGTTCCAGACGCGAAGGTCCCCGGAGATCATCGCCTTGCCGACGTCCGTATGCGTCATTCCGGTCCTGTGCTCCAGTACGGCCTCGAGCGTGTGGGAGAACGGCGAATGACCGATATCGTGAAGGAAGGCTGCCGACTGGACGATCGTCCTGTCCTCCCTGCTTATGCCCAAGGCATCGGCCATCTTCCCCGCGAGGAAGAACGTGCCGAGAGAATGCTCCATTCGGGTGTGGTGCGCTCCCGGGAAAACAAGGTATGCCATGCCGAGCTGGTGCACTCCATGGAGGCGCTGCATCTCCGGCCTGTGCATGACGTCGACGAAGAACCCCTCGACCTTCACGCTGCCATGGACGCTGTCGTGGATGACCTTGTATTCCGCCACGGAACTGTATCTCCTTGAGAATATTTAAATGCCGGACGGGGTCGAGCCGATGATGAAGATATCCGATGCAATGAACGTGAACAAATAGGATAGGATGGAAGATGCCTTGTGACGCTCAAGCTGAGGAAAAGGTAAAAATTGATAGCGGGAGAGGCCGGAACCTCTCCGGTCTTACCTGAACCCGCCGCGCATCTTGTTCCTGTCGATCCTCATGCCGTTCGGCGTGACGACGATCAGGTTGTTGCCGATCGCTGCGACGTCCCCGTTGCAGTCCCTGGCCACGTTCTTTAGTTCGTTGGTGACACGCTTCAGCTCGTTGGTGTCGTTGGCCATGTTGCTGTAATCGATGAGCAGCACGTTGCCGTCGTAGACAGGCTGGGTCATCCCGCCGAGGTCCTCGAAACGGTATATCTCAGCGACCTTGACCCCTGAACCGCCGGCGGTGGAGTCCTCTGGGAAGAACATCGCTCCGAGGTCGATGTACTGGTCGGTCTCAACTGGGGCGACATCGTCCTTGCCCCTCTTCAAAGGCTTCTTGAGTATCGGCATAACCATCCCTATTGCTGTTTGGTATCGTCAAATTGATTAATAAGCCTTTGCTGATAGCCAGAGATATAAATAATCGACCGCGGCCTGTCAACGAAGAAGATGCACGCGGTTCTGTCCTTTTCCCTGCCGTCGATGGACGAGGCGACGGTCCTTCCAGACGCCTGAGCATGGATGATCGGGCCCTATGAGATGCAGACCCGATCAATATCAACATCAGTCCTTTCCATCGACCTGCATCTTCAGCCCCTTGAAGAGGCCGGCGATGTACTTTCTGAACGAGCCCTTTGAATGGTTCATCGCTATGAAGAAGAAATAGTACGGCAGGACCACGAGGAACTGGCCGTAGAACCTTGTCAGTCTTCTGATCCCCTTGCCGTTCTTGCAGGCGGTCAATAGCATGTTCCTAGCATAATAGTATGAACGGTAGGGCGTCATCTGGTTCGACCCGCTCACTCCTGTCGACAGGGAGACCTTGTGATAGACGGTCGCCGTTGGCACGAACCATGATTCCCATCCCTTCTCGAACGCCCTCTGGCAGAAGTCCAGGTCCTCACAGTAAATGTTCAGGCGCTCGTCGAAGAGGCCGACATCCTTCAGCGTTTCGGCCCGGATGAGCATGACGCATCCAGTGACGAAGTCGGTCGTCGTCTCGTCAAGGTCGTTCCTGTCGACCTCGTCCATGTGGTTGTGTTTCGAATATCCGACCCATTTGTTGTAGTATCCGCCCGCGTACCAGATCCTGTCCGTTGCGTGATAGAGGATCTTGCAGCCCAGAATGCCTGCCCGAGGATGCCTATCGAAAGCATCCATCATCTTCATCGCGAAATCGCCGCTGCCGACCGCATCATTGTTGATGACGAGGACGTGGGTTGCGCCCCGTTCCATCGACAATGAGATGCCTTGGTTCGCCGCCTTGGAATAGCCGAGGTTGGAATCGTTAAGAATGAGAACGACATTGGGAAAGGCCTCTGCGATCGCCTCGACGGAACCGTCTTTCGAGCCGTTGTCGACGACGACTATCTCGATGTCGTCAAATCCGCAATCGTAAAGTGATGATATGCACTCCAGTGTATCCTTGCCTCGCATCCAATTCACCGTGACGGCGAAGAGCTTGACCGGACTGGACATATGAACGGGTGATGAGAACCCCTTTTTAAATATTATACCATCGGCATGAATTATAGCCGCCTTAGGTCGAGAGATCTCATGCCGCGGCGATGCGCAGGTTGAGGTTCAGGCTTTGCACGTCGTTCTTGACCGCCAGGACTATCCTTTCCTCCGCAGAGGTGTTGGTGAAGTCGGCCATCCTTTCGAGCTCGGGGGTCGACGGAAGCAAGGGCGCCCCGTCCTTATACAGCAGGAACCATAGCTTGTAGGAGCCGGTCTTGTTGATGGAGAACGTGTATAGCGTTTCCCATTGTTTGGTCCAGTTGCCTTCCAGGTCGACGTCCGTGTGGTCCAGCACGATGCTGAAGCTGTCGTAGAAGTACATCTCGTTGACCTGCGTCTCGTTGTCGACGAAGGTGGCGTTCACAAGCCAGAGCTCTACGGTATAGTTCACCGTCTCGTGCTCGTGGTTCGAGATGCCTATGATGATCGACGCCTCCTCCCCGACGGTGAGGTTGTGCGGGTACCCTTCGGCCTTCCCGCCAGGCCCTAGGATGTAGAGCTCGGTGAAGCTCTCCCCCTCCCTTGGGACGGCTATGACATACACGAGCGCCACGACCGACGATAAGATGGAAATGATCAGGATGATCGTCAGCGCCTTGTCCAATCCCTTCTCCTTTCTGATCGAGCCGAACGAGTCCTTGAAGAGCTTGATCGGATCGAATGGCAGGTATGGAGCGACGGAGATGTTGCGCCTATACTGACCGACCAGTGCGACGACCATGTTGAATATCGACAGACATGCGAGTATCGGCACGAGGCGGATACCGAACGGGGTATAGTTGAGGCCGAATCCGATCAGAGGTGCGATGGCGATGCTCAGACCGAAGGACAGGGCAACCCTCTCGAGCGTCTCGAGGCTCTCGTTCTCGGGGAACAATGCCAGAACGGTCACGTAACCGGGGAAGAACAGCAGGAAGGGAAGTCCGAGGACGATCCTGAGCGAGCTGTCCGGTATCAGGAAAATAGATAGGATGAGGAGTGGTGTGACCACCAGGATCGCCAGCACGTCCCAGTCTCTTCGCGCGTCAGGCTTGAAGGCCTTGACATCGATGTTCGGGCCTTCGCTCATTTCTTACCTTCCTCTTCGCCATACTTCCAGAGCTTGTCCCCGACATAGATGAGGGATCTGATCGCTTTGCCTGGCCTTCTATCCGCAAGCTCCTTTCCCGATACGAGCGATTCGCCGACAGCGAGCGGCTTCAGGAACTTCATGTCGCGCACCCAGACCAGGTCGCCCGGCTGAATCTCCGGGTCAGCGTCGACGATCCCGGGACCCATGACATCGGCCCCCTTCGTGACGAAGGGCACCGCTCCCATGTCCACCGTGATGAACCTCTTCGTCGCCTTATACTTCAGGAACCCTCTTACTGTCAGGAAAGGCCGCCCCTGCGTGACCATCGCGAGGATCTCTCCGTTGACGAATATGACGCTGAACTCGGACGACTCGGCCATGTCGACGACGTCGTTGACGCCGAATATCTCGACGCCGAGGTCTCCAGACAGCTTTTCGGACATCTGCTTGATGTCCTTCTCCCGCATTCGTCCACGCTTGCGGACCCTGAGTTCGCTCATGAATTGACACCAGTGCGGTCGTGAACGACCAAGGCGGTCATTTCCTTCCTCGTCCAAAAAGCTTGCCGATGAAACGCTTCGAATCGGAACCGTCACTTGCGCTCTCATCACGCTTAGCTGAGGCGCTTTCGTTACCTTCGTCCACATATCCTTTGGCCACAGCCTCTAGGTCCTTGATGTCGAGGAATCTGAGCTGGATGTGGCAATGAGGGCAGTTCTCAACGTTCGAGCGTATGGTCTTGCCGCAGTTCGGGCACTCGATGTCGATCGCGTCGGTCATTTGGGGTCCGGACGAGGGATTCCGCATGCCATATTAGTGATTTTTGGAACGGCCCTGATAATGGTTCGACCTTTTTTTATCATCATGGTCGGATCGATGATGTGATATCATGAGGATATGCGATCCGACACCCTCTCAAGACCGATAACCCCATTGTAAGATTCATAAACCCAGACTGTGCTAATACGTCTCATGCGATGGAGCCTCGTAGCGGTCCGAATCTGCATAATCATAGTTACTTTGATCGCGGTCGCGATCATCCTCCTCACGACGGTGCCCTTGGCCACAGGGGGGCTGGATTTCGACCTGCCTGACGATGAGGACAATAGTGACTTTTGGAGCATGGAAGGGAACACCGTCCACGCCGAACTTCCCATCGGCATTTACAATGGCGGGTACTTCGACATCGAGGACTTCGATTTCTTGCTGAACCTGACCGATACCGACGGATTCCCGCTGGCGGAGTCTCAGAGCGACCGGACCGATCTGAAGGCCGGGGAATGGACCGAGGTCGTCGTCAGCCTCTCCTTCGACCTTGACGACCTTCCGCCCGAGAAGCAGTTCAAGATCGTTTTCAACGGCACAGAGGCCATCATGGGCATAGGGCTGGATGCGAAGTTCGGATTGAAGACCATGAGCATATCCATCACGATCGACCCCGACGACGCTACGATCGAGATACCGCCGATGATAACAGAGATGGAGGTCGACCCGTCGCAGCTGCAGCTCGTCGACACTGGCTCGAGATATGAGCTGGTCCTGCCCTATTCGTTCAGCGCATCGGATATGATCGCAGATAGGGAACTGATCCTGTTCATGTCGATAAGCAACGAGACACAATACATCGGGGATGACACGACGGTGATCGCCGTGCAGCAGCAAAATCAGGGACAGCTGACCTTCCCCATCGGCCAGGAGATGTACGACCACCTGCTGGCCGAAACGGATACGTTCACCGTGAGTACGGTCGTCACCTTCCTCGGGATATCGATGGGGCAGGAGTTCACGTACCATTGGTCGCCGTTCTTCAGCAACTTCGACGTGCAGTACGTCAACGTTTACTACGTTTACAACACGGGTGCCGACGGGCAGTTGGAACTCAGGTATAGTTTCGATGCCGCTAGCTCCATCCAGGGCAAGTATGTGAGCATCGACATGACGATAATCGATTCGGTAGGGAATGTGGCGAGCGGGA
>JAJFUT010000086.1 GCA_021372315.1 Methanobacteriota archaeon
CTCGCCCTGTCCTGTAAAAACGATGCAGGATTGCGTCAATAAGATGAACATGAGGGAGGTCACCAACGTCTTCGGGCTGACCGAGACCTCGCCGGGGATGACGCAGACGAGGTACGACGAGCAGGACATGGGCAGGAAGTGCTCCACGGTCGGCAGGCCTTATCCTGGCATCGAGGTGGCGATCATAAATCCCGAGACCGGGGAGTTCTGCAAGGACTATGAGAACGGCGAGATCTGCTGCCGCGGGCACAACGTCATGAAAGGATATTATAAGTTGCCTGAAGAGACCGCCAAGGCGATCGACAAGGATGGCTGGCTTCACTCCGGCGACATCGGGATGAGGGACAAGGACGGATATTTCTCCGTCACCGGCCGCCTGAAGGACATGATCATCAGGGGCGGGGAGAACATCTACCCGAAGGAGGTCGAGGACTTCATATATCATATCGAAGGGGTCCAGGATGTCCAGGTGGTCGGCGTTCCGAGCAAGAAGTACGGCGAGCAATGCGCGGCCTTCGTCATACTCAAGCAGGGCGCGAAGCTGACGGAGGAGGACATCCAGGACAATTGCCGCGGCAAGATCGCCTGGTATAAGATCCCGAAGTACGTGGCGTTCGTCAGCGAGTTCCCGCTCACCGCCAGCGGCAAGATCATGAAGTTCAAGCTAAGGGAAGAGTCGGTGAAGCTCTGGCCTGACGCTTGATCAAAACCTTTCCATCTCACTTTTCATCTCATCTTCTAAGAGAAGGATCCCCCTTCTTCATGATCAGCTTGTCGCACCAGGTCTTCAGCAGAGTCGACGAGATGATCGGGTCCGCCTCGATGTAAGCGAACTCCTCCCTCTCCTGGAGCGACCGGACGATGGCCTTGACCTCCTCGAAATCATCCACGACGGCCATTGCCGTCAGCATGTGCCGCATGTTCGAATACGTGTTGAAGAAGAGCATGTTCGGCGAATGCTTCGTCATGATATCCTCGACGGCGGACTCGGTGCCTTCCGGATGCAGGCTCTCGACATGGAACATGCACAGCAGGTTCGATACCGAGTTCGTGTCCAGGTCGATCGAGAAGTCCAGGACGCCGTTCACGACCATCTTCTCGAACCGTTCGACGACCTTCGCCTCCGCGACGCCCAATTCGATCGCTACGTCTTGCAGAGCCTTCCGGGGGTCGTCCTTGAGGGAATAGACTATCTTCCAGTCCAGCGAAGAATAGCGATAGGGACCAGTGAGGTCGAAGAGCTCCCTCACCGCCGCCGTCGGGCGGAGCATCATCGCGCCGCTCTCGACCGATCTGACGGCCGCATCGATGTCCTCGCCCTTCTTCAGATGAAGCGCTGCGTAGAACCTCCCGCCCGTCGAATGCGCGATCCAAGCGATCGATTCGTTCCCTCCGAGATGGGACAGCGCCTCCTCGATCGACCTCAGGCGGCTCTTGCCGTAGACGAGCACGCTCCTCGCCCCCAGGGAGGCGAGGCTGGGCTTCGCGGTCATGGAGCGTATGACCCCTTCCTTGATCATGTTCTCCATCCGCACCTCGACCCCCCTCGGCGCGATGTTCACGATCTCGGCTATCTGCTGCTCTGATGCTCTGGAATCGCGCAGCAGCACATGGAGCACGCCGATGTCGTTCCTCTCCAGCATAGAGTCCTTCATCTGATCGTTCTCCTATCGGGCTCCGGTTATTTTATACTGCACTGGCGGGTCTTGACCTTCACGATCCTCTCGAGCTGCTCGTCCGTCACCTTCAGCAGCCCCGAAGGCACGAGGCGTCTCGCGAGCTCGCGCCATTTTTCATCCTTCTCGAAGACCAAGCTGAACAGGTGCTTCGCGTCGTCGTGATGCCCGTTGTTGGCCAGCGTCACTGCGTGCCAGAACATCATCTCGATGTTGTCCGGCACCATAGATTCAGCAGTGGAATAGTGGAACAGGGCCTTGGCCATGTCGCCCCTCTCCATCTCGAGGTCGCCCTTGTCCGCGTGGTCGTATGCCCTCTTGATCGTGAGCAGCCGTCTGAGCTCGGCCAGCGGTTCGGGGCTGTCGTCGACCCGGATATCGA
>JAJFUT010000093.1 GCA_021372315.1 Methanobacteriota archaeon
ACTCGATGCCGAGCTCCTTGGCCTTCCCGAGATGGTGCCTGAAGCAGGGCTGGCAATGTCCGGCGACCGATGCCGCGATGGCCACCAGCTCCTTCGTCCGTTCGTCCATCCTTATCTCCTCCTCATGTTCATCGCCCTCTGATCCCCCCTTGGGACGTTAGACGCTCGCTTCCTTTTGACCTTGTACCTGCGCTCCTTCGGAACCTTCACTTTCACGACCGCCGGTTCCGTCATGATCGGCTCGAGATCGACCATCGTCAACTCCCCGGAAAAAAACAAGCCGTTCCGGAAAGATGATCCTTGCCATTCCATCTCATTCCATATGAATTTATAATCCGCCCTGCACTCCAGAATGCATGGCGGACGATGCAAAGCTCCGCGAGGCGGCCAAGGTCGCGCTCACGGAATGTCTGGCAGTTAAAGAGGGAGAGCGCGTTCTAATGATCACCAGCTTCGGAGGCGATGTCTTCGAGATATGCCAGGAACTGTTCGCTCAGGCCAAGGCCTTGAAGGCGAGGCCGGTCATGGTCATCCAGGACGACAAGGACAACTTCACCTTCGCCGATCCGGTCGTCATCGATGCGATCAAGAGCGAGCCAGATGTGATAATATCGATCTGCAGGGGGAGGATCGGGAAGGACCCGTACGGAATGCAGATCGGATATGTCGGAAGGGACGGGAACAAATACTCCCATGTCTACGACAAGGTCCTCGATGGGGATAAGCGCAGCCGCTCGTTCTGGTCGCCCAGCTGCACGAGGGAGATCTTCGAGCGCAGCGTGACGATCGACTATGCCGAGCTCAGGAAGAACGCCAAGAACCTCAAGGAGAAGGTCGACTCCGGAAAGGAGGTCAGGGTCACGTCACCGGGCGGCACTGACGTCAAGTTCAGCATAGCGGGTCGAAAGGGCCATTACGACGACGGGGACTTCACGCTTCCCGGTTCTGGCGGCAATCTGCCGACCGGAGAGGTGTACATGTCCCCAGCCAACGGGACGACAGAGGGCGTCATCGTCTTTGACGGCACCGTCGACCTGGATTCCAGCGCTGAACGGCCCGACGTTCCCGTCAGGGTGAGGTTCGACAGGGGCTACGTCGCCGAGGTCACGGGGAAGGAGACCGCCAAGAAGTTCGGCGACCTGCTAGAGCGCTCGGCCGCCCAGGCCAGGGAGAGGGGGTTGAAGGACGAGGAGAGGAACACACGTCACCTAGGCGAGCTCGGCATAGGGCTGAACCCGAACGCGAGAATGTCGTGCAACATCCTAGAGGACGAGAAGGTCGGCGGTACCGTGCACTTCGCCATAGGGATGAACCTCGAGAACGATGCCCATGCGCTCATCCATTTGGACTGCCTCGTGCTCAGGCCCGACGTCTACATCGACGGCGAGCAGGTCATGAGGGAAGGCAAGATATTGATCTAGAAAGGAGAAGACCGAGAAAATGACGAGGATACTGGGTCTGCCAGTTGGCACGGTCGCGCCCGACTTCGAGCTTCCGAAGGAGAGCAACGAGCTGGTCCGCCTCAGCTCGCTCCTCGGGGAAAAGCCTGTCCTGCTCGCGTTCTATTCGGCGGACTTCGGGATGATGTGCTCGGTCGAGATCAAGGCGTTCAAGGAGCTCTATGAACAGTTCAATAGGCTCTGCACGCTGCTCCCGATCAGCACCAACACCTATTATTCGCATGCGGCCTACGTCGCAGCCCTCGATTTGCCGTTCTCGTTGCTCAGCGACAATACCACAAGGGTCAGCACCGCGTACAACATCATGCCCGAACGGACGGACGATGCCTACGGCTATCTTGAGGGGGGGGCCAGCTACAGGGCGGTCTTCATCATCGACGGGAAGGGCATCATCAGGTACTCGTGGGCGCCTGAGAACCCGTCGCTCGAGCCTGACTACGACGAGCTCTTGGCGTTCCTGGAGACCCTAGCCGAGGAGTGAGGCACCAAAACGATTTTGAACGATGCGAGCGGCTCTCCCCCTCATGATCACAGGCAAGGCGCCGCCGATCGGCACCAAGGTCATCGACTTCGAGCTCCCTGATGAGAGCAATACCGCCGTGAGGTTCAGCGACATCAGGGCTGGAGGACCGGTGCTGGTCCTCTTCTATCCCTCCGACTTCGGAATGCTCTGCTCGATAGAGCTGGGCGAGGTCCGCGATAATTACGAACGCTTCGTCGAGATCGGCGTCAAGGTCATCGGAATCAGCACGAACACCTATTATTCGCACGCTGCCTGGATCGCGAACATGAAGTTGCCGTTCACCCTCCTCAGCGACGTTGACGGGAAGGTCGCGAAGGCCTTCGGAGTGCTATGCCCCGAGGACAGCTGGTTCAAGGGACGCGCCTGCAGGTCCGTGTTCCTGGTCTCCAAGGAAGGCGTGCTCGTGTACGTCTGGGTCCCGGAGGACACACACCAGATGCCCGACCTTGGGAGGCTGATAGAGGAATGCAGGAAGGCAGTGTCCGGATCAGAGTAGCCTTGCCTTCGTGACGAACATCCTCGAGGAGCTCCTGTCGGACTCCTTCCTGCTGTCAAGTATCTCGATCGGTCTCCTGTGCATAGGGGATCCGACCGCCAAGGATTCGTACTCCCCGCCCTCGCCGGACACGTTGATGCCGTATCTTTCGCGAAGTGCTATCAGCTCATCGATCGCATCGGCGTCCAGCTCCCGACCCAGCCATCTTTGGTCCATGCCTTCGACGAACGTCCCGATGACGATCGCCCTGATCCCGGCGGCGACCATGTCCCTTATGAGCATCTCCTGGTCCTTTCGCCAGAGAGGCGAGAAGCATTTCAGGCCGACCTCCTCGCAGACGCCGTTGATCCTGTCCCATTGATAGTCCGAGGCGATGGCGCCGGTCACGATGCCTTCGACGTCCATGCCTGAAAGCTCGGCCTTCAGCGCGGCGAGGTCCTCCTTCTCGTCCCCGCTCGTGCGGACCATGGATATCTCCCGGCCCATGGATTCCGAGTGCAGCGGCATGAGGTCGAGGTTCAACGTGTGGAACAGCATTGCGTATGGGTCCTTCGGCACCATGGTCACCAAGAGGTCGACGTCATGGCCCATCTGCTCCGCGAGATGGATGGCGTATGCGGAATCCTTACCGCCTGAGAACAGGGCTGCTAGCTTCACGGACCGCCGATGGCAGTGTTGCATCATCAACTTTGGCTCGATGGAAATATCTATGCCTTCGACGATGGCAGGTCATGTACTGTCCCAAGTGCGAAAAGAACATTCCCGACGAGAGGCTGGATGAAATAAATAAGAGGCTTCAGGAGCAGTTCAACAAGGACTCGCTCTCGAAAGGGCTGTGCCCCGTCTGCGGGACCAAGCTGCTCGCGCCGAAGAAGAAGGCGGGAAAATGAGGATATCGGAGATGAGCTCGGCGGAGTTCGCCGAGGCGGTTAAGAAGGGGCCTGTCGTCATCTTGCCCTTCGGAGCGGTCGAGGCCCATGGAGCGCACCTCCCCCTAGGGACGGACGCGATACAGCCCTTGGCGGTCGCCGAGGAGGTCGCGAAGAGGACGGGATGCCTCATCGCACCTTTGGTCGCTTACGGGCAGCACAGCTCGACGAAGAGGATGGCCGGGACGATCGGGGTGAGGATGGAGACGCTCAAGGCGCTCACCATCGACCTCGTCGATTCGTTCTATTTCCACGGTGTTCGGAAGATCGTCCTCCTGACGGGACACGCGGGAACGATCCACATGGCCGCGCTCAAATCGGCCGCCGAGGAGCTTGTCTGGAAGTACGAGGACCTTAGGTTGATGGTCCTCACGGATTACGATTACGCTTACAGGATGAACGATGAGATATGCGGCGGGGAGGAGGACGGCCACGGAGGCATCATCGAGACATCGAGGATCATGGCCCTGAGACCAGACCTGGTCAAGAAGAAGAGGAAGAAGGGACGCTCCATCGGTCCCAATTTCATGGTAGTTCGCGACCCTCAGAGGTTCTACCCCGACAACTTCGTCGGCGACGCGAGGAAGGCGACCGCCGAAAAGGGGAAGAAGGTCAATGATTTCGTCGTCGACAGGCTGACCGAGGCGATCGAGAAGAACTTCGGTGATTGAATTGGGCGAACTGAAGAAGGCGGCGGCGGAGAAGGCCGTCGAGTTCGTCGAGGACGGGATGGTCCTCGGCCTGGGCACCGGGAGCACGACATATTTCGCCGTCGAGGCGATCGGCCGCCTCGTGACGCAGGGCTACAAGCTGCAGGGAGTGCCGACCTCGAAGGCGACCGAAGAGCAGGCTAGGAAGTTAGGCATCCCGTTGCTCGAACTGGACCAGGTCGACTCGATCGACCTGACGATCGATGGCGCGGACGAGGTCGACGGCAACCTCGACCTCATCAAGGGCATGGGCGGGGCGCTGCTAAGGGAGAAGATGGTGGCGTACATTTCCGAGAGGGAGATCATCGTCGTCGACGACTCGAAGATCGTGGACGTCCTAGGGACGAAGTCCCCCCTGCCGATAGAGGTGACAAGGTTCGGGCATGGAAGGACGAGGAAGCACCTCGAGGCGCTTGGATGCAGGCCCGAGCTGAAGGGCGGGGCGGAGCCGTTCATCACCGACAACGGGAACGTCATCTATAACTGCCGGTTCGACAGCATCGATAACCCCTACTCGCTGGAGATACAGCTGAAACAGATACCGGGCGTCGTCGAGACAGGGTTGTTCCTGAGGATGGCTACGAGCGTCGTGGTCGCTGGCAAGGACGGAATTGATGTCAAGGAAAGATATAGATCGAAAAAATAGGAAAGATAGGGGGAGCTTATAAGCTCTGTCCCTGGGACTGCTGCTTGAGAAGCTCGATGTTCGCCTCGATCCTTTCGATGCGCTTGCGTTCCTCCTTCTCCAGAGTCTCTATTATCTTATCGAATGGAATGGCCAGCTTATACGAATGAACGGGCCTGCCCTTTCCTTCCTTCTTTATATCGCGCTTGATGACCCACTTGCGCCTTCTGAGCTCCTGCATGGCGATGGAGACCTCGGGTTGCCTTAGCTGAGTGGAAAGTTCGATGTCCACAGAGGTCGTCTCTTCTTTCTTCCTCAAATAAGCCAGTGTCTTTGCTACGTTCTTCGGCATCCCTGTTCCCATCAGGATCTCGACCAACGTTTCATCCTTTTTGTTAAAGCCTCTCTCGACCATTGAAACATACTCCCCTTAAATTAAGTGATTTAGATGATTCTCTTTTTAACATTTATTATGTCGAAGATATAAATCGTTTTCTATTTCTAATTAATATTGAAATGACTGGATAACATGCTGGCTATCGATTTAATTGTAACCTGTCCAGATAAATAAAGGGCAAGTTGGAATTATGATACTCCTTCAAAAATATTAATAACAGTAGCGTCCCGAAGTAAGGACGACGTCCTGGGCCGGCCCCTCGC
>JAJFUT010000057.1 GCA_021372315.1 Methanobacteriota archaeon
AGTGAGGATGAGGGACGTGCCTGGCGGGCTCAGGGAGATGGCGGACATCCTTGGCGCGGCAAAGATCAACATCGATTACTCGTACGCCTTCAGCGGGAAGCACGGGGCAGTGCTCGTTCTAAGGGTCGACAAGCCCCAGGAGACGGTCGAGAAGTTCCTGACGAGAGGGATAGAACCGCTGCGCGTAAAGGACTTGGAGTGATCGTCCAACACGACACGCTATTTCGACGGGATTTTAACATCCATATTTTTCCAACTTTTCGATCGTGACGCATATGAACAAGATCTTCAATGCTGGCCCTGATCGATCCCATATTTGCGTTCTTGTTTTTTCCGATACATCCATCGTTAAATGACCTGCGCTTTTTCTGATTCACCGCTCGTTTCACGGGCTTGCCCTTTTATTGTCAAAGTATCGACGTAGAACGACCTAGTTCTCGCAACCTCTGAGCTTTCCTAGGAAGGAGAAAGAGAACATGGATTTCAAGAACGGCAAGATGTATCTTATCGAGGAGAGGGTCCCCCTGAGAACGCACCAGTTTCTCAGAAAGGAGCTTGCGAAAGGCAGGCCTACATTGTACATTTCAAAGCATTCACCGTCGCAGCTGATGAACCAGTTCACGGACCTGAACGAGCCCCTGACGGCGAAATGGCTGTCCCCAAGGCCTAACGACGAGTGCATCCCCCCTATGAACCTGAAGGTATTCGAGGACTATCTCCATGGATTCCTGTCGGAGAACGAGAACGGGATCGTCGTCCTGAACGGCCTCGATGTGCTGGAGATGTGGAACGGGTTCAAGCCTGTTCTGAACGTGATGAAGAACGCCCAGAGGAAGATCGGTGAGAACTGCGGGAGCAACTTCATCATCAGCCTTGACCCGAAGGACCATTACGACCAGCAGCTGAAGATGTTGGAGAAGATCTCGGATGAGGTCATCGTGAGCAACGTCGAGGCGTGAGATCATCTGTGCTGTAATGGCACAGATAATAATATTGCCAATGACGCTCATTCGTTTTCCATGCGTCCGGCCATCGCCTCTATAATCAGTGGCATCAAAGAGGATTCAGTCTCTGGTTGCTCCGAGATGACCTCGAGACTCCTTCAGAACCTGCGCTCCTTGCTGAACACCAATAGATCGATGACCAGGGTCGAGTGGCAGGAGTTCGCAAAAGAGCTTCGGGTCGCCAAGCCTAGCATGGCCCCTTTCCAGAACATCGCCGACATTGTGGAGGCAACGGCCATCGACCCGACATACAACAACTGGAACGATGCCATGGCCGAGCACGTCGATAGGACGCTGCAGCAAGAGATGAACGCTGCCAGCGAGATAGCCGATAAGTTCCTCGGGCTCGTTCAGGGGGGGAAGGTCCTGACGATGTCCTTCTCAGGGACCGTCATGTCGACGATACTGAGGCAGCTGTCGGAGAACGATATCGTCGTATACGTCACGGAATCCCTGCCAATGGGCGAGGGAAGGACGACGGTGAAGAGGCTGGCCTCGCACAAGGTGCACGTCAAGATGATACCGGACAGCATGGTCGGCTCCGTGATCGATGAGGTCGATTATTGCCTGGTGGGCGCGGACGCCATAACCAGGAAAGGCGTCGTGAACAAGGTCGGGACCAGAGCCATGGCAGCGACGTGCATGACGGCTGGCAAGACGTTCTATGTCGTAGCCAGCGAGATCAAGATCGCTGACCTTGAGGACATTGACACGGGAAGGACGTCTAAGGTCCATGATGGGTTCACGGACATCGCCCAGTCCTTTGAACTGACGCCTCACGAGCTAGTTGATACGATCGTTACGAACAAGAGGGTGCTGTCCCCGAACTCGCTGGTTTGGAAATGATCCAATGGGAAGATAGATTTTCCTTCAATGAGAATCATCGATCATGATGGTCATCTCGATCGCCCGAAGCGGGGACATGGCGAGCGTCTTCGTTTCCGGATGCCCACTGAAATGTGGTTACTGCTTGTACAACAGGCAGGACCGAAAGGAGATGACCCTTGAGAAGGTCGTCACAGAAATGACCGCACAGACCGTGAAGAGGGCGTTCATCGGAGGGATGGACCCCGCCATGCAGGGCAAGGAGGTCAAGGCCTTGGCGAAGGTCCTGACCCAGAGAGGCGTCACGGTCTCATTGAAGACGTCCGGTAACGACCCGAACTTCCTGAAGGAAGTTCTCAACTATGCGGACAGGTTCGTTTTCGAGATAAAGGCCCCCTTGGACGACAGGGAGACATGGTCCAAGCTCATCGGGAAGGACCTGGAGTGGACGACCGCCTACCTGGAGAATCTGAAAACGTCGCTTGGGATCGTCAAGGGGAAGTACGTCAAGATATCCATGAGGGTCATCCCTGGCTTCATCGACCAGGCCAAGATCGAGAGGATCGGAGAGCAGATGCGGCCTTGCGCCAAGGAGTCGACGATCATCCAGTTCTTAGGGAACATGTTGAACGACTATCCCTAGAACGGGATAACTGAGCCTTCGCCGTCGGAGGCCGATGTAGAAATGGCCGGAAAGCTAATGGCGGCCTGCATCCCGCTCGTAAGGATATCAGGCTCCGGATTCGACAGGACCGTCACTCGGTAGGCGCCTCGACCTTATCGGCAAAAGCTGACGACCTGCCGACCTTCGACACCCTGACGTCGATCTCCTCGCCGACCTTCGCACCCTTTACGAATATTATCAGTCCCTCGATACGGGCGATGCCGTCCCCTTGCTTACCGACATCGACGATCTTGACCTTCAATACCTGGCCTTCCGCGACGGGGCTCTTGCCCATCGGTTCCCTTGTGTCCTTGAACTTCATTCCGCCTCACCTCACCATCGTCAGAAATTGCTTAACCCTCACATCGAAACCTTCCGTGATGATGTCCAACTCCCCCGTGGTCATCACCCTGACCTGCACGGTGACGAAACCCTCCTCGTTCTCCATGCATATCCTGCTTTCAGACCTGTCAGTTACCTTCAGGCCAGCCTTCGAAAAGTGCTTCTCCGCCTTCTCGATCACTTCGGCTGCATCGGACTCGATCTTCTTTGCATATCTCATGTCCAGCTCAACTATGTCATTGGGCAGGAGCATGATAATCGTTTTCTCTTCGAGAGGGCAATTTTCATTACCTTGTCGTTCGCATGTCATTGACGATGCCTTCCCTCTCCCCTTCACTGTCGCAGAACGCCATGGTTGTCCTCAAGCGGAGATATCTCAGGAAGGATGGAGATGGCGCCGTCATCGAGACCCCTGAGATGCTCCTCGAAAGGGTCTCGGAGAACGTGGCTTCGGTCGATCATCTCTACGATGACAGGGACGCCGAGCTAGAGATTAAGGAGTTCCTGGAGGTCATGAAGGAGCTTAGGTTCCTCCCGAACTCCCCGACCTTGATGAACGCAGGCACCGCGCTGCAACAGCTGGCGGCATGTTTCGTCGTTCCAGTTGAGGACAGCATAGAAGGCATATTCGATGCGCTCAAATGGGCGGCGATCATCCATCAGAGCGGCGGAGGGACAGGGTTCTCGTTCTCGAGGCTAAGGCCGAGCGGCGACGTGGTGGCGTCGACATCGGGCCAGGCTTCCGGTCCTCTCTCGTTCATGAAGGTGTTCGACGTGGCTACCGAGGCGGTAAGGCAGGGAGGCCGCAGGAGAGGGGCGTCCATGGGCGTTCTGAGGGTCGACCACCCGGACATCTTGCAGTTCATACATTCGAAGGACGACAAGCAGACGATGTCGAACTTCAATATCTCGGTCGGGATCACGGACGAGTTCATGGCGGCTGTTGAAAGCGACGATACCGTCGTGCTCAGGAACCCTCGTGGCGGCGCAAAGGCCGGAGAGATGAGGGCGAGGCGACTCCTCGAGGAGATATGCGACTCTGCTTGGAGGACCGGAGATCCTGGGGTCCTTTTCCTAGACACTATCGAACGCGCGAACCCGACACCGAACATGGGGACGATCGAATCGACCAATCCCTGCGGCGAGGTGCCATTGCTTCCTTTCGAGGCGTGCAACCTCGGATCCATAAACCTCGTGAAGATGTACGACGATGTCAGTGGAGGGATCGATTGGGAGCTTCTCGGCGATACCATCTCGACGGCGATCAGGTTCCTCGACAACGTCATAGATGCGAGCAAGTACCCCCTCCCTCAGATCGATGAGGTCGTCAAGGGAAACAGGAAGGTGGGGCTCGGTGTCATGGGTTTCGCCGACCTGCTACTGCTCAATAACGAACGCTACGGTTCACGGGAGAGCTTAGACACGGCCTCAAGGCTTATGAGCTTCATGATGGACAGGGCGAAGGAGGAGTCCGCATCGATCGGCTCATCGAGGGGGTCCTTCCCGAACATCGACGGGAGCAATCTAACTGTACCGATGAGGAACGCGACCGTTCTGTCGATCGCCCCTACTGGCACGATAAGCATGATCGCAGGCTGTTCGAGCGGCATCGAGCCGAACTTCGCGTTCTACATGGCGAGGCACGTCCTCGACGGCGAGGAGCTCGTCGACATCAATCATGTGTTCCTAGATAGGATCAAAGCTGAAGGACTGGACATCGATCTCGTGCTGAAAGAGATGTCGAAGGGCACATCTTTGTCCGAGGTCCCGGGAATCCCTGATGCGATGCTCGAGGTGTTCGTTACCGCCCACGACATCGATCCGCTGCTCCAGGTGGAGATGCAGGCGCGGTTCCAGGAACACGTCGACAACGGCGTCTCGAAGACGATCAACCTTCCCCGAAGCTCGACGCCAGATGACGTGGCCGATGTGTTCACCGATGCCTATAGGAGAGGATGTAAGGGGATCACTGTCTACCGCGAAGGCTCGAAGCCAGGGCAGGTGCTGACCGCTGTGGACGGGAAGGTCGGATGCTTCATGTGCGGCAAGATCTGAAACGCCGATCGACCTCCCTGTTCTCAGATGCCGCTCGCTCGAAGCTGAGGACCTCTGGCCCGCCTCCGGGTCATGTGTCACGATGACGAACGTCTCTTGTTCTCCTCGTTGAGCTTCCTCGTTAGGGCGACGGCACTATCCGCCATCCTCTTGTCGAGATCTCCTGTAGGCTCGTCAGCACATACGAGGGCAGGCCCTTTGGCCAACGCCCTGGAGATGGTGACATCTTTTCTTGACGTTCTCGCATCTGATGTCGATCATATGCTCAACCTACCGTTCGTTGCTAAAATGGATGATGTGTATTTGCAAGATCAAGATTGATTTAATATCACGATAAATGTCGATATCGTTCCATCGCCAGTTTATCTATTATGTACAATAATATACATTAAAGTTCAAAAATGTTATATATCGATTCGCCAATCCCCATTCCATGAGTCTCCAATATGATCAGATCAGGGTCGAGCTTGGGGTAGATGAGATCCCGAGGCATTGGTATAACATCGCTTCCGATCTGCCGGTACCTATACCTCCACCTCTTGACCCGAAGACGAACAAGCCCGCCGAGGCCAAATCCCTTGAGGCGATATTCCCCCGTGCTGCCATCAGGCAGGAGATGTCCACTGACAAGTACATCGACATACCAGAGGAGGTTCGCGATGCCTATCTCCTCCTGGGCAGGCCATCCCCATTGCAGAGGGCCGTCAGGCTCGAGAAGGCGCTGAAGACCCCCGCGAAGATATTCTACAAGCGCGAGGACATGTCCCCCTGCGGCAGCCATAAGCCGAACTCGGCAATACCCCAGGCATATTATAACATGAAGGAAGGCGTCGAGAACCTGACGACCGAGACCGGCGCGGGACAATGGGGCGCGTCCCTCGCGATGGCCTGCGCGTTCTTCGATATGAAGTGCACCGTGTTCATGGTCAAGGCCAGCTACGAGCAGAAGCCATACAGGCGTCACATAATGGAGACGTACGGTGCGAAGGTCTTCGCCTCCCCGAGCTTGGAGACAGAGTTCGGAAAGGCGATGCGCGAGAAGGACCCGAACACCTCTGGTTCCTTGGGAATGGCGATATCCGAGGCCATCGAAGTATGCGTCAGGTCCAAGAACACCAAGTATTCGCTGGGTTCTGTCCTTAACCACGTCATGCTCCACCAGACCGTCATAGGTCAGGAGACGAAGGCGCAGCTGGAGAAGATCGATGTCACACCCGATCACATGGTCGCATGCGTCGGTGGGGGAAGCAACTTCGCTGGATTCACGTTCCCGATGATCGGTGACAAGATAAAGAAGAAGAACGACATCGATTTCGTCGCGGTCGAACCGAGGTCCGTACCGTCGATAACCAAGGGCACCTACGAGTACGATTTCGGAGACACGGCTGGAATGACCCCTTTGCTGAAGATGTACACCCTAGGTCACGAGTTCGTGCCTTCGGCGATCCACGCCGGTGGGCTGAGATACCACGGAATGGCACCAGCGGTCAGCTCCGTAGTGGACCAGGGATATGCAAGGGCCGTCTCTTACGAACAGACAGAGGTCTACGAGGCCGCGATGATGTTCTCCAAGACGGAAGGCATCATCCCAGCACCTGAGAGCAGCCATGCGATCAAGGCGACCATCGACCTCGCGCTCGAAGCCAAGAAGAAGAACGAGGAGAAGGTCATCGTCTTCAACCTGTCCGGCCACGGTCTTCTAGACATGACTGGATATGCCAGCTATATAGCTGGAAACATGAACCATTTCTGAAAGATCTTACGGGGTCATTATGCCCCGAATTACATCTTTTTTCATTTTGCTCATAAACTTGTAATGAAGTTGGAAATATGACGAGTATTTACAGATTTTTATGTATTAACATCGTTGAATATTAAAACTCGGCGTAGATGTGAAATGTATTATATCTCATACAATATTATAAGATTTGAAATCTTTTTGAAAATGGGAGGTAAAAAGTGGCAGCTGATGCTTGCTCGAGGAGCAGTTCGAGAATTTCCAACGTTACAGTGCCACTTGAAAAGGGGTCCCTGACGCTGGATTATGGAATGACTTACATAATCACTCACGAGAGCATGGAGGTCGCCATGGAGATCATCACCAAGCTTTCGACGATGGGAGAGGATATGATCTATGTTTCTAGGATGCATCCCTGCCAGGTCCTCGATAGGTGGCCCTTCGGCAATATGAAGAACTACTGGCTGACGCAAAGGGCCGGCCCCGGCAACGTTTCGCCGGACCAGCCGTCAGCTGTGAAAGGTGTGATAGAATCGTTTCTAAGAAGTAAAAATGGCGCCGTCGCCATCCTTGATGGGTTCGAGCACCTCTCCGTTTACAACGACTTCCACGTCCTGAACGTCATGTTCGAAGAGTTGAACGATGTTGTCATGGAGACGCGGTCAATCCTTTTGATGCCGATCGACCCGAGATCTCTAGATGAGCGTTCGATTGCGAAACTGAGGCGTTTTGCTGAGTTAGTTCTTTGACAATTTCAGACGCCTCGATCCTCGGGAACATCGACCATATCCTCTCCAGGTCCTTCTGTTCGAAGGCCAGGGGATCGATGCTGACATAGAGCAATCCGCCGCAGGCCTTTAAAATGTTGCCGATCTCGTCCAGGCATGATAGGACCTTCTTCATATCGTTCCATAGCAGAAGGTATTCCAATCCATCGAGGAAAACGATCGTCCTCTTGCCCTTCGAATCCTTTTTTACCGACTTGACGATGTGAGACAGGCTCTTCGGGGAGACCACGTCGTCACCTTTGTTCCCTGTCAGCCAGTAGAACTTCGGTCCTGTCAAGGAAAATTTTTCTGCCACGTATTCGGGATGAAGCCTCGATATGCAAATGCTGGACACGCCGTCCGAGATCATGTCCCCGAAAGCCTTGAATCCGAGCCTAGGGTAACCCTCGACCATCATCACGACGTTCCTATCAGTGTAATCTGTTCTCATTTGGACACCTTTCCCATTTTATACGTTTTGCATTTTTCACTATATAAATCAGGACTGAGCATGCTCTTTTTCGGCACCAATCTACTTTTCAACAATGATTCTTCACATGGCAACAATTTTTAGCTAATGGCTACATCCATGTCCGTGAACCGCGGCTCTAGGAAGTCACTTCTGACAGCAAGGGAGAGGGTCCTCGTGCATCTGCTCCCGATGCAGAAGTACGTGCAGGACGCGAACCTGCCGCGCTCGGTGACACAGGACGGAATCGCTGAGGCCGTGGACGTTGGCCGCAACAACGTCGCCAAGATCCTGCAGGAACTGGAGTACCAGGGGACGGTCGAGGTGTCCACAAAGCATGTGAAGGGGCTTCCGAGCGTCAGGAAGGTGTATTTCCTGACACATGGCGGCTTCGAGGAAGCGAAGGAGCTCAAGGAAGATCTGGACGCAGTCAGGATCAAGGTCATCGACCTGAAAGGGGAGGAACACGACGATGAGGTCGGAAGGCTGGTCAGTTATCTTCCAGGGACCTATTCGTTCTTAGAGCTGGCCATGAGCGTCGAGCGGGGGGTGTTCGACAGCCGGTCCTTTCACGAGTCGAAGGTGAAGGAGGAGAGGAGGTTCGTCGATTTCACCGACAAGAAGCCGACCGTCCACACTTTCTTCGGAAGAGAGAGAGAGCTCAGGGAGCTGAACGAGCTCATCGAGAACGAAACAACGAGGGCGGTTGTCATCTTCGGCATCCCGGGAATGGGGAAGACGACCTTGATCGCTAAGTTCGCACAGGACGTCAGAGACAGAACGAACGTGTTCTGGCTGAAGATCCACGAATGGCTTAACGTCAAGGGACTGCTGAAGCCTGTCGCGGAGTTCTTATCGCAATCGGGAAAGAAGAACCTGGAGTGGTACCTAGGACAGACGGAGACTCCCAGCATCGGCGAGGTCCTTCAGATATTGATCACCGACATGGACGGAATGCCGGCCCTGATAATATTGGACGACGTCCAGAAGGGCGAACCGTCCGTAAAGGAGCTCATAAGCGCGCTTATGGGGGTGCTCGACGAGATCCCGAGCCTCAGGATCGTCTGCGCCATGAGGGACCTGCCCCAGTTCTATTCCCGTTCGCTCGTTGTCAACAACACCGTCAAGGAAATGCAGCTGGACGGCCTAGACAAGGATAGCAGCGTAAAGATGCTTAGGGCGAGATCCATGCCCGAGGACCAGGTCCAACAGCTCATCAAGATCACGGAAGGACACCCGCTGTTCCTCGAGCTTATCGATAATGTCGACGGAGCGTTGGGCAAGAACATCCGCATGTTCATCGACCAGGAGGTCGTCTCCAAATTGGAGGTCGCGGAGAAGAGGATCATGAACGTTGCCGCGGTCTTCAGATACCCGGTCATCATCGATGCGTTCTTCATCACAGAGGAGGAGATGAGGAAGGAACTTCATGGCAAGGACATGGAACTGGAGAAGATCGACTTCACGATCTCATACGAGACCGTCGATTCGCTGTTGGCCAAATCGATATTGCATGAGTCGATCGGCAGGACCATCGGCATGCACGATCTCCTCAGGGAGTTCACCTACTCACGCCTTACCCCGCACCAAAAGACCCTGTATCACAGGGCGGCGTCCAAGTTCTATGTCCAGGACAGTTCGCTCTCATCTCAGGTGGAGGCATTGTACCACTGCATCATGGGCAAGGAGATGGGCAAGGCCGTGGAGATCGCGGCCGGGCGGGGCTCGGAGATAGTGATGAGAGGCTATTCAAGCCAGTTCGCTCCTCTTTTGGAGAAGCTGCTTGCAGAGCAGAACATAAAGGAGAGGGACGAACTTCTCCTGCTGCACGCCGGCATCATGGAGCTCCGTGGGGAATACGACAAGGCGATCGAGGAATACCGCAACGTCGTAGACTCGCTGAGGACAGGTGGCCATGATAGGCTCCTTGCAGAGACGCATCGGCACATCGGAGCGATCGAGATCAAGAGGACTAGGTTCGACAATTCGTTGGATTCCCTGACGGAGGCGTTGCGGTTGGCCATCATATCCGGCGACCCATTGACCCTTTCTGAGATACATTATGACCTGGGTGGCCTCTACGAGAGGAGAGGTATCTACGACGAGGCGACCGAGCACCTTCGGTCAGCGGAGGCATTCGCGACAGATGTGGGCAATAAGGCCGCACTTGGCAAGGCCCTTTATGGACAGGCTAGGGTCATGGCCGGGCTCTCGGACTTCCCTAAGGCGGTCGAACTGAAGAAGAGAGCGCTGAGCGTCCTCGAAAGGGCCGGCGACATCAACATGATGGCGAAGGTCTGCATAGGGCTTGCCAACGACCTAAGGTATCTGGGCGAAACAAATGATGCGCTAAGATATTTAGAGAAGGCGGTGGACCTTGCGAACTCGGTCGGGGACGTGAGCACTCTGGCATATGCGCTGTCGAACATGGCGGCAGAATATCTCGAGCGGAAGGACCTAGAAAAGGCCGAAGGGCTGATCCATCAGTCCACGCAGCTGTTCTCGAAGCTCGATGACCAGATGATGTTGGCCAACATGCACATGTTCAAGGGGTTCCTTCTAAAGTTGAGAGGAGAGACCGAATGGTCGAAGGAGGAGTTCCAGCTGTGCCTGAAGATGACGCGCGAGCACGACGTCCCCTCGCGCTTGAGCCATTGGCTCTTCGAAATAGCCAAGGCATATGTCGAGATGGGGGACGATGAGACCGCCCTGGAGCTTTTCAACGAATCGAACGACCTTGCAACGATGATCGGAAATCAAAGGCTGATCGAGCAGATCCGCGACGAGATCGGTGGGTCGCATTTAGTTTGAATAAAAACGAAGGAAGGTGTTTGAAGGCGTTCCATTCACCAGGGGAGAAATGTTTAGTGGGGATCCGTGCCTGGTATGATATGCGGGTCAGTTCCCGGGATTATGTCGACCAGGGATTCGCCGATCGAGTGCGGGTCAGTTCCTGGTATGATATGCGGGTCAGTTCCCGGGATTATGTTGTACAGGAAATCGCTGATGGCATGCGGGTCAGTTCCTGGTATGATGTTGGCCAGGAAGTCTGTTATCATGTGCGGGTCTGTGCCTGGAATTATATGCGGATCGGTTCCGGGTATGATCTCGGTAATCGAACTTACATCGATTCCAGCGGATGGAAGGGCAACCCCCGCCAGCGCGAACATTCCGATAAGTATTGCAACGGATCCGATAACGGCCACGAACATTCTTGACATTTTCATCTTACAACCGCCTTAAATTTGATTTTATGAGAACTGCGTGGTATTGTGAGTATTAAAATCGTTTTTGAGCATGCTACCTAAAATTATTTATACGATATATAATATTATATTTTACAATATATAAATATAATCTTATTAATTTATTGATTTCATGGCCTTCCTGAAGAATATTCGAGATGTGTCAGATGTGAAAATTCGAATCCTGTGTTCTCTGTCGTGAGATGGCCAAGATATTCCAGAACTGACGATGATGGACGAAATGATTCACTGATATACGATCCTCTCAGGAACCAATATTAACTGGGGCGTGCAATCGAGATTTTCAGATGAGAACTGACGGGCGGCCTAGACCCCGAGGACTGATATTCGATTTCGATGGGACGTTGGTTAGGAGCTCCATAGATTTCCCGGCAATGAGGGAGGCGATCCTCGATGTCATAGATCTGTACGGGCTGCCTGACGGCGTCATCGATCGAAAGGCCCCGTCATCCAGCAACATAATCGATGCGTGGAACCATCTTTCGACCATCCTCGATGATGATGGGATGCTTGATTTTGAGGCGAGGATCGAGACCGCGTCAAGAAAGGTGGAGATGCTGCATGTCGATGAGACCGCAGAGGTACCAGGCACGTCCATTACACTTTCTGACCTGCGGTCCAAAGGGTACCGGACCGGGATATTGACCAGGGGATGCCGCACATATATCGAGGCGGCGCTTCTGGCGTCGAAGATCCCGTTCGCTCCAGAATCCATCGTGTGTCGGGACGACCATAGGCTGATCGATGCGAAGCCCAACCCCATCGCATTGAAGAGGGCGGCGGAGCTGATCGGGCTTGGCGTCGACGAATGCATCTACATCGGGGACCACTGGATGGACCATGATTGCGCGGTCTCTGCGAGTATGGCGTTCATAGGCGTTCTGTCCGGCCATAATGATCGCGAACGATGGAAAGGGAAAGAGATGGTGTTCATGATCGAAGACATGACCGATCTCCCTGCGATCTTGATAGCACAGGAAGGTTCTGAAAGATAGATATCGACCGATCATACATATCGGCGTTCATGTCGAAAACCGTGATGACGGAGAAGGCCCCAAAGCCCGTTGGCCCCTATTCCCAGGCGATCGTTTCTAAAGGCCTCGTCTTCTGCTCTGGCCAGATAGGTATCGACCCTTCGACCGGAAAGCTCGTCGAAGGCGGCATCGAGCGTGAGACCGAGCAGGTCCTGGACAATCTTCGGAACGTCCTTGATGCGGCCGGTTCTTCGATGGACAAGGTGCTCAGGTGCACGATCTATGTCACTGAAATGTCCAACTTCCAAAAGGTCAATGCGATATATGGGAAGAGATTTCAGGCGGATCCGCCAGCGCGCACGACGGTGGGGGTCATCGCCCTTCCGATGAAAGCGATGGTGGAGATCGATGTGATCGCCGAGATCACGCCTTGACCTTCTCGGCCCCTTCCTTCATCGACTCGTACTTCTCCTCGAAGCCCTTCTGACAGACGGGGCAGCACAGGTAGTACTCCTTGTCCCCGGCCTTCACCTTGTAGGGAGAGTCGCGTATCTCCTTCTTGCAATAGGAACATTGCAGCATGAGAGAGGTGCCATCTGCGACTATGGCCCTCGACCACTCCTTCTCGATGCTGACTATGGGCGATATGTCATACTCGACGATCTCGTGGATCTCCGAGAGCTTTGTTATGAACTCATTCACGGCGAGCGTGTTGGAGAACGTGCACATTAGATGCAACCTGCCGTTGCTCACTATGAAAAGCTGCCTTACATTCGTAATGTCCTTGAACCTCTCCGATACCTTCTTGACATCCGATGGCCTCGTCTTGATCGTCAGGAGAACGCTCTGTCCGCCCAATTTCTCCGTGTCCAGCCTGGCGGTATACCCCTTGATGATGCCCATGTTCTCCATGTTCCCCACCTTGTTGCTGACGGTTGGGACGCTTACCTTGACCTTCTCAGCGATCTGCCTGAACGACAGTCTCCCATTTTCCATCAATGCCTGCAAGATGTTGATGTCGGTTGCATCAAGGTTCATGGTTCACCGGAAAACATTATTCTATTTATAAAGATAGCCCCTATACAATCCAACGAATGGAAGAATATTCGTTTTTCGATTTCCCATAATGATGGTTTCCATTCGTAAACCGCCATCTACATGAACAAGGAGCACCGATTGCTTCACAATGAGCGATGAGGAGAAGGTAACGCCCGATCGCAGGAAGCGGGCGAGCTTCGGGGTCACGGGGATGACCTGTGCCACCTGTGCCGGGACGATAACCGAGGCACTGGAAGGTCTTGAAGGGGTAAGGAAGGCAGAGGTGAACCTCGTGACCGAGAAGGCCACGGTGGAGTATGACCCCGGAACGGTGAGCATCGAGAAGATGTCCAAGGCGGTCAAGGACGCAGGATACGGCGTCATAGTGAACGAGACCACGTTAAGCGTCACCGGCATGACCTGCGCCTCGTGCACGGGCAGCGTCGAAGAGGGGATCATGACCCTGGACGGGGTATTCTCCGCCATCGCTAACCTTGCCACGGAGAAGGTCACCGTAAAGTATGACCCTCAGAAGGTCAGGCTCGGACAGATCAAGCAGGCGATCCGGGACTCTGGCTACGACGTCCTCGATGCGACGACCGTTGATGCAGAGCGGGACCTCAGGCAGAAGGAGATGCTCAGGCAGAAGAGGCTCCTGTACTTCGCGCTTGCATTGGCCGTCCCGACCATGGTCCTCATGCTATCGATGATGTTCACATCTCTCGGGGACGTCCACTTCCTGATGGAGAACGGGAACTACATCCTCTTCGCCATGACGGCACCCGTCCAGTTCATCGCAGGATACCAGTTCTACATTGGAACGTACAAGGCCCTCCGGAACAGGAGAGCGAACATGGACACGCTTATCGCGGTCGGCACCAGCGCCGCTTTCTTCTACAGCGTCGTCGTCACGTTCCTTCCTGAGGCGATCCCGTTCGAGGACGTCTACTACGACAGCGCCGCCATGATCATAGCGCTCATCCTGTTCGGGAAATATCTGGAGGCCAAGGCAAAGGGTCGAACCTCCGAGGCGATCAAGAAGCTCATAGACCTCCAGGCCAAGACGGCCGTTATAATCAAGGATGGCAAGGAGGTCGAGGTATCCTACGACGATCTGGACGTGAACGATGTCATGGTCGTTAGGCCAGGGGACAAGATCCCGACCGACGGTTCCGTCGTCGAGGGACACTCCGAGGTCGACGAGTCGCTGATCACCGGAGAAAGCCTCCCAGTGCACAAGGAGGAGGGCTCCGATGTCATCGGCGGAGCGATCAACAAGAACGGGCTGCTCAAGGTCAGGGCCACCAAGGTCGGCTCGGACACCGCGCTCGCACAGATAATAAGACTGGTGGAGAACGCGCAGACGTCGAAGGCGCCGATCCAGAGGCTCGCGGACAAGGTCGCTTCGGTGTTCGTCCCGGCCGTCATACTCATCGCTTCATTGGCTTTCCTGTTCTGGTATTTCTTAGGGACGTCATACTTCAACGTGGAGGAGGCGCACTTCCCGTTCTCGCTGACGATATTCATTTCCGTCCTGGTGATAGCTTGCCCATGCGCGCTCGGTCTTGCGACGCCGACCGCCATCATGGTCGGTACTGGAAAGGGGGCCGAGATGGGGATCCTGATCAAGAGCTCCGAGGCGCTTGAGGTCACAGGGCGCATCCAGGTGATCGTCTTCGACAAGACCGGTACCCTGACGAAGGGGGAGCTGGAGGTCACCGATGTCATCGGGCTCTCAGGTTACCGCCCTGAGCAGCTTCTGCCGATAGCTGCGGTCGCCGAGAAAGGATCCGAGCACCCAATAGGGCAGGCGATGGTCCATAAGGCCGAATCGCTTGGCAACGTGCTCGACGCGGAGTCCTTCGAGAACGTCCCTGGGAAGGGCGTTAAGGCTATCGTCGACGGTCACCGGGTCCTTGTTGGCTCCAGGAAGCTTCTCGAGCAGGAGAACGTCGACACCGGCCCTGCCATCGATGCACAGAAGGGACTTGAGGAGAAGGGCAGGAGCGCCATGCTGATCGCCATAGACGGGAAGGCTGCCGGGGTCGTCGGAGTAGCCGATGTCGTCAAGGAAAGCGCCTTGAAGGCCGTCTCCGAGCTGAGAAGGATGGGCATCGAAGTGGTGATGATGACCGGCGATAATCGCCGCACGGCCGAGGTCATAGCCTCCCAGGTCGGGATCGACAGGGTCCTGGCAGAGGTCCTCCCCGAGGACAAGGCCAAAGAAGTTGCGAAGTTACAGAGCGAGGGCAGGATCGTGGCGATGGTCGGAGACGGCGTGAACGACGCTCCAGCTCTGGCTCAAGCTAACGTCGGGATCGCGATCGGGAGCGGGACGGATGTGGCCATCGAGACTGGCGAGATAGTCCTGATAAGGAACGACCTCACGGACGTCGTCGCGGCGATACAGCTCAGCAAGAGAACGATGCAGAAGATCAGGCAGAACCTGTTCTGGGCCTTCGCATACAACAGCGCAGGCATACCGATCGCCGCCGGGATCCTGTTCCCTCCGTTCGGCATACTGCTTAGCCCGATCATCGCGGCAGGCGCCATGGCGATGAGCTCGGTGTCCGTCGTCTCGAACGCGGCACTGCTGAAGAGATATGTACCAGAGATCAAGAGGAAAGGAGGTGAGTGACACGGCGATCGACCCGATATGCAAGATGCAGGTGGACGAGAAGACGGCCAAGTGGAAGTCCGAGTACAAGGGAAAGACGATCTACTTCTGCGCCCCTGGATGCAAGAAGAAGTTCGACTCCGACCCGGAGAAGTACATGAAATGAGGCCGATCACGGCCTCAACCTTTCTTTTTTTTAAAAAAAACACGAGATTTTCAAGGACCATTGACGAAAAATGAAATTTGAGGGGGGCCAGGTCTCCCCAGCCCCTTTGAAAGTGTTCAGTGCTTGTCGTGCTTCGGGTGCTGATGGACGGACTCTTCGCGCTCCTTCTTAGCGCGCTCGATCTCATATGCGTCCATCTTGTTCGCGACGTCGTTGTCCTCAGGCAGGACCTGCTTGACGATGGCTATGGCGTTCATCGCCAGTCCGAAAAGCTCCGGGGCGATCTTGATGTTGCCGCGGATGGACGTTCCGACGAGCTTGCCTGGGTTCATTATGTCGTCCGGGTCGAGCGTCGTCTTGATCGAGCGGATGTACTTCGCTCCGGGTCCGCGGATCCTGTCCAGGTTCGACGCGAAGAACGCGCCGAAGCCGAGCGGGCGTCCGCCGTATTTGAAGCTCAGGTCAGCGAGCTTGGCGTTGAACCCGAACGATGTCAGGTTGACCATGTTGTCGAAGTCGGCCAAGTAGTACGGCATGAACATGATGGTGTTGCGGTCTACGACGGTGCCGACGATCCCTCCGGTCATATGCAGGTCGTCCATTAGCTTGTACGTGCCCTTGGTGAACTCGGCGAAGTCCTTCATCGGGAAGACGACCTCTCCGGGGATTGCGCCGATGCCGATCTCGCGAACGCGGTACTCGTAGCAGCGCTCCTCCCACTCATGCTGAGCGATCTCGTCGCTGACGCGCTTACCGCCTGCCTTGGTCATGACCTCCTCGATGACCTTGTCCTCGTAGGCGACCACCTCCTTCGCGCCCTCGAGCATGATGTTGCACAATGACCCTACATCGGGCGCGTGCTTGCCGATCTTGCGCAGCATCTCGAAGTGGTTTCCATCGGAGAAACCGACGTGGAGCGGGTCGACGCGCTTGCGCGTCATCTCGAGGAGCGGGGCCCCCATGGCGTCGAGGCTGTCGAAGGCGTACGAAACCGCCTTCATGACCTCAGGTCCCGGTATGAGCCTTAGAGTGACCTTGCAGACGAGGCCCAAAGTGCCCTCGGCACCGGCGATGAGCCTGTTCAGGTTATATCCCGACATGTTGTCGGCGATCTTGTCGAATCCGGTGTTGATGAGCGTCCCGTCCGGCATGACGACCTCCATGTTCCGGACGTTGTCGGCGGCGCTGCCATATTTCATCGAGCCCATTCCGACGCCTCCGGTGGAGATCCAGCCTCCGAGGGTCGCCGATGGGAACGAGGATGGATATGAACCGAGCAGAAGTCCCTTGGCCATGCATGCGTCGTAAACGGCTCCCCACGTCGCTCCCGCCTGAACGGTCACGGTCAGACCGATTGGGTCTATCTCGAGGATGTTGTTCATGGCGCCAGTGAAGTCGATGAGGATACCGCCGAAGACAGGCATCGAGCCGCCTAGGCCCCAGGTCGAAGAACCGCGAGGCGTGATCGGGACACCTTCGTCGGCTGCGATCTTGACGATCTTGACGACGTCCTCGGTGCTGCGCGGCCTGACGACGATGTCGGGAACGTTCTTGAATCCGAGCTGTGTCTCCTTTGGCAGCGGGGCGAGGTCATGGCTGTAAAGCAACCTCTCCATCTTGCTTGTCTTTACATTTTCTTGCCCGATCGCGTCCCTCAGCCTAGCGACGAGCTGGGGGCTTGCCGTTTTATCCTCTTTTGAATCCATCTGTAACCCTCAGGTCAATGATGTTAATAAGATTACATCCCGAAACTCATCATCCTATTTTAAATGTATTGCCATCTGGCGCACCATCCATCTAAGTATTTTTGTTGTTGGTCGGGATGGTGCTTTCAACAAAGGTGGTATAAAGAATGATGGTCCGGGGTTTACTGAGCATCTGGTTACTTCGATGCGCGGCACCGTCCAGGGTATCTGCAGATCCTCAAGATCGTTGAGCCGTTTTCGCCCGTTCTCCGAACTGGCTGGTCCACCACATGGGTGGCAGGCATGTTCTGGAATCCGCTCAAAGAACACAGATTTACTGTTGTCCCTTGTTGCAGACCGAAGCAGGAGCTTCAAAGCGGGACAGACACCAAGGACATCATCCACAAATGACGTTGATATCAGTCTGCTTTCTCCAGATGCGTTGCAGCCTCCGGACCTAATAATTACTAGGGGGCCCGGAATATAAGTAATCTTCGCATACGATGTTTCGACGCCACCAGAGATGTAAAAAATACATATAAAGGACGTTGACGGACGTCAAATTTCCTTCCTCTTCAAGGCGTCGAGCTTCTCCTTCTTCGCATGGATCTTCTTGGAGACCCTCTCCATGTGCTTCTCGTTCTTCGCCTTCAACTTATCATATTTCTGCTGGTCGATCGTCTTCTTCTGAAGCTCCCTGCGAGCTTCCTCGATCTCCTTTCGGTACTCGGCCTTCAAGGCGTTCAGGTCCTTGATCTTGTCCTCCAGCTGCTTTATCTTGTCCGCCATGTCGCTCCGCTCCAGTTATACGGCCACTAGTGCGCTGGGCGATATTAAGCATTACCCTTCCCGGTCTCCTGGATCCATCTCATCTCGTTGAGCAGACGCCCAAGGGTGTCCTCGGATATCCGGTGGAGGTGCGAAAGGCATTTGCAGTCCGATGAACCGAACCCGGAACAGGGGATGTCGGAACCTGGCAGAACGTCGATGGCGGCGTTGATCTGGCACTCCATGTCGGGGCCTTCGATGAGGATCGCCGAGATGAGAGAGCACCTCTCGAGAAGGTAATCGATGTGCCAATGCTTCCTTTTCGAATCTGAGAAATGCCTGCCGACCCTCTGTTCCAGACCGGACTGCGCCGAACCCACATAAGTGTACAGGCCTGCCGGCAGTTCCTTCGTCCCTAGCGCACCGATCTCGAGGACCGTGTCCTCCTCGAGCGACATCACCAAGACATAGGAACCCTTTCGCAAGCTGCCCGCCCTCCAAAGACAGGCACGCTAACGAACTTCAGCGATATAGTCCATTGCGTCGAACTTGGCCACGATGCCCGAACAACGATGGACCTGCGCCCGATTCGAAGGTTCATCTGACCTTGGCGGCAAGGGCCGCCACCCTTTCCCCGAGCGCCCTTGCGGCCTTCATGCTCTTCTCGTCGCCCTTCGCGGCCCCCAGGTCCCTGACGTTCGAGTGCGCGAAAGCGTACGAGGGGAGAACGAGGCCCTGCAGCGTCATGAAGTCCATGATCGTCGAGGTCGTCAGTTCGTGCCCTGCCCTTCCGCCGACCGCGATGACGCCGCCGACCTTCCCTTCGAGCTTCTTGCCCATCTTCGAGAGCAGGTACGTCCTGTCCAGGAACGCCTTCGTCTGGGACGTCATACTGCCGAAGTAGATCGGCGTGCCTACGATGATCGCGTCCGCCTCGAGCAGTTTCGCGTATATCGGCTGCATGTCATCGTCGATGAGGCACTTGCCGTCCTTTCCGCAGGTGGCGTGCGCGACGCAGCCCCTGATGTCCTTCCCCGCGAGCGTGATGATCTCGACCTCCGCCCCCTTCGACCTGGCGCCCTCCAGCGCTTCGGCGACGAGGATCTCCGTATTGCCGCCCGCCCGGGGGCTTCCAGATATCCCAACGACCTTCATGTCCATACCTTGTTGATGATGTCGTTGTCGAATAGTAAAAGATGTCGCTGCCGCGGTCCGCCATCGCAGATCGATGCAAGCTCATCGGCGGGACGGCATGACTTATGCCTTGCCCGCTCTGGCCAGGTCCTCCGATTCGACCTGGCTCCTTGTCTTGATCTTGATCAGGACGCTCCCCTCCATCCTTGAAGGTGTGATGACCGCGATGTCCCCGAGCTTCCTTCCGTAGATCTCCAGATCAGCGATCTTGTCCTTGAACTGCTCGTAGGGGACCTTCGCCCTGACGCCGTCGACGTGCAGCACGACCGGGGCCGGCCTGAGGTTATCCTGTATCGCCTCCAGATCGTCGAGGCGGTCCTTGATCTCCGCGGGATGGACGAACAGGGGATCGAGGTCGACGTCCCTGCGCTTGTCCTTGATGATCGACTGGACCTTGTCCGCGACCTCTTCCAGCTTCTGGATCTCCTCCGGTCGCCTCATCCTCTCGACCTTCCGTCCGATGCCGCAGACGATCGCCTCGCAGTTCGGAAGCGACTCGAACTCGGGGCCGCAGGCCGCCACGACCGGGACCTGGATGTCCGCCCATAGCTTGTATTTGTATTTCTCGACGCAATCCCTGAAGTTGCCAACGACGAAGACGGCAGCGTCGTACTCGTCTATGATGGCCCTCTCCTCCGCATTGATCTGCGCGGTTTCCTTGCCCTTTCCGCGGGCGAGGCCCATGACGACGGTGATCGCGCCGTACCTCCTCAGGTTCTCGGCGATATCGCATATCGGGTGCGGCATGTGGTGCCTTCCGAGGGTGGGGCCGACGACGACGATCTCCGTGCCGGCCAGAGGAACGTCCAGCAGCTTGCCGCCTAGCTCCCTCGTCTTCGCCTCGATGATGGGGCGGTCCTCCTCGGGTATGGCGAAGGTGATCGTGATCATCACCTGGATCTGCGTCTTCTGTATGATGAAACCGCCAATGTCCTCGACGAGCTCGTAGAACTCGTTGATCTTGTAGACGCCTCCGTCGAACATCAGTACCTGGAACATCAGGCGCCCTCCATATTGTGATGGATCTCCTCGGTCTTGATGAGCCAGTCAGGCTGAAACCCATGCTCGGTGTTAGCGATGGTGAGAACGTCCGACGATGAGTAGGTGTGGCGGATCTTCAATCCTTCCGGCACGAGCTTCCATATCGCATCGAGCACCTGCGCCCTGAGCTCCTCCTCCGGGTCGATGGTCATGTCCCAGAACGCCGTCCTGTTGACGCCGGTGACATAGACCTCGTAACGTGTGAGCTGCTCGACCCTATCCCTGCCGAAGGTCTTCCAAAGGAGCGCCAGGAGTCTGGGCGCGTAGTTCTCGTCGGTGATGTTGATCATCACGCCGCCCTCCTTGTCCTCAAGCTCGGCGATCTCGTTGACCGGCTTGGCGCCGGAGGCCTTCCTCATCTTGACCGAGATGACGAACAGCGGGTCGCTCGGACGGACAAGCATGTAGACCTTATCGAGGACCGTGGTTATCCCCATCTCGAGCAGGATGTGCTCGAATATTTGGGCGTACGATTCCGCGCCTTCCTTGTCCGTCCCTTCCGCGATTATCTCCATGCTCAGCGTCCCTCTAGGAATCCGGAGGACAGGAGAGCCGCTCCCGCCGCTCCGATGTACTGCGAGTTCGGAGGCACGATCGGTCTGGTACCGAGCGTATGCTCCATCGCCGTCACCAGTCCGGAGATGAGCGACGTTCCGCCCACCTGGATGACCGGCAACCTGACGTCGATCTCCTGCAGCTGTTGCTCGTATATCTGCTCTGCCACGCTGTGGCATGCCGCAGCGGCCACGTCCTCTATCGTGCTGCCCGCGGCCAGCGAGGTGACCAGGTCCTGAATTCCGAATATCGAGCAGTATGAGTTCATAGGCACCTTCGTGTGGTCGCCTTTATCGGCCAACGCCCCCAGCTCAGTGATCTCGACCCTGAGCCTCTTCGCGGTCATCTCCATGAACCTTCCCGATGCGCCTGCGCATATCCCTCCCATGGTGAAGTTGTCGGGGATGCCGTCCCTGACGGTGATCGCCTTGTTGTCCATGCCGCCTATGTCGATGATCGTCGCCTCTCCCTTCTGGCGGTCGGCGAGCCAAACGGCACCCTTCGAGTTGGTCGTGAGCTCCTCCTGCACGAGCTTGGCGTTGTACCTCTTGCCTAAGGTGAACCGCCCGTACCCTGTGGTGCCTATCGCTTCCATGTCGGTCAGCTTGTATCCCGCTTGCTCGAGGGCCTCCTTCACGACGGTCTCGGCGGACGAGAATATGTCGGCGGTCGGGGTCCATGCCTTTCCGATTATCTTGTTGTCACGGAGGACCATCGCCTTGGTCGTGGACGAGCCGGAGTCTATCCCCATCGTCAGTCCGACCTGGCGTTCCCTGGCGAGCAGCTCCTTCCTTTCGACTATGGTGACGAGCGCCTCCATCCTTGTAAGCAGCTGGCCCGCCTTCGTCCTCTCCGTAAAGCTGTAGGTGACGACCGGGAGCTTGGTGTTGTTCTGAATGAACTTCCTCAGTTCCGTCCGCACGAGCGCGGCCTCGGCGCACCTGAAGCAGGTCGATATGAACACTGCGTCGGCGTCGTAGCGTTTCTCGGCGAGGGAGTACGCCCTCGCGATCATGAGCTTGAGCTGGGGGCTGACGGGGTTGAAGCCGAACCTCTCGACCGCCGAGTTGATCTTCTCCATGTCCACATCCGGATAGACCATCTTCGCGCCGACGGCCTCTGCCGCCTTCTCGATCTCCGTCTGGACGGCGGAGTAGTCTGTCCCGCAGGATAGCTGTGCGATCTTGATCATTTCTTCAATCCCTCCAGGAATGCCTTGAGCTTGGCGACCATCGCCTTCGCCTCGTCCTCGTTGTTAGGGTAATCGAGCTTGATCACCGGTATCTTGCGCTTGTGTATGAGGAGCTTCATCATCTCGTTCGTGCGGGCGCAGCCGACGCATCCGAACATGAACGGGGCGTCCTCCATGATGACGGCCGCCTCTGCAGCGTCGATGAGCGGCCCGTAGATCGCCAAACGTCCTCGGATGCCCGACGGGATCTCGATGGCGGCGTACTTCAGCCCCTTCTTCACCACGTCGACGGTGATGTTCATCGGAGGGCTCTCGATCTCCCTGTTCTCGATCCTTTCCTGGAGCGCCGCCATGACGCTGAGCGGCTCGTGTCCGAACCTCTCGACCAGGTCAAAAAGTATAAGGCTGTTCGGCGGGACTATCAGAACCTTCATCGTTAACCCTCCCTGCAGATCTTCTGGAGCTCTTTGACGGGGACCTTCTCCCTCTTCTTGATCTCAGGCACGGGTTCTCCCCTGTCCATGCACTGAAGACCTTTCTCGATGAGGACGAGGTCCTTCCACTCCTTCTCGAGCTGGGCGAAACCGGGCCTCGAGCCCTTGTGCGCCCTGCATCTCCTCGGGTCACCGACGGGGAATCCGCGGACCTTGGTATAGATGCGGTTGGGGTCGATCTTCCTGATCTCGGTGACCAGCCTCCTTACCTCCTCCCTCTTGCCCATGACGACGACGCCGAAGCACGTCTCCTTGACGATGACGTCGAAGTTCATCGCGTGGATCGTGCGAGCTATCTGTCCCGGAGTGAACTCAGAGTCCGGGGCCAGTACGATGTACCTTGTCTCATTCTCGGGTATCACTTGGATGCCTCCTTCTTCGGGGCCTTCTTCGCGGGCTTCGACCGCGATCCTTTCGGGGCTGCATTGGCGGACCTCTTGACGGCCCTCTTCCCGTCGGGGTTCACATTGGTCTCCCTGACATAGACTATATGCCCGTCCTTGAGGCCGTCCATCATCGTCGGGATGTCGCTGACGAAGCGCCCTAAGATGTTGGTGCCGTGCTCCTCCTCACCGGTCGGACCGAACTCATCGCTGTCCTCTAGCCTGATGCCTATTATGCCGCGGTTGGGCCTCGACATGTTCGTCACACCGATGTCCCCCTTCCGGCATATCTTCTCGAAAGAGACCTCGGGGAAAAGACTGGCTCCCAGATCGTCGTTGCCCTCGAAGGTGACCATCGGCATCCCCTCGTAAGTGAAATGGACCTTGACCGTCCCTATCGGCTTGTTGTCCAGGCCGGTTATCTTCTCGATGTACCTGATCGTGTTCGGGGACCTATCCCTGAACATGTACCAAACGGTGACCCTTTTAGGGTCGACTCCAAGCGTGTAGACCTCCTTGTCCTCCAAGGTGTGCAGGGTCAGCTCGGGCTCCTGCTCGACGATGATCATATCATCGCCATCCTGACCGGTCCTCTTCTGAGAGAGCCCCCTCGCCCGGAGATATTCCCCTCCCTCCTTCTGGGTCATCCCGACGACCATGACCCTCATCGGGTCCGGTATTACCGTGACGACCCCGTCCATGGGGACGAGGTGGATCAGGTTGAAACCGTTCGTGATCATGCCGATCATGTTGTGAGAGGAGACGATCTGCCTCTTGCTCTGGTAGAAGTAGATGCGACCCATGCCTGGCCCGGTGCTTCGGACCGTGACCGCGTTCCTCTCCCTGATGGCATGCGTCTCATCGATCAGATTGACGTCCATCCGCACGGAGCTCGCCGTGTACGCCTCGGTCTTGTCCGTGACCTTGATGGTGCCTTCGCCCTTCTCGAGCGCGACAAGGAAGTGCTCTACCGACACCGGAGAGCCCGGATCGAGCTTCACCGAGACATAGGTCTCGACCGTCATCCCCTCCTCGAGCTTAGTGCCGTAATCGGTCGTAGCGAACGCGTCCTTGGAGCTGTACTCGAGTATGACCGGGGTGACGCTGACGATGCGGTCGGTCTCCTGCAACGTGTCCAGGACATGCCTCCCGCGGGTTATCCTTCCGAATACGGGGGCCTCGACCCCGTACGACGCCGAGTGGTCCTGCCTCGCCACCATGATATAGGTCGTCCTATTGTCGTAACCCCCGAGGGCTATGAAGCAGTCGTACTTGATGAACTTCGACGGCTCCCTGGACGGGACGGCCGACGAAGGGAACGATCCGATCGCGGTGACCTTGGAGGTCTGCCATCTCACCGTCCTGTCGACGAGGCTTTGATAGATCTCCCTCCAAAAGGTCTGCCATCTCTCCACCAGCACCCTGATCACGAAAGAGCCGCGGGTCGTGACGACCTCGAACTCGCTCGTCTCCTTCTTGATGTCCTCAGAGGAGCGGATCAGGGCCACGGCTGAACCCGGATGGTGCGGCTCCCCTTTCAAAACATCCGATACGGTCGCCCCGATGCCTACGTCCCTGGGGTTGCCGTTCACAGTTATTTTCATCTAGTCGACTGGTGTAGGGTCTGTCCCCATTAAATATATTCCCATGTTAAATCCATAGGCCAGCATTTATCATTTGCTTAAGGATGTGGTGAAGAAAATATTACAGATGTCCGCTCCGGTTCGACATATTTTTTATAATGGGTACTCCGGTTCACCGGCGTGGACCACGAAGACGCTCTGAAAGCCGTGGAGAACAAGGTCAGGGGCCTCCCCGGGGTGATCGATTTCATCTACTTGGACGCGGACCTCCGGGAGAACATCGTCGCGCTCGAGAGCGCGTGCGAGAAGAACGGGGCCTGCGGGGGCCTCATGCCTTACATCAACACAGGCGTGTGGGAGACGTTGCGCAGACAGCAATGCTTCGTCCTCATAATCAGCTCGTCCGCGATGCTCCTAGGTCCGACGAAGGACCTGGTCTACATCGCCGACAAGAAGGGTCAGGTGATCGGCGAATATCTAACGCCCGAGAGGCGGGAGGAGTTCAAGGAAAGGACCGACGTGTCCTTCCTCGGCGAAGATTTCATCCTGTATATGAACGTCGAACCGGAGGGCGAGCCTTTCTTCGTTCTGCCGGAGATGCCGTTCGATTTCCTCAAGGGCATCGATGACGTGATCGACGTTACGTCGGCCAGCATTTCGACCCTGAGCGATGACTACATCAGGGACAGGTTCGGATACAAAGCGACGAAGCACTGGACGCATCTCGTCGGCTTTAATCTGGCCACGAAGGCCGATCAGTAGATATGAATGGAAGATGACCGCGGTCCGAGCCTGAACATATTAGGCCCACTTCTTTATCTTCATGACGATCTCGTCGAGCTTCGCCTGCGATATCGTCGTCCCTCTGACCACGCCGGTGATTATCTCCTTGATCTCACCCTTCGTGCCGACGTTGCCCTTCTTTGGCATGACCACGCGCGTCTTGACGCCGATCTTCGCGAAATCCTCGAAATCGACAGGGGCCTGGCAGACGATGATCGCGGGCATGTCGACGTTCCTGAGGATGAGCCTGGCCTTGTAGGTGATGTGGTTCTTGACGTTGCCCAGATGGATGAGCACGACCTTGAACTGCTGTATCCTGTCGATCTCGATCTGGTCGAGCCCGAACAGCGAGCTTGTCGATACGTCCGGCGCGTCGGCCGGGACTCCCGAGCCTGCGTTGATGACGATGACGGACGTCTCGATGCCCTGCTCTCTCAGCTCGTAGGTGATCTCGCAGACGGGCTTGGTGATGTGCCTCTTCCCAGGGCCCATCGCGACTGCGACGACCTGCCTTCCGGACTCGGATATCGTTGCCTTCTGTGCCAGTGATCCGCCGACGCCCAGTCCCCTGGACTCCCTGCACTCGACGAAACGGGTCTTACGGCCGATGCTTTCCTTCACTCGTTCCCCTCGCTGTCAGCCTGTTCGCTGCACGATGCGTACTCCGCGAGCTCTCCTTCGGTCAGGGTGGCAACGATCTCCTTCGGAGACCCTGATGCGATGACCTTGCCTCCCTTCATGAGCGCCACGCGGTCGCAGCAGTCAAGCACGAAGTCCATGTCGTGAGAGACTATAATAAATGTCTCGTTGAGCTCCTTCCTCGCCATGAGGACCGACCTGGAGACCGAGTTCTTCGTGATCGGGTCCATTGTGCCCGTAGGCTCGTCCAGCAGGATTATCCTCGGCTCTTGGATGAGGACGCGGGCCAGTGCGATCCTCTGCTTCTCGCCCACCGATAGGTTGTCAGGGTACGCATAGAGCATCCTGTCGACCTCCTTCGAGGTGAACCCTATTCCAAGCAGGACCTGGATCGCCTTCATCTTGGCGAGCTCCGCCGGGAGCTTCATTCCGATGCAGATCGTCAGGTTCTGGAGCACCGTGTTGAACGGATAGAGCGAATACTCCTGGTGCAGCATGCCGATGTAGGGCGTCGCCCTGCCCCTACCGAACTCGCCCATCTCGGACATGTTGATCCATTCGTCGCCTATCCTGACGCTGACCATGCCTCCGGTCGCAGGAGTTATGCCCGATATCATCCTCGACATCGTCGTCTTCCCCGCGCCAGAAAGACCGACGAGCCCAAAGATCTCCTTCTCATTTACATCGAAGGAGACGTCGTCGACCGCCTTCACCACCCCCCTCATGATCGAATAATAATACTTCTTCGCGTTCTCGACGCGGATGATGGGTTGGCCGACCTCGACGTTCATCATCTCCTCGGTCTTTTTGAAACAGACCTCGAACTCCTTCGTGACCTCCTTCGGCAGACCCTTCTTCATGACCTCTCCGGACTCGAGCCAGAGGGCCTTGTCCGCGAGCCTGTTGATGGCCTTGGGCCAGTGAGATGAGACGACCATCGACATGCTGTTCTTCTTGACGGCGTCGATCAGAGCCTTGTGGACCATCTCCGCCGTCTGCGGGTCGAGGGTGCCCGTCGGCTCATCCGCCAGGAACAGTATCGGCTCCTTGGCCAGCTGCCTCGCGAGGACCACCCTTTGCTTCTCTCCACCGGACAGGTCCCTTGCTATATGCATCGTCCTATGCTCCAGGTTGACGAGCTTCAGGAGCTCGATGGCCCTTGACACCTTCTCATTGTCGACCATCGTCGGAGGGAATGCCTCGAAAAGGTTCTCGATGACGCTGCTGTCGCCGTAAAGGGCGAACGTCCTCTGCAACATGATGGCTATCCTTTCCTTCATCATCATGCGCAAGGGATCCCTCTCCGGGAGGTTCCAAAAGTCGATCTCCTTGATCGTCGTGGGCGAACCGCACTTGACGCAGCTCGCGCCCTTCTTCGGAACGTCGATCCTCCCGCACTTCTGGCAATGGTTGACCCTGTAGATGATCCGACCTTTGTCCGGCTTATAATCGTTGCTGCCCCTAAGAATATGGATGAGCACCGACTTGCCAGCCCCGCTTCGGCCAATGAGGCCTAGCGTCTGTCCTGGGGTCAAGGTCGCGCTGATGTCCCTGAGGACCAAATCACCATTGAAGCTTTTGCTGATGTTGTCGATTGTGACGAAAACTTCACTGTCCTCAGGCATGAGTGGCTTAAATGGATAAAGTAGTAATATACTTTTCTATACCCCGTTAATACCTGTTACCCAGATAATTCAAATATTGTTAAGCAAGACTTCACAATCTTTATATGGATGGATTATATATCCAGCGACAATGAGCATGGCGTTCAATTCTTACTTTGCTGGCGGGCCTACGCCAAAGTACACGATGTACCACATATGGAAGGCCTACCAGGTCATCGACAAGCAAGGGCCGATCGGAAGGAAGGCCTTGGCGGACGCATTGCAGATAGGCGAGGGTTCCATCCGTACCATCATCGACAAGATGTCCCGGGAAGGGAGCATCGAGAACACGAGGATGGGAACGATCATCACGGAGAGGGGCCGGAAAAGGTACGAGAACTCCGGGATATTGGTCGCGGAGGTCGACCTTCAGGACCTGACGCTCGGCAAGCATAACTGCGCCGTCATGGTCAAGGGCATGGGGTTCAAGGTCAAGATGGGCTGCGAACAGAGGGACGAGGCCGTACGGTCGGGCGCGGTGGGTGCGACGACCCTGATAGTGAAGGACGGCAACATGGTCTTCCCAGGGGACGAGGACTTCCCCGAGCAATCGCAGGTGGCACCTCTTCGCAACGTTTTCAAGATCGAGGACGGGGACGTCATCATCATAGGCACAGCTTTCAGCTATGACGCTGCGGAGAAAGGAGCGGTCACCGCAGCATTGGCGCTCAACAACCAATCGAGGAGATGCTGGACCGAGGGCACGACCTTGCTTTCGCAGGATACCGAGGCGGACGACCTCAAGTGCCTCTGCCTCGCGATCCACGAGCTTCTCAACAGGACGCCTGTAACCATGAGGAGCAGGAACAGGCACGGGGTCAGGTGCGAGGACGGGGAGGTCGTCGACACCAACTTCACCGGTCCTATGCTCGAGGAGACGCTCAGGAAAGGCCAGATTCTCCGCAAGACCGCGAGCACTGGCCCTTTCAGGGGCATGCCGGTCGTCGTGGTCCCGATCATGAGGAAGAAGGAGACCATCGCGGTCATCGGGACGCTTGACATAAGCAAGGCGCCTGTCTACGAGATGATGTCCAAGAAGAAGGACAAGGTCTGACATCAGGTGAAGTAATAGTACCCGACCCAGAACCACAAAATGGCTATGGTCGCCCAGATGATCGTCATCAAGACCGCTACGCCGATCTTGTTCCTGAGCACCCAACCACCAAAGCTCATAGTCCCTGAAGTGAGGCTATGCGATTAAAATGTTCTCGGCACCTCATAAAACGAATCGTCGGTTCATTGAATTTCTTTTTTTTCTGATAGTTCTGATTAATCAGAAAGATTATCTACCCTTTGGAACATTCTGTCGTTCATGGAAGAGGAACGCTGCTGCAGCCCTATGAACTACAGCGTCGAGGGCATTGCGACGATCGATGATAGAGGCCAGATGGTCATCCCGAAGCATGTGAGGCAGGCTGCTGGGATCGAGCCAGGGGACCGGCTCGCGATCGCGATCGGTAAGAGGGACGGCAGGGTCTGCTGCTTGCAATTGATCAAGATCACAGAGATCGATAGGAAGGTCGGGGAGATGGTCTGAGGAGGTCCATACATGGCTGAGATGATGAGGACCGACTCGGTGATGACATCCAAGGACAAGAGAGAACATGTTCAGATCAGGATCGGATACCACCGCATGGACCACAAGGTCGATCCGGGACTTTATTTGATCGGCGTCCCTTCGGCGGCATCTCCAGTGTTCGTTACTTCGAATTACAAGCTTAGCTTCGACGCTCTGCGCACGAGCCTGAACGGCTTCGACGCATACGTTCTGGTCCTAGACACGAAGGGTATCAACGTCTGGTGCGCGGCCGGCAAGGGCACGTTCGGAACTGACGAGCTTGTCGGCAGGATCGAGAGCTCTGGCCTGAAGGATGTCGTCTCCCACAGGGAGGTCATCCTCCCGCAACTTGGTGCTCCGGGCGTCGCCGCCCATGAGGTCAAGCGCCGGACTGGATTCCAGGTCATCTACGGCCCGGTGAGGGCATTGGACATCAAGGAGTTCATGGACGCAGGAAAGAAGGCCTCGAAGGAGATGAGGAGGGTGCGGTTCCCTCTGAAAGATAGGCTCGTCCTTGCCCCGGTGGAGATGAAGAACTTCGTTCTCTACGCCCTGCTGTTCTCGATCATCGGTTTCCTGATAGCTGGCGCGTTCGGACTGGCGGTCGTGTTCGGGATCTACTTCGCAGGGCTGTTACTGTTCCCGTTGCTGCTCCCATACCTTCCATCGAAGGATTTCACGATGAAGGGCATGTTCCTCGGAGGGCTGATATCCATCCCGCTCGTCGCAGCGACGCTTTGCCTGTGGAAGGACATGGATCCGATCGAGGTCGCCTCTTTCGACGCCTCGATAGTCCTGATGTGCGTTTCGGTCGTAGGATATCTTGGTCTCAACTGGACGGGTTGCACCCCTTACCCTTCAAGGACGGGCGTCAGAAGGGAGATATACCGCTACATACCGATCATAGCGGCGATGGCTGTCGCGGCGACGGTGCTCGCCTTGGTCGCGGGCCTGTTCGACATGGGGGCCTGGTTCTGATGGCAGGAGAATGTTCTTGCCAAGGCGCGCCGAGCGACGCGGTCAACACGCTCCAGTACGACATGAATAGGTGCGTGAACTGCGGGAGGTGCTCCCAGGTGTGCCCTCACGGCGTGTTCGCTCCCGGAGATTTCAAGGCGCAGCTCGTGAACTACGAGGCATGCATGGAGTGCGGGGCGTGCATGGTCAATTGCCCCGTCAACGCCATCAAGGTCGAGAGCGGTGTAGGGTGCGCGAACGCGATGATAAAGTCGGCACTGCTAGGGAGGAAGGAGGTCATCTGCGGCGACGATTGCTGCAAGTGATCGCACCAGTTCTTCGCAAGCGCATCAGAAAACATTAAGGGAGCGATGCTCCGATTCCTTCCGCATGAGCGACGATGTCGTATTGATGGTCGACCCTGGCGCATGCCGCTTCAAAGGATCCGTCAAGGCAAGTTTCGACGGGGAGAAGGTGTCGATAGAGATCGAGTCCGACTGCCCGTACGTGAAGAGACTGAACGACCAGCTCGAGAACATGACCATCGAGGAGATCATCAAGATGCCGTTCGGGGAGAACAAGGCATACGTCCTAGGCGGCCGGTTGCTGAAGCATTCCGTCTGTCCTTATCCGATGTCGGTGCTCAAGTGCGCCGAGCACGCCGCTGGCTTCGCTTTGGCAAAGGACATCCATATGGAATACAAAAGGGATTGAGGTTCATTCCCTCGGTTTGTCCGAGATGAGATCGTCGATCTTGTCCGTCCAGATCGCCGCCTGAGGTCCAGCGAGGTACATCGCGACGAGCATTGCCTCCCTGATCTCGTCCTTCGTTGCGCCGAGCTCCAGCGCCTTCTTGGCGTGGACGTCGAGGCATTCCTCGCATTTGAGCACCGAGACGACCGCCACGGCGATGAGCTCCTTCTCCTTCGTGGTCAGGCTCCCGTCCTTGAATATCGTGTTGCGATACCTGTACAGCGCGGAGATGACTTCAGGTTGCTCCTTCATGATCTGATTGAGGCTCATGAGGGATGCGAGCGACCGAACACGATTTTAATGTTTTCAAACCATCGTCCGAGAAATCGTGTAAAAGATTTGAAATACGCTTTCGTACCGTATGTATCTGGGATATCATGATTGAACTCAACGATCTTTACCATAAGGAAGTTCTAAGCGCGAACGCAAAGCTTATCGGCGTCGTGGATGACGTGGCACTAGACTTGACCAACTGGAAGGTGCCCGCGATTGGCATCAAGATCAACAAGGGGAACGAGCTATTCCTGAACAAGAAGAAAAAGTTCGTCGGTCTGCAGGTCGCGATGGTGAAGGTCGAAGCGATAAGGTCCATAAAGGACATGGTCACCTTGAACGTCGAGATGGAGAACATGGGCGGCACCGTCCTTGAGGACTTCAAGGCCCAGAACACGCTCGAGGACCAGATCGGCAAGAGAGTTCTAGACAAGTCGGGAAGGGAGATAGGCACCGTTTCTAGTTTCCAGATAGACAATGAGAACAACTGGTCCGTCCCCATGTTCATGGTCACCGTCGAGAAGACGGTCGTCCCGGAGATCGGGATCAAGAAGAAGCTCGGTCAGAAGCCCATCATCAAGCTCAGGACGTCTGACATCAAGAACAACGCGGACGTCATGCTGCTGGCATTAGACGTCGCGGGCATCAAGGACTTCCTAGAGAAGAAGCCGGTGTCCCGCGTCAACTGAGCGCCCACGCACGATGCTGGATGGATGTTGGATGGACAGGTAACAATTATTAAGTCCGAACCCGTTCACCGCCTTCGATGTCATCCTTAGACTCTGCAGTGGACATCATCCAGGGAATGAAGGGCACGCTCAAGGTGTTCCCCCTCGACGCCGAGACGAGAGAGGGCATCCTGAAGGTCGAGAGGTGCATCAAATCCCAGATGGGGATGGAGGTCAAGAACGAAGGTGTGGAGCAGTGCATGCAGAGGAAGCATGTCCTGTGCATCTTGAAGAACGGCGCTTTCAGGCCACCACCTGAAGCGACCGTGCTGCTCATCGCTGACGATGGTAAGATCGTAGGCACCGAGGTCATCCCCGGAGAGAAGGAAAAGTACAGCAAGGATGACGACAGCCTTATGTGGCTATGTGAGGACTTCGTCATCTTTATGAATGTCAAGCCGGAGAAGAAGGAGTTCTTCTATATGCCGCCGGTCTCGTTCCCTGAGCTGAATGACATTTCCGGCATCTCGGACGTCGTCTCATGCTCGCCCTCGCCGCTCGGCGACCTTGTTGTCAAGAACAGGTACGGGATCGAGGACGACCCGAAGAACGCGACGATATTCGTCGGCTTCAACGCATCTGACTGAAACTCCTTTCGCCTCGTTTTTTTTAATATGCGGTCTTCCTCGGGCGAAACCCTAGATGTTGAATCGGTCCTATGCCATGTCCGAAAGAAAGATCGACATGATCCAAATGACCTCCGATGATGCGATCTGGCATCTCGATAAGTGATCTTTCGATGTTTTTCCCACGGGTCGAAAGCGCGTCGACATTCGATCAAAGGACCGAGCGGTCTTGTCAGGCAACGCTCAGCGGATACGACGATCGGTCCGATGACGAACATGCAGAAGAACAGGGTCTGGAAAATCTAATGGAAAAAAAAGAAAGATGTTTAAAGGGTTTGTTCTCAGCCCCCGCCACCACCGGTGGCGAATGCGTGACGTTCCGCCTTCATGAGCTCGTCCTTCATCTGTTCGATCTGTTCTAAGGAGAGCCCTGTAGCGCGGTCCTTGACCGAGGTCGCCTTGTACTCGTTCTCCGAGGAATTCTCGAGGAAGTCGGACCTGTACACGAGTTGGTTGTCGAGCTCTATCCACTCGACACCTGACTCGACGTACTTGTCGACGACCTTCCCGATGGTCCCGGTGTTCTTGTACCTGGCGAAGTCCCCGATCTCCATCTGGACCACCTTACTTCGCTGGGATGATGACGGTCCTCTCGCCGGCCGGCATGAACTCGCGGAGACCGCCACGACCAAACTCTTTGGTGATGTTCGCGAAGTCGAACGGGAGGTTCTTGTCCGCGAAGGCGATCTTGATCAGCGGGTTGCATGCGAAGGCATCTCCACGGGCCGCGTGCGGCGCCATGGCGATACCTGCGTAGCCAGGCAGGTGACCGACGTTCATTGCGTAGTTCGGGTAGTTCGGTCCGCGGAGCTCGTGGGGCAGACCCTCGTCGGATCTGTACGACAGCGAGTTCGAGGAACCGCACTGGTCCTGAAGGTCGTATCCGTAGAACCCGAGGCGGCCTAGACGCTCGCGGTGCTGCAGCATGGATAGGTACCATGCGTTGACACCGGCGTTCGCGTTGGCGGTAGCCATTGCGACACCGATACCAGTTGCAGCTGCGGCGACCGTCGCGCGCTGGGAGCCACCGAAGTGTGCTTCCATCGCGGCCGGGTACTTCTCGTAGTTCTCCAGGGCGTAGGTGTTGATCTCCGTTCCGAGCTTCTCGATGAGGTCCATGGTCGGCTTGCTCTTGCAGAGTCCGCCGTACTTGGACTTGATGAGGTCGGCTGCGTAGTACACGTAGTCCTCGAGGATGTTGTCGGTGTAGGCTGCGGTCGCATACTGCGTGAAGCCGACACCGCCAGACATGTACGCGCCTAGGTAGATCTGGTCGAAGATGACTGCGCCGAGCGCGACGGTCTCAAGGGCCGAGCGGCACGGGTCATCGGGGTACTTCCTCGACGACTGGGTCATATCAGCCAGGAATCCGAACGGGATTCCACCTGGCTCGTTCGGGCCACGGGCACGGCGTGCCGGCATCATCGTTCCCATCTCGAGAACGGATGCGTGCTTTGCGGCGAAGGCGAAGTCCGCGATCGCGGCCTCTCCTGCTGCCAGCTTGTAGGCGCTGATGAAGGACATCGAGATCTGCATCGCAGACCACCTGGACATCGTTCCACCATCGCAAACACGGCCGACGATCGTCGGGCACCTGATTGCCTGCCAGAGGGACTTGCCGACAGCTGCCTTCAGCTGCTTGGCCTGCGCCTCGGGGAACTCCTTGTTGATGTTGATGACGTATGCCTTGTCGATCTCATCGATAAGCTCGTCATCTCCGGAGAACACCTTGACGTAGCAGTCCGCGGTCAAAGCGGGGCTGCACTCAGCCATGTGCTCCTGAACGACCGCGCCACCAGGCATTGCATGGTTGACGGTCTCCAGGTAATGGTTGATTGTCTCTGGGGTAACTTCCTTGCCTAGCCTCTTCTCAATGACATTGTGTGCGGTGTCAAGACCGGAAACGACTGTCCTGCGGATGTCGTCCCAAGCCTGCTGCATAGCGGCGTTGTTGACGAAGTGCAGGTCATCTGCCTCGACGTAGATGTCAGTGTGGCTCAGCTGGTATGGCATCAGAACACGCTGTCCGAGTGGGACACCGATGTCCTGGTTCATCATGGGGATGCCGCGTTCCTTGGCGATCTTGTTCGCCTGCTCAACCCACTCCCTCTTCCTCTTCGACTGTTTCCAGCCTCCGAATGTATAGTAGGATGTGTTGACCTCGGTCGGGGCCTCCTTGAACTTCTTCTTCATTGCTGCCATGAACAACTTGTCTTTTTCCTTTGCCATTTGTATCACTCCTTCACGGCGAACGGCTGATAGCCGCACAGGGTTCTTAGCCTGTGGATACGAAGGTTCTGGTTCTGGACCTCCTCATCAGCAGCCATGGGCACGCCATCGACGCGGAACATGGTTGTGTGGGCCCTGAGCCACTTCTCATCCATCGGCTTGCCGACGGAGATTGGCTTGTCCAACGGAATTGCGACCTGGTCCTTAACGTACTCGACCTCGCCCTTCTTGGCGTTCCAGCGGTACCTCTGCCAGGCGTCGAACATCAGGCCGTTCTCATCGAGGCGGCAGGCGTGCCCGTGCACGGTTGCGCCCCTGATTCCGGTCCTGGCCGGGTCAAAGGTCTCATTGTCGATGTACTCCTTCGCTACCTTCTCTAGGTCTCTCTCACGCATCTCGATGATCTGCCTTCCGGACAGGGTACCGGTATCGATTCCCCTGATCCTCGACATGTACATCTGGGCCCTGACGTATGGGATCGCCGGCGCGAAGTAGACGGAGTCAGTGAACTGTACGTACCTGATCCTGTCTCCCTTCTTGGCACCCTCGATCGGGGTAACCAGCTGCCTTATCGGGCAGTCAGGCTCCGTGCCCTCCTCAAGTGGCGGGTGGATGGACTTGTAGTCCTCACCGGGCTTTCTGTGGCCCATGATGCGGACGACGTCATCCATCGCGACGTCGCGGAGCTTCTCGAGCTTATAGTTCGGGTCGATGAACTTGCGCCTGTTCTTAGCGGGCACAGTGGTTCCTGGGTAGAATTGCCTCTTGTATGCCATGATTTTCACCTTATCTTCTTGTAGTCGGTGACAGTCGGCTTAAACTTCGAATATCGCCCTACCTCAAGGCTGAAACCGAAGGGCAAGATCTCCTTGCATATCTCTTCGATGCGGGCAGTGGAATCGTCGATGTACTCGACGTCCTCTAGTTCGACGAATACGCGACCGACCAGCAGCCTCAGGTCAACCTCGGATCCCTTCACCGTGATCTTCTTTTTCTCAGAATGCTCGTTCTTCAGGCCTTTTCCTTCTCCAGAACTGAGCTTCTCTGGGAGTGATTCGCCGCTTACTGTCACGTGACGAACATGGGGAACCTCGTATACGCGGTTCAGCAGCTTCTCCGTGGTCTCCGCCCTCAATAACCGGGCGGGGAATATCAGAATCTCGGGCAATGGGATTTGTTCTTGTAGGGTAGTTTTAGCCATTCTGTATGCACCTCAGAAGTCCTTCTTGATCTTCTTGGCCTCCTTACCGACCATCTTCAAGGGCGTCTTAAACTCAGGAATGTCACCGAAGACATCCCTCATCAAGCTCGATGTGTTCTCCGCAGAGAACATCTGCGTTCCAGCATCGAGGGCGCATCCAGCGGCGATGACCGGGATAACAACTCCCTTCGCGTGCTTGGTAACGACGTGGTTACCGTGGAACAGACCTGGGCCACCGCCACCGTAGATGGAGTGGCTGAAGAAAGACATACCGACGGATGTACCCATCGAGCGTCCGTAGTCAGCGCCTGGCAGGGAGGTCTCGTGCTCCAACAGGTCGTTGTAGTACAGAATTGTGGACGGGATACCCTGGGCTGCCCTTGCTGCACCGACGTTGACGCAGATCGCCGCCAACATACCGGCTGCGGTGTATGCGTTCCATAGCGGGTAGTCGTTGGTGGTCATCTCGACGAATCCAGATGCCAGCTTCTTTCCCTTCTTGATTACCTTGTCCTCGAGCGCGCGGTCTATGAGGCTCTCGACGACGGAACCGACCGTTCCGGTCTTGCCGTTCATCTTGGTCAGGTCGTAAACGATGTTGTTGGCGTTGAGGCCCTGGTATGCGAGTGCGAGCAGGTGCTGGCGCTCGAACGGTCCAGATGCGTCTCCCATCTCGAATGCCGCTGCATTCTCGAAGATCGATGCGACCGCCGCGGCGTTCATGGCGTTCCTGCCAGTGAGCATGACGTAGTGGTTGGCCATGACGTTCCTGAGTGCGAATCCAGCGCCTTCGTTCAGCTGCGGGACATCGAGGATCGACTTCATGACGGACCCCTGGAAGTTCAAGGTCTGCGGGTAGCGGCCCCAAATGGCTGCCTTAACCATGCTGGCCTGGAACATGTCGACGTCGAATTGATCCAGAACTGCCTGGGTCAATGCTGCGGCGGCGGAAGTGAATCCAGTTGTGTACTCGACACCGGCATCCATTCTGGCGGATGGGGTGACGATGATCATCTTCTTTCCGTCCGGGAGAACAGTGACCTCGGTGTCGTCGTCCTTCGTCGTCTTCAAAATGTCCTTGACCCTCTTCGCGATCTTCTCGCCGTTGGCCACAATTGCGAGGTCCATTTCCCTGCCCATAAGGGTACCGCCCCCAACCTTCGCCTTCTTGAGCGCTCCCTCAAGTGCTGCGAGGTCGACTGCGTTGATCCTCTTGGCAAGAGATACGGTCCTCTTAATGGCCGGGTTGTACAACGGGCTGATCGCCTCGAGTGGGACATCCTTCTCGATCAGTTTGCCCCTGTCGTCGTACAAGTCTATTTTGTCCTTGTATTTTGCCATTTTATACCTCCTTTTTCCTAACTCAATTTCCATTGAAGTAAAAACTATCCCCAATGAAAATTGGCTCCCCTTGCGAGGAAGGAATTCTCTTTTTGCTAATATAAACTTGTGCTTGGATGGATAAACCATCCACCATTAACAATAGGTGACTCTAAGATTACATCCAGCAAATACCTGACGTTTCTTAACACCTTAAAAAAAACCATCATTTAAGGCCGTTAACTACATCCAATTTTAACGGTCTTAAAATACTAAATCATTGCCTGTTTTTATGGGCAATCTGCAACTCTTTCATAGTATATAATACCTTTAACGAGTCACTTCGTTTCAGGTCGAAGGAATCCGAATCTATCATCTTTTTAATGAGCGCCGCCCTTTCCTCACCTAGGTTATCCCTCGCCGATGCCAGCAGGGAAAAGAACGATCGTCTGGGATAGTAAAGGGCCTTCATCTCTTTTATCAGCGCCTCCTTCTCCTCGACCTCGATGACGCCAGACTTGACGGCCGAAGACAAAAGATATCTGATGTTGACCAATGGCTCTGAGAGAGGCTGGAACGTTTCCGGGTCGAACACGAGGGCGACCTCGTCGTCCCCTTCAAGCGTTCCATCGCGGAAGAGTTCGAATATCCTCCCGACCCCGATCATGCCCATGTCCTGAAGCTCGGCCGCCCTGAGCGCCCCCATGCTTCCCCCGCCTACGACCGTGACCCCCCTCTTCAAAAGGGATATGATCTCTCGGTGCCCGACCGAGGATTCGCTAGAGAAGACGCCATCGATGATGCCGACGAGCTTGACGTCCTCGTCGAGCTTCGGGATATCTCCCCTTCGGATCGGCGGAAGGTAGGTCGAGCGGAAGATAGACCCTGCCTCCTCGTGGCCTATGCTCATCCCGACGAACACGACCGATCTCATCTTCCGCACGCCCTCATCAGCCTGCCGCCGACCCTGTCCTGGTCGATGGCGAATATTTCCATCCCCGGAACGATGACCCTCACGACTGGCATGCCGATCGCCTTCCTCGTGAGGTCGTAGACTATGATCTGGGTAAGTCCCACACCCTTCAGCCTCATCTTCAGCATATCAATGTCATCCAATACATCATCCGTCGAGAAGTTCTCGAGCTCGCTGAGGTCCCTCGTCATTCCGGCATCCTCGTACCAGAGACGGTTCATACTCTTCAATCGCTCGTACCCGATCGTGCGGTTCCTGTCCGCGTGGACCGTGTCCTCCCTCGCTCCATGTATCTGGGTGAGCCTGCTCTGCGCGACCTCTACGAGGGCCTTCATCGCCGCGACCTCGGGGTCCGGATGAGCGCCTATCCCCAGCGTCAACAGGCCGGGGTCCTTCGAGACGACGTCGTCCGCCGAGACCGCGATCACGGGCATCCCTATGTCGCTCGTCAGGTCCTTGAAATGAAGTTCGATCCCGTTGTCAGTGAACTTCCTAGCTACAGCTTCGACCTTGGTCCCGGAACAATCAAGGTCCGAATTGACCTTCCTCCTGCCTTCGCATATGGACCATGCGTCCCTCTCTATGACCTCGCACAGCCCGTGAGAGATCGCCTCCTCGATGTTGTTTCCGGACGCCAGGCCGTTCGTGTTCGACCTGAAGAGATGCAGGTCCGCCTTAGGGATATAAGGATGGAAGACCGCGCAGGCGGGGACCATGATCTCTTTATCGGAAGCGATGTCGTACGCGGCGACCCAAGCGACAGGGTTCTGCGCAAGTCCGTAGATCGACCCCTGAGGCAGTATGAGCGACAGGGGGTCCAGCGCGCCGTGCATGTCCCTGTGCCTCTTTCTGACGATGACGTCGTCCCTCATCTCGGCGCTGTACCTCTCCACTCCTTCCATTATAGCAGAGATCCTTGCCTGGACAGGTGTCAGGCCTTTGCCGTTATAGACGGAGATCGCCCCTCCCATCGCCTCTGGCCTTATGCTCGAGAAGACCGGGATGCCAATGCGGTCCAGTCCGGTGATGTCCGCTATCCTGGTTATGCCCGCGGCCCGTGACAAGGGCTCCACCTTCTTCAGCGTCTCCTCCGCAGATACGGAACGCTGATTTTCGTCATTGGGCGATTTGGGCCTGTGCGATAGCTGCATCGGAACGTGTAACGAGCTTGTTGAATAAATTATTAGGGCCTTTCCTGCATGCTGTTGACGAGCATGTCCAGCTCCGCGTCCGGGTTCATGACGATGCTCTCGATGAGTATGTCCACCTCGACGTTCTGTATACCAGATATCTTGAGGATCTTGCTTTGGATGATGTCGTAGAGCGAGTCGACGCTCTTTGTGTATAGCTCACATATGAGGCTGTGGTCGCCGAATACCTTGTATATCGTCTGGATCTCCTTGAAGCTCCTGAGCTCATCGACGACATGGTCGACAAGGTTACCAGACACCTCGATGCCTACCTGCGCCCGCATCAGTCCGAGCTTCGCCAGGTTCGTGTTCAGCGTATAGCTGGATATGTACCCCTCGTCCTCCAGCTTGGTGATTCTCCTCGATATCGTCGCCTTCGACGTCCCCGTCTTTTCCGCTATGACCCCCAGACTTTCCCTGGAGTTGTCCCGAAGCATCTTCAATATCTTGAGGTCGGTGTCGTCCATGACCTTCTCCTAAAGCGATTAGATGGAACGAATTTACATCATATTGTGTGTTTATGGTAATAATGTTTTACATAGGTGCAACGAAAACTATATTGAAAATTGAAAAAGGATGAAAGATTTTGAAGTGGTTTGAAAATAGGATAGAGACCTACGCCTTTGCCCTTGATTTCGGGATCGGCCCGAGCGCCATCTTCTCGATGGCAACGACGGTCTTCTCAAACTTGCTCCATGGTATCCCTACCAGCATCTCGTCCGGCCCGATGTCGCTGGTCTTGCGGCATCCGAAGCAGCCCAATGAGATGTTGACCTGCTGCGTGTTGATAGGGACTATCGTCGAGTCCGCGCACGCGGCCTGGACGGAAGCCATCTCGACCTGTACCCTTCCGCCCTCATCGAACGTCTGGGCCGCTGGAACGATCCAGAAGACCTGTTCCGGTTGTGCGACCACGATGACCACGTCGGGCTGTACCAGCGCCTTGCTCAGCGGGCTTACGACCGTTGCGATCGTCGAGCTTGAGATCGTCGGCCTCACCGACATCGTCTTTGCCGCGGATGCGTCGCTGTCATACATCCCCATGTTGTGATGGAACTCCCCGGCCTTGACCTTCTCGGGGATCGGTATCTCGCCGAGCGCCGACGATCCGACCGGACAGGCGTTCTTCTCTGCGGGAAGGCAAAGGACCGCCCCCTTGCGGGCCTTCATGATCGATTGGCAATGCCTCATGGGGCCCTCGACGGTCTGATATCCCTCTGGAACCGCCTGACCGCTCTTGATCAATGTCACGGCGACAGGCTCGTACTTCAATCCAAGGCCATCTACTAGCTTCTTTGAAAGCTCAGCATAGTTGGACATGTTTAAAACCCAATGAGAGGACCGGCTCGGCGATTATTAATAAATGTCGAATTTTCAATTTCGAGCCAGCGCTATGTCCAGAATATTGCACGACCGATGATGGAATAAACGGGCCTAGCCCTTGACCAGTATTACCCAGCGGTCGTAGAAGGGGTCCCTCTCGTCCTCGAAGACCTTCACCTTCATCCCCTTGGGGCACCAGCTCTCGACCATCTTTGCCTCAGGCTCGGTCTCGACGGTGATCAGGGACGATCTGGACAGTTCGAAAGCTTCCTTGATCATCTGTTTCCAGAGGAACGAATTGAACTCGGTGATCTTCCCTGCCATGAGCACGAGGCTGAAATCGACCGGCTCGATGTAGCGGTTCGCCCTCGTGCCGTCGATGAGCATCGTCTCGTGATGGTACAGCCTTCCTTCCGTCAGCCCTCTCGACAATAGCGACGGGTCCAGGTCATAGGCGGCAGCGTTCATCCCAAGCTTATGAAGCGCGGCCGAGCCCAGTCCGGTGCCGCATCCTACGTCGAGGCAGGTCTTGCCCTTGAGGTTCCTCCCGAACGATTGCCTGATCAGCTCGACGACGTTCCTCATCCTCTGTTCCGAGAACTCCTCGAGGGCGGGCTTGTTGTCGTGCTCCAAGAGCATGGAGAAATATTCTCTGGTCGCCTTCGTGAAATCCGAGCGGTTCGTTCTGTAGACCTCGAGGTCGTATCCTTCAAGGGCCTCGATGAGCGCGTCGGTCGGCTCCCTGTGCAGGAGCGCGATCGCGTACCATCTGTCCGCCTTGACGGCCATCGCGATGGGGCTCTCGTCCTCATCGATGAGGACGCGTGCTTCCTTGCCTTCCAACGTCAGGAACTGGTCGGTGTAGACGTTGTCGATCAGCATCTCATAAGAAGGTTCGAGGAAGAATACCTCCTCAAGTCCGAAGAGCGTGGCCACCATCATCTTATCCCGACCAGGACCGCAAGGACGGTAGAATAAGTTATCTATCGCACGAGTCAGACGAAGTCTATCGTCCTCCGGTCGTACTCGTCGAGCAGCGCCTCCCTGTAGTCCCTCTCCTCCTCCGGGGGGATGATGTGTTCGAGCTTGACCCTCCTGATCAGTTCGTCTCCGATCATAGCCCTGGTATCGAGCCTCAGCTTGATGACGTCCGCGAAGACCTCCTCGAGGCCAGGTATGATCGCGATCTTGTCCTTCACTACGAGCCTGTTGGCGAGGGATTCGATGTTCACTCCAGGTCCGCAATCGATGCACTCGATCTTCTTGGGCATGTTCGTCATCTCGAACCGGGATCGGCCCGGCCTTGAAAAAATTGGTCTTGGTCCAATATAAGATTATTGGTCGAAAAAGCAGGCCAGCATGACCGACCCGACGGCCGATGATAACATCAGATAAAAATAATGATAAAACATTGACCAGAACGAAGTGAGCGAATGCGATTGGCTGTCGTTGGTACTGGTTACGTAGGTCTTGTGACGGGGGCGTGCTTCTCGCATCTAGGCAACGATGTCACGTGCATAGATGTCATAGAGGACAAGGTCAGGACCATCAACTCAGGCAAGGTCCCGATATTCGAGCCGGGCCTCGAGGATATGGTCAAGGAAGGGCTCGCCTCCGGACATCTGAGGGCGACGACCGACTTCTCGAAGGTGACGGAGGCCGACTTCATTTTCATCTGCGTCGGGACGCCCTCGTTCGACGACGGCTCCCTGGACCTCAAGTACGTGAAGGATGCGGCGGGCCAGATCGGCACAGCTATCTCAAATTCTTCGAACGTTCCGGTCATCATAATGAAGAGCACGGTCATGCCGAGGACGACGCAGCACGTCGTCATGCCTATTCTGGAGAAGGCGTCGGGGAGGAAGGCGGGAACAGGGTTCGGCCTCGCGATGAACCCCGAGTTCCTCAAGGAGGGGGCGGCGGTGCAGGACTTCCTTCACCCAGACAGGATCGTCATAGGGGCGATCGACGACGCATCGTACGGGAAGGTCGCTGAGCTTTACAACGATTTCGACTGCCCGATATTGCACGTACCGTTATCGACGGCGGAGATGGTCAAGGTCGCGTCGAACGCGTTCCTTGCGACCAAGATATCGTTCGTCAACGAGGTCGGCAACATCTGCAAGGCGATGGGCATCGACTTCAGACAGGTCGCAGTGGGCATGGGGATGGACGCCAGGATCGGAAAGCTGTTCCTCCGCCCGGGATGCGGATTCGGCGGTTCGTGCTTCCCCAAGGACCTGGAGGGCATCATCGCCGAGGGGAGGAAGTACGACGCCTCGACGTACCTACTGGAGGCCGTCAGGAAGGTCAACAGGGAGCAGCCGCTGAAGCTCGTCAGGCTGCTCGAGAACAAGATGGCCGTCAAAGGAAGGACGATCGCCGTCCTGGGCCTGGCGTTCAAGCCCGAGACCGACGATATCAGGGAGGCGTCCTCGCTCACGATCGTCCGGGAGCTCCTTGCCAGGGGTGCGAAGGTCAGGGCCTATGACCCGAAGGCGATGGACCTGTTCAGGAAGAGCTTCCCTCAGATCACCTATTGCCGGGACGCGGAGGATTGCATATCCGGCTCCGACGCCATCATGATCGTGACGGAGTGGAAGGAGTTCGCCGACCCCTCGCTCTACGGAGATAAGCTCGTGGTCGATGGAAGGGGCGTAGTGAGAACCAATAATTACGAAGGGATCTGTTGGTGAGCTAAATGAAAGCAGTCATACCCGCGGCCGGCTGGGGCGTCAGGTTCCTGCCATTGACGAAGGAACAGCCGAAGGAGATGATCCCGGTCGTCGACAAGCCGACGATACAGTACGTGGTCGAGGAGGCCTTGGCGGCGGGGATCGACGACATAGTCATCATAACAGGAAGGCACAAGAGGGGGATAGAGGACCATTTCGACCGCTCGTACGAGCTCGAGGCCGTCCTAGAGCGCGGCGGCAAGCTGGAGTATCTCCGCAAGGTCAGGGAGATCTCGAGCATGGCCGACATCCATTTCATCCGGCAGAAGGAGCAGCGCGGCCTCGGTCACGCCGTCCTCAAGGCAAAGCAGCACATCGGCGACGAGCCCTTCGCCGTGATGCTCGGCGATACCATATACCGTTCCAAGGTCCCGGTCGTCAAGCAGCTCATGGACGTTCACAAGCGGACGGGCAAGTCTGTCATCGCCATCGAACCGGTCCCGATGGACAAGGTCCAGGACTATGGGATAATCTCAGGGAAGGAGGTCGAGAAGGACCTTTACCTGCTTGACGATCTGGTGGAGAAGCCGTCGCCGGAGCAGGCGCCGTCGAACCTTGCCATAGCCGGGACGTACCTCCTCACGCCCGATATCTTCGAGGCGATCGAGAGGACGCCGCCAGGCCTCAATGGAGAGATACAGCTGACCGACGCGCTGAAGATCCTCCTGAAGAAGGAGGACATCTACGGCTGGAGGTTCGAAGGGAAGCGCTACGACATCGGCGACATGCTCGGATGGCTCAAGACGCAGATGGAACTGGGCCTCCTCCACCCCGAATACGGCGCGCCCCTCAGGGAGCATATGGAGAACCTGCTCAAGAACGGCCCGGGAAGGACGCGATGATGATCTTGGGGATCTGACATGAGGCTCGAGGACGTAGTCAGAGGCAAGAGGGTTGTCGTCACAGGCGGCGCCGGGTTCATCGGTTCGAACCTGGCCGAGGTCCTGACGGAGAAGAACAAGGTCTTCGTCTTCGACGACCTCTCCAGCGGAAAGGAGGAGAACATCGACGGGCTCGACGCCGAGCTGGTCGTCGGAAGCCTCCTGGACCTTGACCTCCTGAAGCGTTCGTTCAAGGGCATGGACTACGTGTTCCACCTCGGGGCCATAGCGTCCGTCCCGAAGAGCATCGACGACCCTATGACGACGAACCTGGTGAACCAGAACGGAACGCTCAACGTCCTAGCGGCGGCAAGGGACTGCTCCGTCGAGAAGGTCGTGAACATCTCATCCTCGGCCGTCTACGGCGATTCGCCGGTCATGCCGAAGGTCGAAACGATGCTTCCGGACCCGATCTCCCCTTACGCGGTCTCCAAACTGGCGGGCGAGCTCTACTGCAAGGTGTTCACGAAGACATATGGCCTGCCGACGGTGTCGCTCAGGTTCTTCAACGTCTTCGGTCCGAAGCAGGACCCGAGCTCGGATTATGCGGCCGTTATACCGAAGTTCATCGAACAGGCTCGCGACGGCAAGGAGCTCACGATATTCGGGGACGGGGAGCATACGAGGGACTTCACCTATGTACTGGACGCGGTCCAGGCGATGCTCTTGGCAGCGAGTTCGCCTAAATGTGACGGAAAGGTCATGAACGTCGCGAGGGGCGAGGCGATGACGCTGAACAGGCTCGCTGAGATCGTCCTTGCCAGCTTCGGCAGGGACGTGAAGGGCGGCGTGAAGCACCTGCCCCCGAGAAGGGGGGACATCGTGCATTCGCTCGCCGACATATCGTTGGCGAGGTCGCTGATAGGCTACGAGCCTTCGTTCAGCGTCGAAGAGGGCATCGAACTGACTATCGGCGACAGATGAGCGTTCCGCACGCGGCTGGCGCGTCATGTTTTTTATATCCATCGAGGAGATTCATTGGCGATGTCCGGCAACGAAGGTACCTGGCCCCCATATCCCGGAGAATATGTTCTCGGCAATGAGAGCTCGCATGTCGCGGTGCTCATCATAGGAAGGGGCGCGGTCGACGTGCCATCCGAACTGTTCTACATCAAAGGCATCATGAAGACCGAGAACGTCGGGCTGGAGAAGGTCATCCTGAACGTCGTCTCGGACCCGAGGATCAGGTTCCTGGTCGTTTGCGGGAAGGAGGAGTTCGGCCACTTCCCAGCCGATGCGATACTGAGCCTCATGAAGAACGGCATCGACAACGATAAGAGGATCGTCGGAGCGAAGAGCGCCATACCGTTCCTCTGCTCGATACCGAAGGAGGTGGTCGAGAGGTTCCGGGCCCAGGTCGAGGTCGTCGACCTCGTGCATCCGAAGGACGTGAACGAGATCGTCGCGATGGACCCGATATATCAGTTCGAAGAGGCTCGGAGGAGCGAGCTTATCGAAAGGCTCGGATCGATGCGCTCGATCGAGACCGAGGACATGCCCGGCGGACCTGTCATCGTCGATGTCAGAGGATTGAAGCAGGCCAGCGATGTCATCGGGAAGAGGATGCACAAGACCGCCGACGTCATCATCGAGGGGTTCCTGAGAATGCCCTCGGAAGCCCTGAACACCAGGGCGGACTTCGCCATCGTCGACGAGCATTTCGGGATCGGCATCGACCCTGTTTCGGGGGAGATCTTCCATACGCCGAGCATCGAGCTCGCGGTAAGGATGAAGAAATATTTCACGGGGTGCTAGCATGTTCAAGTTCCAAAGCCATCAGGACCAATGCAGAATAGGCGAGATCTCTTTCGGCGGGCAGCCTGGGAAGAGGAGGACCGTCATGGTCGGCTCCCTGTTCTATCCGAGGCATAGCATGGTTCTCGACAGGGTGGAAGGTGTCGTCGACAAGGTCAAGGCGCGAGAGGCGCTCGAAAGGATGAGCGCGACCAGCTGTGAGACCGGCTGCCCTGCGGCCGTCATGCTCTTCGCTGAGACAGAGAAGGCGATGATAAGTCATATAACGACCTATTCCGAGATGTCCAGCCTTCCATTCTTCGTCGATTCGCCGAGCAAGGACGTCCGCCTCGCAGGCATGAGGTACGCCAAGGAGGTCGGGCTGGAGGGAAGGGCCATCTACAACACCATGAACGCTGGCGTCTCACCCGGGGAGCTGGCCGACATTGCCGAGGCCGGGGTGGAGAACTGCGTGCTCCTCGCCTTCAATCCGATGGACCTGACGGCCAAGGGCAAGATCTATCTGCTGGAGGATGGCGGGGGCATACTGAAGGAAGGCCTCATAGACACAGCCAGGAAGGCCGGCGTCAAGAACGTCCTTCTGGACATGGCAGTCCTGGCGGCCGAACAGAACGCCGGCTCCGCGCTGCGAGCGCTGTTCATATCGAAGGCCAAGTGGGGGCTTCCCTGCGGCTGCGCCCTGCACAATGCCGTTGAATCGTACGCTCCATTGCTCGAGGCGTCCAAGGCGGACCCGAAGCTCTACCGCTACGTCGACACGGCCTCTTGCGTGATGCCGATCATGGCCGGAGCGGATTTCGTCATGTACGGACCGATCGAATCGGCGAGGAGGGCCATGTTCTCTGCGTCGTTCGCGGACGAACTTCTATGCCAGGCGACGGCGGACCTCGTATACGAGAGGGAACCTGCGAAAGGTCACTGAAGCTTTAGGGAATTGAAATCGAGTACGCTCTCTAGGACCTCGAAGGGACCGACCATTAGATCTCGATCTTCGAGCCTGTCCACATGAGGTCCATGTTGACGAACCTGTCCGAGAGCATCTTGGTGGCGGTGAAGCCCACGCAGTGCATCGGGGCTATCCTTTCGACGTTCATGTTCCGCAGGTTCTCCATGGTCTTCAGGATGCGTTCGTTGTTCGCTGGCGTCGCGGACATATGGAAGCCTCCCATGACCATATAGACCGGCTTGCCTGTCGCCTTCTTCGCCTGATGGACCATATTGCATACGCCTGGATGCCCGCACCCGGTGAGGATGACGAGCCCCTTCTTCGAAGTGACGTAGAGCGATTGCTCCTCGGTCATGTGGTCGACCACCAACTGCCCGGAGCCTTCCTTGTAGAACCGGGTCTCGTTCTCGAACGGAAATATCCTTGCGATCTCCCCCGACGTCCTTACGCCTGGGACGAGCTCGACCGGCGATGAGGATACTGTCAGCTTCGCCTTGGCCAGGACCTTGAGCAGCTCGTTGGATGCGGACACCTCGGACGTCGTTCCGTCCGGAAGCAGCGTGTACTTCCTTCCGCTGAACGTGTTCGGATGCGCGTGGATAGGCACTCCAGCGTCGATCATCGTCTCGAGACCGCCGAGATGGTCGTAATGGTTGTGGGAGATGAAGACCAGATCGATGTCCTCTGGCCTGAACCCCAGCAGTTCGAGGTTCTGCCTGAACACCATGTCCGAGGCGCCTGTGTCGAGGAGCACGCGCTTCCCGGCATCCGTCTCGATGAGGATGGACAGCCCATGCTCGGAGATGAAATGTCGGGAGGTCCTCTTGACCTCCTTCGTGCTGTCGAAGGATGTGCCGGAATGGTTGTCGATGACTGTGTACAGTTTCACTTCGATGTCAGCCCCTGTTGACGATCTTCAGCTCGCTGAAGTTGAAGCATTTCTGCGGGCAGACCGATTCGCAGTTCTTGCAAGCGGTCCCGAGGCAATGCTCCGTCGCGATCTGGATCTTGAACTTTTTCGATCCCATATCGTATACGGTGAGCGCCCTTTCGGGGCATTCCTTCTCGCACTTCCTGCAGCCGATGCACTCCGGGAAGCTGTTGACCAGGTACACGCCGACGTTGTCCAGTACCTTGAGCCCTCTGCTTCCGACGATCGGTATATCAGATGAGACGATGCGTATCGTCTCCTTGGGCCTCCTGATGTCTGGCAACGGGCGGTATCCCTTGTCCCTAAGTACGTCGTTGAACATCGAGAACGGCATCCCCTCGTCCCAATAGGCGATCTCGTTGACGTAGATGTCCTCGAAGGTCTTCGAGGTGGCGAACATGATGTGCTTCGAGCTGATCGCGTTGGCGACGTCCTGCATCTTGTCCAGCCCATCATCGTCGACGAGGATGTCGTATGCCATCATCAGCGATGTGTTGCCTGCTTGGACCGTCTTGTCGAGCACTCTCGGGACCAGTCCGACGACCTGCGCCTTGATCGGATCGACATAAGTTCCGGAAGCTCCGGCAAGGAACATCGTCTTGAGCTCGTCGTCGTCGATCCCGACCTCCTCGATGAGGGTCCTGTGGCCCGCCCTGATGGCCCCCATGGCCTTCCCCGCCTCGTGAAGGTCCTTTTCATAGAACGAAATGCCGTTCATCAGGTGCAGCATGTGGTCGGGCGTGTCGATGTTCGGGAGCTTGATCACTCCTGTCTCCAGTCCCAGCGCGACGCATGCTACGCATCCGGTGCCGGTGATCCCCCTCGCGGGGATATCGTTGAGTATCCTTCCGCTTCCGTCCTTGGGGTCGATGAGCGATGTCTGGACGGGCCTGAGCTTTGCGTCTAAAACGTAATTATACCATTTGCCGCCAGGTCCGACCGCCAGATCGGATATTGCCTCGGGGGCTGCCAGCATTCCGTATTCGATGGACTGTCCTTCCATCGCCGGTCCAGCCGCTGCGGAACCTGTGTAGAGCTCTCCCTTGTACAAGAGGCCCATCTCGGCGTTGGTGCCGTAGTCGGTGACCATGCATGTCCCCTTCTCCTCGAGCATCTTGGTCTTCATGATCATGGCCAAGGCGTCGGCACCGATCTCGTGCCTGATCGACGGCGGGATCCTGATCTCGGCCGTCTTCTTGACGGACGTCAGGCCTAGCTCGTCGGCCTTGATCGAATGGGCCTTCCTCTCGGGCACCTTGACGTTCAGCCTCTTGAGCATGGACTGCCCGGCGAACGCGAGGTCGCGTATCTCGATCTTCTCGAACATCGAAAGCTGAGCGGGATTGCCGCAAACTGCCAGGCGCTCGATCTCGTTCGCCTTGGTCCCGTGCATCGCTATGAGCTTGTCGACGGTTTCGATGATGATCCGGTGGCCTACGTCCTCGCCGTTCTCCATCCAGAAGTGGAGATGGTCCATGATGTTCGCTCCGGGGAGCGGATGCCTCATCGTGATGGACGTCGATATGATCCTGCCATTTTGGTCAAGATCGACAAGGTGAGAACGGTAGCCGCTGGTACCCAGATCGAGAGCGATGCCATATGCCATGTAAAATCCTCGGAACGGTAACTGTGCTATCCATATTTAAAAATTAAAGAATATCGAGCCGCTGGACATTGGATTTTCCTAACCCGTTCATAGGCGGTCCGATGCAACGAAATTCCATCACGACCAAGACCGCGCCTTCGACACGTATTATCGCAAGTGAGGCAGAGTGGACGATCAAATTACGTGTTGGCGATGGACTGTTGACCCTCTTACCACCCTTCATCTATTTTTAGAAGAAACTTCAATATGCTCGGCATGACCCCAAGGGAACGATTCCTTGCCGCTTTGGAGATGGAACCCGTCGACCGCCCTCCGATATTCTACCAGCATCTGGGTGCGGCGAAATGGATACTGCAGCATACCGGTCTGACGATGAGGGAGGGGTTCCACGATCCCGAGGTCTACGCCAAGCTGGCCCTCGCTTCGTACGAGCTATACGGCTTCGACAACGTCATGGCGGGCTGGGGGGACATACTCACCGAGGCTCAGGCGCACGGGATGACCTGGAAGTTCCCTGAGAGGGACTTCTATCCGAGGCCGGACGTTCATCTCGCCCTCTCTGACGTGGACAAGATAGTACCTGCCGATCCACTGAAGGACAGGTTCTGGTCCGTTCCTGTCAAGGCGGCGGGTATAATGATCGAAAAGATAGGGCGGGACGTGCCGGTCGTCGGAGGGCTGGACACGCCGTACATGATCGCCGGGAACATAATCGGTTACGAGAACCTGCTGATGGGTTCGATAAGCGATCCCGGCCACGTGGAGAAGCTCGTCGAGACGGTCCTCGAGTCTTCGTTCATGTGGGGGGAGGCGATGAGCAGGATCGGTGTCGAGATCGCGTTCTTGGAGGACGGCACGGCCGGGATGGAACAGAACTCGCTCGAGACGTGCATGAGGTTCGACATCGGCTATGTCGTGCGAGAGGTCGAACACCTCAAGAAGCTCGGCATGAAGACGTTCGTCCACAACTGCTCCGCGATGCCGTTCTGGAAGGAAGAGATGGGGACCGGTGCGGACGCGCTTCATGTGCCGCTCAGGGCCGTGGACGAGGACGAGCTGTTCCGTGTGATAAAAGGCAGGATGTGCCTTGGGGCCGGCATCGATCAAACGGAGCTTCTGTTCAAGAAGACCCCTGCCGATATCGAAAAGGAGGTCGAAAGGATATTGGGCAAGTGGGGAGGCGCGCCCGGGCTCATCATGTCCCCGGGATGCGAGCTTGCATACAAGACGCCGATGGAGAACATCCAGGCGTTGAAGGAAGCGACTATAAGATTCGGTTCATCGTAAGATGGGGGCCAGGAACCTCCCATAGGAATGGCCAGACTCCCTTGCCTATCAGAGCAGAGCTACCAAGAGCGGGGCCCGCGTCAAGCCTCCGGGGCATATTGTGATGGTTAAGGGCAGGACCGAGAAGATCGGGCCCCCGGCCACTGTGGACCTTTCTTCATTCTCTTTAGATAAGAAGATCGACGGGTCGGGTTTATAAACATTTCTACTTAAAGGATAAGCGTATCACATTTAGGATAATCATAGAACCGAAGTGCACGTGATGGCTGGACATTTCCAATATACGCCGAGAATACGAACGGATAATTCATCGAAGTAGCGAATCTTCTTAAGGAAGTTGAGTGACCGATCAATATTCGTCACATGGTCTTAGCCCTCGAGGCTCAGGTTTTAAATAAAGACCTTCGCTAATTCTGGGTAGGTGGGGGACATGGAAGAGGGGAAGAGCGTGACGTTGGATGCGAAGGCACCCAATACGATCGAAGCAAGGGACGTGACCGTTGCCTTTGGTGAGATCCTAGCATTGGACCACTTCACTGTCGACGTACCGAGGGGCATGATCGGACTCCTCGGACCGAACGGGTCGGGCAAGAGCACGTTCATAAAGACCGTCCTAGGGCTCGTGAAGCCGACAGGTGGGTCTGTCACGGTCAACGGGCTCGATTCGAGCGTTCAGTTCATGGAGATCAGGGACCGCGTCGGTTACATGCCTGAGCATGACTGCCTGATCGAGACCATGACGGGGATCGAGCTGGTCTCGTACATGGGCAGGATATCCGGGATGACGAAGAACGATTCGATAACTCGCGGGCACGAGGTCATCGACTTCGTCGGGCTCGGGGAGCACCGTTACCGCCCCATCTCGACGTACTCCACTGGAATGAAGCAGCGCGTGAAGCTCGCCCAGGCGATCGTTCACGACCCTGAGATAATATTCCTCGATGAGCCGATGAACGGCCTCGACCCGACTGGCCGCGATGATATGCTGGACCTCATAGACAGGATCGCGCGATCTGAGAAATCGATCCTCCTTTCGTCCCACATCCTCCCTGACATCGAGCGCCTATGCAAGGACGTCATCATAATCTCCAGCGGGAGGGCGATCGTCCAGGGGGACCTTGACGACCTGATGTCCGGGGACAGGGAAAGGGTGCGGATGACGATTCGCGGACCGCCGGAGAAGCTTAGGTCGTTCATCGACCAGCTATCGCGCGTATGCGCCGTCCTAACGGTCGCCGAAGGGTTCCGTGAGAGCATAGTGACCGTCGCCAAGGTCGAGAACAGCTCGGAGATATTCCGGCTCGCCAAGACCGAGGGCGTCCAGGTACGATCGCTTGAGCCGGACCGGATCTCGCTCGAGGACGTGTTCCTCAAGGCAGTGAAGGGGGTGGCATGATGGGACTGAGCCCGATAGAATACCATCCGTGGAACGGTAAGAGGACCGAGCACGGCAGGAGGTTCGTCGTCATAGCGGAGTCGATCCTCCGAAGGTCGATAGGCTCGAGATGGTTCCTCGCCGTGCTGATAATCGGCACGTTCCTTACGTTCGCGCTCCCGATAATCTTCACCGCCATATCCCCTCATGAGGGCCTCGTGGCCGAGGACATGGCCTCGCAGCTGAACAATGGCGTGTTCTTCATATTCCTGCTGATATTGGCCGCCCTGGTCTGTTCGGACCTCATAGCCGAGGACAAGCGCAGTAACTCGCTCGTCCTGTACATGTCAAGGGCCTTGGACTCGGAGGGATATCTCTCGGGAAAGTTCCTCGGGGCCGCGGCAACGCTCTCGATCTTCGCGTTCGTCCCCCCTCTGATCCTCGCGGTGACAACGATAGTGACCCAGTCCGGTTCGGACTATTTATCTAGCGTAGAGGTCCTCGGAAGCACCCTCGTGGCAGGCATCTGGATGACGTTATTGTTCATACCGCTGGGCCTGCTCATATCCTCCTTGACGGATAAGAAGACATACGCTGCGGTGGCGACCTTCATGATCGTCTTCGTCCTAGGGATAGTCGCAGGGCTGTTCGCCGAGAACGACGTTAACTGGATGCTGCTCGGGCCCCAGCTCGTGATGACATTGTCCATCGACGCGATATACGGGGTCGACCTGCCTGACGGCATGAACGCTTGGCTTCTGTTGCTAGCCTGCATCGCGTACACCGTCATACCCATGGCCGTGACCTACATCCTGCTCAAGAGGAGGGAGTGATAACATGAGCGATGCGATCATCCTAGCGAGGGAGCTTTCGAAATGGTACGGCAAGGTGATAGGGCTAAACTCGTTCAACATCGAGATCGGGAAGGGCATCACTGGCATCGTCGGACCTAACGGTTCGGGAAAGAGCACGTTCTTCAAGCTCATGATAGGGTCGATCAAGCCGAACGTCGGAGAACTGGTCGTGATGGGCCACCGCCCATGGAGGGACCCTTCATACCTTCGCGAGGTGGGGTTCTGCCCCGATTACGATTTCCTCCCCTCCGATACGACGGGACGGGACTATCTCAGGTTCTCGGGCGGTATGCAGGGCATGGAAGGCGCCAAGCTGTCCACCAGGGTCGACGAGCTTCTGAAGCTGGTCGGGATGACCAGGGACGCCGACAGGAACATCGGCGGGTACAGCAAGGGGATGAAGCAGCGCATAAAGATCGCTGGGTCCCTTGTGCACGATCCCCCCATGCTCCTCTTGGACGAGCCGTTCTCCGGAACGGACCCGATGGTCAGGAGGGACCTCATGGACCTGGTGAAGAGCCTCCATCATGAGCACGGTCATGACGTCATAATCTCCTCCCATGTCCTTCACGACGTGGAGAGGCTGACGAACAGCGTCGGTCTGATCTACCGCGGAAGGGCAGTCGCCACTGGCGAGATATCGGAGATCAGGGGACTGATGAGCAAATATCCACACCGCATAATCATCGAGGGAAAAGGCCTGATGGAGCTGGCAAAGCAGCTCATAGACCGCCCCTACACGGTATCCTTGCATTTGGCGCCCGACAGGAGCTCGATGACGGCCGAGGTGAGCATGCCGGAGGATTTCTTCAACGAGATGCCGGACCTTGTCCAACGAAGCGGGAGCGAGCTCACCCAGATGAGAAGCCTCGATGACGACCTTGAATCCGTCTTCAAGTACCTGGCAGGTGATTGAGATGAACGTCGATGTCAACATCATAGGCGTTCGTACGATGTTGTGGTCGTTCACGAGGAAACTGCTCCTGAACAAACGATGGATCGTCGTATTGCTCATCGCCGCCTTCCTCGCCGCGGTGATGGGATACGCGGCCACGCTCTCTGATGATGGACTGTACGAAGGCAGCGATCTCATGAGCTCGCTCATGCTTACGTTCCTCCTTCCGATCATGGCACTGATCTACGGCGGATCGATGCTGCGCAACGACATGGACGATAGGAGCATAACGACCGTGATCTCCTCGCCCCTTGACCGCAGGGTAACATATCTCGGATACTACCTTTCGCTCGTCATCGCGTTGACGGTGATGCTGCTCATCGTGCTGTTCGCCGGATGGCTCGCCTTCTTCCTGATCGATGGGATGAACGGGGAAGCGGTCGGGCTGCTGCTCTCGTACTCGGTCCTCCTCGCGATTGGGGCGTTCGTATACTCGTCGTTGTTCTTGGCGATGGGCGTGCTCATCCGCCAGCCGATATATCTCGGCCTGATCTATGCATTCGTCTGGGAAGGGTTCATAGGGTCCGTCCCCGGCGCGATCGGCGATTATACCATCATGCGTCAGATCAAGGTTCTCGGGGCGGAGATCGTCAGCGAAGGACCGATAACAGGCCTCGAGGGGGACGTTATGATATCGGCGGCGGTCCTCGTTATCGTCACGGTCGCCCTTTTCGTCCTCGGGGCGTTCGCGTTCAGGGACAAGGAGATGCCCTGAGCGCACGATATTTTCGCCATCGGTCGAATGACCATGGCCTTTCACATTTTTTTTATTGTTCAGAACAAGGATGGAAGGGTTTTGTATGGGGGACTTGCATCCCCCTGAAGAGTTTTAGGTCGTTCACTCCTTGACGCCCTTTACCATCGCCTGTATGTTGGCCAATGGTACACGTGCGGCGAGGCCGCATCCCGGGGCAACCAAGTTGAAGCCAGCAGCCTTTACGCGCTTGGCCATGTTGTAGTTGTCCTCGGGGGTTCCCTGGAGCAGCGGGCGGACGACACCGATGTTACCAACGAGTGCCTTGCGTCCGTTCACGAGCTCGACGGCCTTCTCTGGCGAGACCTTCTCCTCGATGGAGAGGCAGTCCGCGCCGGTTGCGATCATGTGGTCGAGCAGGATGGTCGTGTCGCCGCAGATGTGCAGGCAGGTCTTGGCCTTTCCCGCGTCAGCGAAGGCCTCCTTTGTATAGGGCTTCGCGAACTCATCGAACATCTCTCCGGACAGCATGTCGGTGGATGCGGACGGGTCGCTCATGACGATGACATCGGCGCCGGCATGTGCGAGGGCCTTGATGTACTGGCGCTCAAGCTGGGCAGCTGCCTTGATGAACTTGGCGACCGGCTCAGGGTCGGTGATCATCCAGAGAAGCAGGTTCTCTGTTCCGACGAGGTGACCAGCGATGGTCAATGGTCCGGTAGTTCCTACGACGATCGGGTACTCGTTGCCGACCTTCTGCTTGCAGAGCTTGATAGCTTCGACGACGGTCTTGGCGCGTCCAACGATGACGTCCTTCGGGACCTCGATCGGGCTCTCGGCCTCGAATGCGTGCTGCTTGACCATAGGGGTGCGGTCCAGCTTACCAAGGTCGACCTTGCATCCCATGATCTCGGCCTCGACGGTCAAACAGTACGGGAGCCTGACGGACTCGAGCCCGGTGACCTTCGGGATGGCGCAGGACAGATCTGCCATCATCTGTGCGTTAGTGTGCGCCTCGGGCCAGAATATCTTTGCGCCCTCCATGACATCGACTGTCACGCTCTGGGTGAAGCAGACGACTGGCGGCCTGTCCAATTTCTTCATTTCGATGGCGCCGATAACGCGCTCCTTCGGGGTCATGTGGTTTGACATCTATTATTCCTCCATTATGTTTCTTTAACACCTTTAAAATCGTTTACGGTGTCGGATAATTAGATTTCCTTTACTTAAAGGATTCTCCCATCCAACTTAGTTCATACCAGTTAATAAAAAA
>JAJFUT010000125.1 GCA_021372315.1 Methanobacteriota archaeon
CGCCCATATCCAGCTAGATCCAGGGGACCATTCCACGGAGTCCCGCATATATCTCGTCCTAGCATTCTCCCACAGTTCGCAGACAGCCTTGCCATCAAGGTTCTTCCCTGCTTCGATCGTGTCATACACGCTCTGCTCGAATGCGTACCTCGCCCCTACCTGAGCGATGATGTATACGAAAGAGTCCAGGACGCTCGCCAGGATCGCTTTCTTTTCATCGTCGGTCTCCGCCTTGCCTAGCAGATAGTCTGTCAACAAAAGCTCCCCGAATATGCTCCCGCATTCTGCGATGCAGTAGCTGATCATGCAGTTGCTAACGTTCTGTTTGTTCGTGTAGAGGTACGCGTGGATCGAATGGCCAAGCTCATGTGCCTCGGTGAAAACATCATTGAGGTTACCATTGAACGACAGAAGGATGTACGCCGACCTGTTCGCGACCCAGTCGTCGCAGAAAGCCCCTGCGACCTTCCCCTTCCTGACCTCGCTGTCGATGTGCTTCTCATCGAACATCCTCGATACCCATCTTCCCCAGGAGGGGTCGAACTTCGTATAGGAGGCGGTCACGATCTCCCTCGACTCTTCCCAAGTGTACTTCCTTTCGGTCGTTGCGACGGGGGCCATGATGTCGCAGTCCGATATCTTGTCGATGCCGAGCATCTTGGCCTTGATCCCATAATATTTCTCGGTGAAGGCGACGTTCTTCTCTATGGCGCTCATCATCGCCTTGATCGCCTTCTCCTCGACGTCGTTGAATATCAAGCTTGAATGGATCGGCGAGGAATAGCCTCTCAGCTTACCGGTCTGCAGGTGATCCGAGCAGATCGAGTTCAGAGCCTCGACCCATATTGCATCGTTCGACTCGAGGACCTTGCTGATGGCGTCCTGCGCCTCCCTCCTGATATTCCTGTCCTTGTCATTGACGAAAGCAAGTATCTCGCCTAGGGAGAGGTCCTTATCTTTCCCACCGACGGTCATCTTGAACGTTCGGGTGCTGAGCCAGCTCTTCTGGAGCTTGGACCATGCCACAACGCCGTTCTGATCCTTCGATATGATGAGCTTCTCCTCGTTCTCTGACAAAAGATAAGGGGCGGCCCTCGCAGCCCTCTCCAGATAATGCCTATACTCTTTAAGCTCCGGGGCCCTCAGGAGCTCAGGTTCGGCCAGCAGGCGCTTCCCCAGTTCTATGTCTAAAAATGCAAGGTTCTGTCCGCTCTCGGTCCCCGCCTTAGATTCTGCTGCATAGAGCTTGTTGGCGACCTGGCTGCTGGTGTCCGAAGAATAGAGCAGATTGCAGTACTTCATCACTCCTTCGAACCTTAGGAAATAATCGTCCTTCCGCTTGAGAAGCTTGGCGAGACCGGATATCGGCAGCTTCTTTATCTTCCCCCTATACTTCTCAGAGAAATCCTTCGACTCCTGGACCATTTCCTGGAGTCGCTCTATGATCTTATCAGGGTCGTCATCATCGACCAATTGTGAAAGTTCCCATTTCATTGACGTCATCTTGATCACCGTGTCGCGGGGTGTAAACCGTTCGATGTGAATTAATCCTATCGTTGCCTCTTTCGTAAGAGCGACGACATGGCATTCTGCGCCGAATCGTTTAAGAACGGTTGAACAAATGACCCGCCCACGGCCGAGGTAGCTAAGTCCGGTTTACGGCGCCAGCCTTGAGAGCTGGTGGTACCCCGTACCACGGGAGTTCGAATCTCCCCCTCGGCGCTTCTATAATTCCATGAACGTTCGAACATGGACATCCTTAGGGCATCTGGCCCATGCCATCGAATGATAGGTGTTAGAACATTCGAACGAACGACCTTGGAATGTTCGTGTTCGATATCATCTGCCATATCGTCATACACAACAATTTTCAATATTTTCCAATCTGGATGAAGCTTTGAGTTAGTTTTATATCGTCTGACACATATATGCATCGTCGACAGGATGGGTGCT
>JAJFUT010000002.1 GCA_021372315.1 Methanobacteriota archaeon
AGACAGATACTAATACCCGATTCGGGAATGATTTTTCGGTGCGTAAGAGTGAGGTTTGGAACAGGTCTGCGGCTTGCGATGATCGTCTCTGCATCTCTCTTGGTCGTTACCCATCTTTTGATATTCCTCCCAGAGGGTTCCGGAACGGGTCCGGACATACACCTGGCCTCGGTATGGATATGGCCCCCGTTCATCATCATCTTGTGCGTTTCCATTTGGTTGTACCTATCAGGCATGGCAATGGAAGGCCAGAGGAACATGCTTTTCAGGGTCGCATCGGTCCTCTCGATCATCAGCGTTCTCTGGATATGCGCAGCCTTGTTCCTTGCCGACAGTCTCGACTCCATGACTATCGATCAGTCCTGGAAGGATGGGGCCTACTTTGGCTGGATCGGTTCTAGCATACTTGCGCTGGACCTTACGGTAACGCTATGGGGCATGTTCTGGGTCATGAGACTGATTGGAAGGACCCCCGTCCCATACATCGCGGTGGCTGTCATTCTATTCTTCATTTCAACGCCAGTCGCATCGATGATATCGCCTTTCGAGACCTACGTCGAAGCGGATATCCAATACGCGATGTTGTACTCTATCATATTGTCCAGCGCGGTTATCGGAGCGCTGCTCTGGGGCATGGTGTTGGATAGTTGGGCGTTAGGCGAAAAGATGCGGGGGCCTTCCGTTCTAAAAATGATCGCGGCCACCGTTCTTGCGCTGGGTGTGATCCCGGTCATCATAACCTTATCGAACATATTTACAATCGGGTTCTCGGGATAGTCGCTGCTGATGGCCCCGTTCCCCTGAAGCTCAATAGGAGTCGTAGTGGATATCGAGCGACGGTATGCCGACGCCATTGCCTTCCGTTACATGGCCAACGACCTTGGCCTTGTTCCCGAGCATGCCCATCGCCTTATTGACGTTCTCCTGGGGCAATATGATCCCGTAGCCCATCCCCATGTTGAAGGTCTTGTACATCTCCAGGTCGGAGACGCCGCCGATCTCCTGCAGCTCTTTGAAGACCTTCTGAGGAGGGATCGGGTCAGTGATCGTGAACTGGACGTCCTTCTTGAGGCGGACATAGTTCTTCAGTCCCCCTCCCGTGACGTCGACCATGCCGGATATCTTGACCTCATCGACGAGCTTCACTATGTCCCTGACATAGATCTCCGTCGGGGTCAGAAGTTCCATGCCGATGGTCCTCCCGAGGCTCTCGAACTTCCTGTCCAGAGGGATCCCATTGCCCGCCAGCACCTTCCTCGCCAGGGTCATGCCGTTCGAGTGCACGCCCGAGCTCTTCATTGCGATGATGGCATCCCCGACCTTGACGTCTGCTCCGGTGACCATCTTGTCCCTGCTCAGGAAACCGAGAGCTGTGCCTGACAGGTCCACGCCCTTCACCATCTCCGGCAGGACGGCGATCTCCCCGCCGACCAGGTCCACGTTGGCCATCTCGGACGCCTTGTCCAGGCCCTTGCCAATCTCTCCAGTGATCCTCTCGTCCGGCTTGTCTATGGCGATATAGTCGACGAAAGACATCGGTTCGGCCCCGACGCAGATGGTGTCGTTGACGTTCATGGCCATGCAATCTATGCCGACGGTGTCCCACTTGTCCAACGCCTCGGCGACGAGAAGCTTCGTCCCGACGCCGTCCGTGCATAGCGTGAGCACCCACTCGTCAAAGTCTATCAGGCTGGTGAACTGCCCCTTGATGTCGATGACCCGACCCTTGCCAGTCCTCCTGTACTTCAGGTGGTCCACGAGCGTGGATATCGCCTTTGACTTGCGTTCGATGTCGACGCCTGCCCTGGCATAGGTCCAATTTCCCTCGGTCATGTTAACCGCTCTTGTATCCGGATTTCCTCTAAAATACCTTCGGAGGGACGATAACAAGGGTTTTAAGCAGGAATGCCATGAAAGAGTTCGATGTCGAAGAACTGGATGCAAGCCCGTCGCAGGGACTTCTACTATCGTAAGGCCAAGCAGCTGGAGTACCGCAGCAGGGCATCCTTCAAGCTAATCCAGATCGACGACAAGTTCCACATCTTCAGGGAGGGGTGCATCGTTGTCGACCTCGGGGCTGCGCCTGGAGGATGGCTGCAGGTAGCGGCCGAGAGGGTCGGTGACCAGGGGCGCGTCGTCGGCGTGGACCTCCAATCGATCGTGCCGATAGAGGGCGAGATGGTCGAGACGATACGAGGCGACATCAGGAAGCAGGAGACGGTGGACAAGGTACTGTACATGACCGGAGGGAACGTCGACGTCGTCATCTCGGACATGAGCCCTAACATATCGGGGCAGTACTCCATGGACCATGCTCGCTCGATCGAGCTGTGCGAGCACGCCTTCAACTTCGCCAAGAAGACGCTGGTGCCAGGAGGGTCGCTCGTCATGAAGATATTCGAGGGCGATATGATGAACGACTTCCTGAAGACCGTCAAGGACAGGTTCGAGGAGGTCAAGCTTTTCGGTCCGAGGGCGTCGAGGCAGAGCAGCTCGGAGATATACGCGATCGCTAAAGGGTTCAAAGGGCCTGAGGCGGAGATAAGACCCGAGAGGGCCTCCGTCGCTGATCGTTGATTAAGAATTTATTTATCCGATGTCCTTGTTTTTATCCATCATGATCACCTACATCCGCATAATGTTCAGTTCCGAAGGTAGGCGTCCATCGCTAGTGTTCGATGCCCTTCGGAACCTAGGCTTCGAACCGACCAAAGGCAACTATGACGGCGTCTATCGTTGGGACACGAACGCGACGACCGAGGACGCGATCTATCTGGCGGACAAGGTGCAGGTGACGCTGAAGGGCATGGGAGCGATCTTCACCCTCGAGACCGTCGAGTGATCGGACGTGAGCCCTGATGAACCATGGGAAGATCGTCTGCATAGGACAGAACTATAGGGAACACATCAAGGAGCTCAGAGGGGAGGAGCCGAAGGAGCCGGTCATCTTTCTGAAGCCTGCATCCGCGCTCATTGGCAACGGCGACAGGATCGTCATCCCGCCAGGCATCGGCAGGGTCGATCACGAGGTCGAGCTCGCGCTCATCGTCGGAAGGAAGGCGACCCGCGTATCAAAAGGGGAGGCGATGGCTCATATCTCGCACATAGCCGTCTTCAATGACGTGACGGCGAGGGACATCCAGTCGTCTTACAGGAAGGCGGGGCTGCCGTGGTCCCTGAGCAAAGGGATGGATACGTTCGCGCCGATGTCAAGGCCGGTCCCGATCTCCTCCGTCAAGGACCTCCGCTCCCTTCGATTGAAGCTCACGACAAACGATGAGGTCAAGCAGGACGGCCGCACCGACATGATGATCTTCCCGCCCGAGGTACTGATCGAGTTCATCTCGAGGTACATGACGCTCGAGCCAGGGGACATCATTGCGACAGGAACTCCCAGCGGCGTCAGCCCAATCCGCCCCGGAGACGTCATCGAGGCGACCATCGATGGGGTTGGGAAGATCATCAATCCTGTCGTCGGAGAGTAGGCTCGATCCATTGAGAGGGTGGATAGGGGCCAAGCGCCGCCATGACGACCGTTCAGTCCCAGAACCTTTTCGTCTTGGCGTAGTTTATCTCCGCGGCCAATATGTCCCGCAGGAAGTCGTCCTCATCCTGCTGGAACGAGCTGAGGACCCTCGCGGCGGTATCTGGACCGACGCCTCTTCCCGCCAAGGCCACCATCGCCTTCTTGCCCTTGGTCGAGACGAGGGACGCGCTCTTGTACAGCCTGGCGATCTCCTTCTTCTCCTCGTCGCTAGGCTTGGGTTTCTTCAGCAGCCTGATGTTGTCCCTGTTGTAGGGATTGAGAGCCGCCACCATCGATCCGCCGCAGTTCTGGCACAGCACCCTCTTCGGCGCCTCCTTCGGCTTGAGCCTGAACTGATGCCCGCAGTTGAGGCAGGACATGAACATCTGTTCGTCCTCCAGGCGCTTCTTCAACGCCATCAAAATCGAGTGATCGGCCCTCTGGGGCGTTATGAGCTCCTTGGAATGCTGCAGCCCTGCCCTTCCCATCGGCGTCAGGCCGCACACCTTGAACTCCAGCTCGCCCGAGTCGATGCGGTTGACGACATCGACCGTGCTCTCCATGTCCAGGTCCTCCCAGAGGACCTTATTGATCGCTTCGTCGAACATCGCCGTCTGTTCATATGCTTCTATGAGCCTTGAGAAGTTGATGTTACGATAGTCCGCCTCCTTCTCGACCGCCCCGAACTTCTTCGCGACATAGACGAAGCGCCATCTTAGGTGGCTGGAGTTCCTGATGACCATCCTGATCAGCGACTCGACGGAGTTCGGACGGAGGGAGCGGAGCGTGTCCAATATCGTGTCCGCCTTCACGTCCCTCGGGAGGTCCAGTATTATCCTGTAAGGGTCCGTCGTGACGCCGACGCTCTCTCCCAGTCTGGCGGAGAGCAGCGTAGACAGCATCTTCGCGATCGTCTCGTTGACCTTCGTCCCGAAGCAGGCGTTGATGATCGCCAGCTTCTTGGCCATCTCCAGGGTGACGAGCTTATCGGTCGGGACCGACCCGGAGTCCGTCTGCTCTTTCAGATACTTGCCGAGCTCAGCGTTCGCCTGTTCGTCCCCTTTGTACCCCTCCAGGCCGCGGACGCGGCGAAGCCTGCCGACCTCCTGCGCGACGCTGTACGGTACTGGTATATCCTCCCCGACCCAGGAGGGGATCGAGCCGATGTCCTTGACCTGCTCCACGAGGAGCTCGTCCTCCTTGACCTCGACTATGCGCCAGCTCCTCCCCCTCGTGATGAACGTCGCGTATGGTTCTGCAAAGGAGATGACGAAGCTCTCATCCAGCGTGCCTACGATGGACCTCGTCCCAAGGTCCCTGACGAGGTACGTCCTCTCGTCCGGGATCATCGATATGTTGTCGTAGAAGTACTTCCTGCCCCTGGCCGACTTCTTGTAATCCTTCTCGTTTATGAACAGTAGACCGATCGAACCGAGCAGGTTCAGCACGCTGTCGAACTGCCGTCTCTCCAGGTTCCTGAAGGGAAAGGCTCTCCTTACCGTCCTGAAGGCGTCGTCGGACTTGACCTGCCCGACCATCGCCATCGCGATGAGCTGGTTCGCCAGCACCGTCAGCGGGCACTCTCTCACGAGCAGGGGTTCCAGCTCCTCGTCCAGAGCTTTCCTGACGATGACGAGGCTCTCGGCGATCTCGTCAGGGTTCGACGCGATGATCGCCCCCTCGGACCTGATGCCGACGTGATGGCCGGCCCGCCCCATCCTCTGGATGAGCCTCGCCACCTGTCTCGGAGAGTTGTATTGGATGGCGAAATCGGCGCTGCCTATGTCGATCCCCAGTTCCAGCGATGACGTGCAGATGAGCCCCTTCAGGCGCTCGGCCTTGAAGTCGTCCTCCATCTCTATGCGTATCTCCTTGGAGAGGGAGCCGTGATGCACACCGATCTTGAAGCTCTCGTCCCAGACATGATATCTGGCTGCCAGCGCCTCCGCCGTGTCCCTCGTGTTGACGAAGAGCAACGTGGACCTATGTTTCTCGATGATATCCCTGCACCTCCTCATGCAGGAGATGAGCTGCGGGTCCGATTGAAGGGTTCCAGCGAGGTCCTTGTCCGCGTCCGCGACCTGGGGACACTGGACGCTCAGTGACATCTGCTTTGAGACCTGGGCCTTGACGATGGTCACGTCCCTGTCCGCACCGGCTAGCATCTTGGCCACGGTCGGGATGCTGCCGACCGTCGCTGATAGGCCAATCCTCTGGAACTCGCCGGCCATGTCGACTAGCCGCTCCATGGCGACGGCGAGCTGAGCGCCCCTTTCGTCATCGGTAAGCTCGTGTATCTCGTCGACGATGAAGAAACGGACGTTCGCGAGATGCGCCCTGAGGTTCTTCCCCGTGAACATGATCTGCAGCGTCTCAGGCGTCGTGATTAGAATGTCCGGCGCCTGCTTCGACTGCTTCTGACGCTCCGTTTGGGAAGTGTCGCCGTGACGCACCGCGACCCTCAGGTCGAGAGCCTCCCCGAACTCCTCGAGCCTCTTCAGCATATCGCGGTTGAGCGCCTTGAGAGGCGTGACGTAGATGCACTGTATTCCCTTCCCTGGGTTCGCCAGGATCTTGTGGAGGACGGGCAATATCGCCGCCTCGGTCTTCCCGATGCCGGTCGGCGCGACGAGAAGGACGTGCCTACCTTCCAGTATCCTAGGGATGGCATCCCTCTGAGGCCCGGTCGGCTCATGTATGTCCCTCTCCTTCAGGACCTCCCTGATGCGGGGGTCCAACATCTTGAAGACCATTCGATGCTCCAATGGGAGGGCAAGGTTAATCAAAGGAACTTATAAATGCTGCGGTGAGAACGCCGACTATCGACTACTGTTAAAAAAATGACAAGAAAGGGAGGAAACGGTTTTCGGAAGGTAATGGCGATCACGCCTTCTTCTCGGCCGGGGCCGCCTCTGGCTTCTTCTCCTCGACGACCGGGTCGGTCGCCTGAAGCAGGAGCTCGGAGATGTCCATGACCTTTATCTTCGCGCCGATCTTCTTCGCGCCCTGAGTTAGGTTGAGGACACAGAAGGGACAGGAGGAGACCAGGATCTCGGCTCCGGTCTCGACGGCCTCCTTCACCCTCTCGGCCGCGATGTTCACGGCGAAGTCGTTGTTGGCGGACTTGAACCCGCCGCCAGCGCCACAGCACCTCGAATCCATCCTGACGTGCTGCATCTCGACGAGCTCGATGCCCGGGACCGACCTGATGCACTCGCGCGGCTCGTCGAAGACGCCGGCATGGCGCCCAAGGTGGCACGGGTCGTGGTATGTGACCTTGGCCTTGATCTCCTTCGTGAACTTGAGCTTCTTGTCCTTGATGAGCTGGGCCGCCGTCTGGGTGAAATGCTGTACCGGGAATGGTGGGTTGCCGTAGTAGCGACCGTAATCGTGCGACGTCGTCTTGTAGCATCCGGCGCAGGTCATGACCATCGACTGCGCTCCCAATCTCTCGGCCTTCGTGATGTTGTTCTCAGCGAAGTCCTCGGTCAGCGTCGTCTGTCCGGTACGAAGGGCCGGGGACGTGCAGCACCACTCGTCCGCGCCGAGGGTGTTGAGCGTCATTCCACCGCGGTGGAGGACGGTCACCCCTGCCTTGGCTGGGGCGTTCATCCTGTAGGATGCGGTGCAGCCTGCGAAGAACACTGCCTGAGGGTTGACCGTCTTTGGTACTTCCTTTGGCCACCATGCAGCGCGATTCTCCATCGGTTCGTTGTACGGGTTGCGGAGCTCCTCCAGCCTCTCACGGATCTGAATATGTGCCGGCAACGGGCCCTTGCCCTGCTCGACGACCCACTCGCGAACGACCTCCCAGAACTCGGCGAAGTCGATGCTGACGTGACAGACCGTGTGGCAGCGGGCGCATCCCGTGCACCAGAACAATGCCTCGACGAACTCGTCGTCGACCTTTACCTTCCTTCCGAGCATCTGATCGATAATCGTCCTCTTGTTCAGTTGGTTCAGGTAGAATATCTTTCCACGGGGGGAGTTGGATTCCCACGGGGACTGTTTGTATGTGTCGCACACCTGGACACAGTATCCGCACTGGAGACAAGCGCTCAGGTCCCTCTCGATGCTCTTCGGAAGCTTCACCATTTCATTACCTCGATGAGATTAAGGAATTCCCCAAACCATATGGTAGGATGTGGGATATGGATGGAAAACGAATATAAATACCCTATGACGGATTCAATCAACACCCTTAAGACATCGTCATCCAGATGGAAGGAATATGGCGTGTTAATCTATATATCTTCAAATATATAAATCGATTCGGAGCGCACTCAACCTTCGAGGATCGGGGTGTACCCGTACCAACTTCCTCCCGTCTTCAACATGTGAGCGTTCTCCTCGAGCAGTTTGAGATGCCCCTTCTCGATCCCTTCGAGCTGAAGCAGCCTCTCCCTCACACCCACATGGACCGCGCCCTTCGCCGCGACGGCGTACATCGTGATAGAGTTCCGTTCGACCTCCATCCCAACGTTCAGGGCCTCCATCTCCTCCTCGAGCGTGAGGCATCGGTCCTTCGGCAGGGAGCGGAACACCTTCGACGGGACGATACCATACCCGGAGAGGTCGACCTCCTTTGCGACGACTTCCTTTCCTCCGGCGACCATCGAGATCTCGCCGAGGATAAGCTGTCTGTGCTGCGCCTCGTCCCTTGCGAGGCTCCTCATCAGGGCCTTGCCCTCCTCCTCCCCGATGCATTCTTCCAGGCGATGATAGAACTCGATCCCGAACTCCTCGATCGCCAATGCGGCGTTGAGCACGTCGAGTTCGGTGTCTTTGGACCTTGCAGCGGACATCGGTGTCGTCTCCTCGTTGTATGAGGATGAGGGCGATCATTATTACTTTTTTACTGAGTTTGAAATATCGGGGAACATGATACGGGCGCATGACCCCCCCGAAAGGTCGATGGTACAAATGGGAAGTCCTCCTCATCGCCTGCATAGGCTCTATGATGGCGCCCCTCGATTCCTCGATCATCGGAGTATCTTTGCCCGAGATATCCCAGAGCCTTGGGATGGACTACGCGAGCGTCATATGGGTGCCGACGGCGTACCTCGTCACGATAGCCGCCCTGCTCCTGAGCTTCGGGCGCCTCTCTGACATGATAGGCAGGAAATGGCTATACATCATCGGTTTCGGGATATTCACGGCGGGGTCGGTCGCATGCAGCTTTTCCAGTGATGGAACGCAGCTCATCGCGTCGAGGGTGTCCCAGGGCGTTGGCGGCGCCTTCATGATGTCCGTATCGCCGGCGTTGATCACAGCGGCGTTCCCAGGTGAGGACCGGGGCAAGGCCCTTGGCATCAATGCTCTCTTCGTCTATGTCGGGCTGTCGATGGGCCCCCCGCTCGGGGGCTTCCTGACCGACGCTTACGGCTGGCCTTCGATATTCCTCGTCAACATCCCCATCGGCATCGTCGTGGTCGCTTTGGCGGCCATCGTCATCAAGGACGATTCTCGCAGGACGCACAGGGATTTCGACATCAAGGGAGCGGTCCTCTTCTCGGTCGCCCTGGTCTCGTTCCTTCTCGCACTGACATTCGCCGAAGAGCTAGGCTGGTCGTCGATCTATGTGCTTGGAGGACTGGCCCTCGCGATCGGCGCAGGGGCCGTCTTCGCGGTCATCGAGAAAGGTCTCGGGGAGAACGCGATGCTCAACATCGACCTGATCACGAAGAACAGGTTGTTCGCGGCCGCGAACACCTCGGCGTTGCTCAACTATACCGCGTTCTTTGGGGTCAACTTCATCATATCATTCTATCTCCAGCGCGTGCTGTCCCTAACGCTTGTAGAAACGGGGTTCATACTCCTCGTGATGCCTGTGATGATGGCCATATTCGCTCCGATAAGTGGATGGCTTTCCGACAGGTATGGATCGAGGATACTGGCGACATCGGGAATGCTCATCATATCGTTCGGACTCCTGCTGCTGGCAACATTGAACGAGAGCAGCGACCCCTCGCAGGTGATGGCCATGTTGTTGATAATCGGATTCGGCATGGGGGTGTTCTCGTCCCCCAACACGAGCGCGATCATGGGCTGCGTGAGGAAGGACCAGCTGGGTCAGGCGTCTGGCGTTCTCTCCACGATGAGGACGGTAGGGCAGTCCCTCAGCCTGGCCATAATGGGGGCGATCATATCGATCGTCGCTTCGCCTGGCATCGTCACGGCGGTCTTCAGCGGAGGGGATGCGTCCTTGGTGGAGATAGGCGAGTTCGTGGACGGGATGCGCGTGGCATTCTTCGTCGGCGCGGTCATTTCGCTGGTCGGCGCCGGGATATCTTCCGTGAGGGGAAATTCATCGGACGACAGCTGTCCCCCATGACATAGGCGATCCGGAACATGACCGATGCGTCGACAGTTTCGAACGATGGCGTTTATGTAAATGCGAAATCTTTATTATTCAATGAAAGTTCCCCCTCCAATCCCGTATAATATAAATATGAGACAAGGTCCACATTGGATGCAGCCATCCTGCATGCGGTCGTTTCTCAGATGATGGGTGATCCAAACGAACTTCGACGTCCTCTTTCAATCGCTTATCTGTATCTTGTTCAGCGGGGCTTTGGTCGCCGTCCTGCTGCATAAGCTTGGAAGACCGATCGCATGGATCAGCTTCGCGATCGCATTCATCGGGTCTTTGCTAGGGATATTGCTATCGATCGACGTCATCCTCAATGATCCGATCACACTTGGTTGGTCCCTCGGCACCTTCTTCGGGGAATGGACCCTGTACCTGGACCAGCTGAGCGCGTTCTTCCTCTTCATGGTCTGCCTTGTCATGGCGAGCGTCTCCGTGTACTCCTTCGGTTACGTCGGTGAGTATGAAGGAAAATACGACACTGGCCTGATGGGGGCGCTCCTGAACCTTTTCTTCCTCTCGCTCGTCCTTGTCGTCTCGTCAAACAACGCGATCCTTTTCCTCATCTCCTGGGAGTCTATGTCTCTCGTATCTTTCCTGCTCGTCATGTACGAAGGCAGGAAGGAAGGCGTAACGAATGCCGGTTACCTTTACCTCACCATGACCCACATAGGGACGGCGGTCATGACCGCAGCGTTCCTGCTGATGGCCTACTATGTTGGATCCTATTCTTTCGACGATATTTCGGCAGCCTCGGGCTCGCTGCCCTCATCGGTCAGCTCCGCAGCGTTCCTCTTCCTTTTCATCGGGCTAGGCACGAAAGCGGGCATGGTCCCGCTCCACGTGTGGCTTCCCGCCGCCCATCCAGCCGCGCCTAGCAACATCTCGGCGCTGATGTCTGGCGTCATGGTGAAGATGGCGCTTTTCATGATGGTCCGCAGCTTCTTCGAGTTCCTTGGGCCGGTCCCGTCCTGGTGGGGGCTTCTCGTCCTGCTCATGGGATGCATCTCCGCCCTGCTAGGCGTTCTCTACGCGCTGAAGGAGACCGACATCAAATCGACCCTGGCCTACTCCACCGTCGAGAACATGGGCATAATGTTCATCGGTCTAGGGACCGCCATGGTGTTCCAGTCCTATGGACTGACATCACTTTCCGCGCTGGCCCTTCTCGCCACTCTGTTCCATGCGTTGAACCACGCGATATTCAAATCGCTCCTCTTCCTCGGAGCCGGCTCGGTCGTCCACGCGACGCATACCAGGAACATGGAATCTATGGGAGGGCTGGCGAAGCCGATGCCCCGCACCAGCGTGCTGATGTTCGTAGGCCTGCTGTCCATGGCGGCCATACCGCCCCTGGGAGGGTTCGTAAGCGAATGGCTGCTGTTCCAGTCCCTCCTGCAGACGACGGCCGTCCCAGACATCCTGGTCAAGATGCTGATGTCAGTGTCGATCGCCATACTCGCCCTCACTGGAGCGCTCGCGGTGGCCATGGCCGTGCGCCTCTTCGGCACGACCTTCCTCGCCCGGCCGAGGACGGAACAGGCGAAGAACGCCGTCGAATCCCCAAAGACCATGCTATGGGGCATGTCCTTCCTCGCGGCCCTGTGCATTCTGCTCGGTGTCCTATCCTCCTGGATCATCCCTTACATCGACAACGTGACCGAGTCCGTCCTCGGTGTCAGCATAGGTTCCTCGGTCGTCGACGGGCTTTCGATCAGCCCAGAGAGCAACGACTTCGCGACGATGGCGCCCCTTCTGATAGCGCTGCTCGCGCTCATAGGCATCGTTATGGCATGGGTCCTGGGCCACCCTAAGAGCGGTACCGAGCGCACGAGCGGGACATGGGACTGCGGCACTCCTCTCAGCTCCCGCAACGAGTACACTGGCACGGCCCTATCGAACCCGATCGTCAGGGTGTTCGGCAACATCTATCGCCCCCAGAGCGAGATCAGGACGGAATCGACCTCCTCTCCTTACATCAGGAAGAGGCTCTTCTACGAGGTCCATTTCGGGGACGTCTTCGAGAGGCGCATCTACCATCCGATAACCATCCTCTTCACGGGGATCGCAAAGCGCATGACCGTCATCCAGGCAGGCAGCATCCAGGCGTATCTGGGTTACATCTTCATGATGCTCGTGCTGCTTCTAGTGGTGTTCAGGTGATCAAATGGTCCATGACATGATCATCAGCTCAGTGTTCGCCGTCGTACAGGCCCTGGCGATGCTGGCATTGTCCCCTTTGATGATCGGCGTGATACGAAAGATAAAGGCGTGGTTCCAAGGGCGCAAAGGGGCGAGCATCGTCCAGCCATACTACGATATGGCAAAGCTCTTCCGAAAGGAGACCGTCGTATCGGACCAGGCGTCCTGGGTCTTCCGCGTCACCCCTTACGTCGCCATCGCATCCGTGATGGTCGCCGCGCTGCTCGTCCCGTTCTTCACGATATATTCCCTGGGGTTCGTCGGGGACCTCATCGTGGTCATCTATCTCATGACCATGTTCAAGTTCTTCATGGTCCTGGCCGGACTGGACACGGGAAGCGCCTTCGGCGGGATGGGCAGCAGCAGGGAGCTGATGGTGTCCTCGATCGTCGAGCCGACCATGCTCCTCGCCATCTTCACCATGGCGCTCATCACCGGCACGACCAACCTTTCATCCATCTCTGAGACGCTGGCGATCAGCGGGATCGACCTTGTCAGGCCCGCGCTGTTCCTCGCCACGGCGGCCTTCTTCATATCTCTCCTTGCGGAGAACGCCAGGGTCCCGTTCGACAATCCCTCGACCCACCTGGAGCTCACGATGATCCACGAGGCCATGGTCCTCGAGTACTCCGGCAGGAACCTTGCGCTGATGGAGGCGGCCTCATGGATGAAGCTGATGCTCTACTCGGTCATACTCTCGAACGTCTTCTTCCCCTGGGGGATCGCGACGGACCTGACGGTCCTAGGCATGATCGGCGGCATCGCAGCGATCCTTGTGAAGGTGCTGTTCGTGGCCATCGCGATCGCCATCATAGAGTCGGGCATGGCAAAGATGAGGCTGTTCCGCCTGCCAAACCTCCTGACATTATCCTTTACCTTGGCGTTATTGGCGGTGACTTCCTATTACATTCTGTGAGGTGATCTGATGAGCAGCGAGGTCCTTACTGACGCGATCAACGGACTGGCAGCGATCATCCTGCTAACGTCGATCGTCCTCGTGGCGAGCAAGCGCATGCGCTCGCTGGTCAGGACGTTCATGATACAGTCGCTGGCGCTAGGGATGTTCGCGGCGGTCGTAGCCTATTACACAGGAGCGGACCACATCTACATAGTGGCAGTCCTGACGATCGCCCTCAAGGTGTTCGTCATCCCCTACTTCCTGGAATACACCATCGACAAGATCCACGTAAAGAAGGAGATCGAGCCGCTCGTCGGCATACCCATGTCGCTGCTGATATGCGCAGGCCTGGCCTTCGTCGGGTACTACGTCTCCGAGCCGATAATCGCCAGCGGGGACGCGATCACGAAGAACTGCTTCGCCATATCGCTGGCCGTCGTCCTGATCGGCCTGTTCCTGATGATATCCAGGAGAAAGGCCATGACCGAGGTCATCGCTATCCTGGTCATCGAGAACGGCATATTCCTCGGGGCCATCTCCATCACTTACGGCATGCCGCTGATCGTCGAGATCGGCGTCTTCTTCGACGTGCTCGTCGCAGCGCTGATCATGGGCATATTCGCCTACAAGATCAACCGCACCTTCGAGACGCTCGATACCACGTTCATGAGGAGGCTGAGGGACTGATGCTGATCGAACTTCTGATCCTGATGCCTCTGCTCCTCGCTCTCCTGTTCTATTTCCTCAATGGCAGGCACTGGGTCGAGATGCTGACCGTGGTCGCCTCGTTCGCGTCGTTCATAATAGCGATAATGATCGGTGTGGACGTCGCAGGCAACGGGCCGATATCGTATTGGCTTTGGTACATCGACAGCCTGAGCGTGTTCATGCTCGGGATCATAACCTTCGTCTCGCTGATCGTCTCGGTGTACTCCGTCAGCTACATCGGACACGACTACAGCGAGAGGGAGATCGGGATATCCCAGGTGAAGATGTACTACATCCTCCTCCAGCTGTTCATCATGTCCATGCTGGTCGTCGTCATGTCAAACAATCTCGGCGTCATGTGGATCGCCATCGAAGGGACGACCCTGGCGTCGACCTTCCTCGTAGGCTTCTACGAGAAGGACACATCCCTCGAGGCGGCATGGAAGTACATCATCATCTGCTCCGTCGGCATCGCATTGGCGCTCTTTGGCACGGTGCTGACGTACGCCTCCTCCATCGAGGTGCTTGGCGAGTCCTCGGACGCGCTCAACTGGACCACCCTCAGGGACATCGCCCCCCTGCTGGACCCCACGTTCCTCAAGATCGCCTTCATCTTCATAGTGGTCGGGTACGGCACCAAGGTCGGCCTGGTCCCGATGCACACATGGCTTCCCGACGCGCATAGCCAGGCCCCTTCGCCGATCAGCGCTCTCATGTCGGGCGTGCTGCTGAACTGCGCGTTCTATGGGATAATCCGTTTCTTCATCATCACCGAGATCAGGGTCCCTGGGTTCGCCCCGGACATCATGCTCATATTCGGATTGCTGTCCCTGATCGTCGCGGCATCGTTCATCATGATCGCCAAGGACTTCAAGAGGCTTCTCGCATACAGCAGCATAGAGCACATGGGCATCGTCTGCCTCGGTTTCGGCCTCGGCGGCTTCCTCGGGATATTCGGGGCGCTCTTCCACATGCTGAACCACTCGCTCACGAAGTGCATGATGTTCATCGGCGCAGGCAACATCCTCCAGAAGTTCAACACGAGGGCGATCGACGAGGTGAAGGGAGTGGCTACCGTAATGCCGATCACCGGCGCGGTCTTCCTGCTCGGCGCGCTCGCGATAACAGGGTCCCCGCCGTTCGGTGCGTTCCTCAGCGAGGTGATAATCATGCAGGCGGGGATCAATTCAGGGTCGTACCTCATCGTCGCGCTCTACATAGCCCTGCTGGTCATCGTGTTCGCTGGCTTCATGTACCACGTTACGAAGATGGTGTTCGGAAATCCGACCGAGGGCGTCTCGAAGGGGGAGATACACAAATTCTCGCTCGTCCCGATGTTAGTCCTGCTCGTCATGGTCCTTGTCATAGGCGTGTTCATGCCCGCCGAGCTCACGGACTTCCTCGAGGACGTCGCCAGGATCGTTCCAGGAGGCAGTCCATGATGCCCGGGCCGATGAACGAGCTCGTCGAGGACCTCCCGTCCATCTTAGCATCATCGGTCGTCTCCTCCTCTCTCGAGGCGAACCACCTGCAGATCGAGGTTAGGAAGGATGCGCTGGCAGGCATGGCCGCGCACATGATCGGGCATTGTCATGCATGGCTGATCTCCGAGCATGCCGCCGATCTGAGGGAGAGGGATGGGACGTTCCACATCTACGTGATCTTCGCCCTGCCCAAGGGGGACGGCATCATAACCGTCATGTCCAAGGTCGACGGCTCCGATCCATCTTACCGTTCTTTGACGCCCGACATCTACGCGGCGAACTGGTTCGAGAGGGAGATGATGGAAGGATTCGGTCTTTTGCCGTCAGGCCATCCGGACCTAAGGCCGCTCCGCCTTTACGACAGCTGGCCTTCCGGGGTCTATCCGATGAGGAAGGATTTCGACCCCTCTGTCCCTGTGCCCAGGGTCCCGACGGGATACGAGTTCCGCCACGTGGAAGGCGAAGGCATCTTCGAGATACCGGTCGGACCGGTGCACGCAGGCGTCATCGAGCCCGGGCACTTCAGGTTCAGCGTCGCCGGCGAGCCAGTGATCAATCTCGAGGTCCGCATGGGATACGTTCACAAGGGGATCGAGAAGCTTTCGGAGAGCCTGCCCTATCCGAGAGGCGTGATGCTCTCGGAAAGGATCTCCGGCGACAACGGGTTCACCCATTCTCTGGCATACTGTCAAGCGATCGAATCGATCGCAGGCGCCGATGTCCCGGAGAGAGCGAGGTACCTCAGGACGGCCTTCTCCGAGATGGAGCGCATCTACAATCACATGGGAGACATCGGAGGCATCGCGCTGGACACGGCGTTCGGCGTCGGGGCGCAGATGGCGTACGTCCTAAGGGAAAGAATGCTCTCCCTCAACGAGAGGATCACTGGCAGCAGGTTCCTCCGCTCCGTCAATTGCATCGGAGGGGTGCGCAAGGACATCGACATGTCCGGGAAGAGGTCGATAAGCACAGAGCTGATCGGGCTGAAGCTGGACTTCGATGACCTCGTCGGAATGATGACGGAGATGCCTTCGCTGCTCGACAGGGTGGAGACGACCGGGATGTTGTCGGACGACGCGGCGAAGAACCTCAACGTGGTCGGGCCGATCGCCAGGGCGAGCGGAATAGACCGCGACACAAGGAGGGACCATCCCTATGCTGCGTACAAGGACCTCAGCTTCTCGGTGCCGCTATACCGGGAAGGGGACGTATACGCGCGCATGATGGTCAAGATCGAGGAGGTGCTGGAGTCCATCAGTCTCATCGAGCAGGCTATGGACAGGATGCCCGAAGGGCAGCTGTGCGCAAAGGTCGTCGATGTGCAGGCGGGCAGGATAGGCATGAGCCTCACCGAAACGCACAGGGGCGAGGCGATGCATTGGGTGATGAGCGGCGAGGGAAGGCCCTGGAGGCATAAGGTCCGAGATCCGTCGTTCCTCAATTGGCCAGCGATCGAGGTGGCGGTCATGGGCAACATCGTTCCGGACTTCCCGGTGATCAACAAGAGCTTCAACCTGTCCTATTCGGGGAACGATCTCTGAGGTGTGAAATGTTCAAATTCTTCGATCTAGGGGTAAGAAAGCATGGGGTCGTGACGACCAGATACCCCAGCGAAGCCTTCGTTCCCCCCGAGGGCTCTCTCGGGATGCCGGACGTCGATGGTGAGAGGTGCAACATGTGCGGCAGGTGCTCCGATGCCTGCCCGACAGGGGCAATATCCTTGGCAGGTAGGAAGGTCACGGTGGACCTTGGCCTGTGCATATTCTGCGGGGAGTGCGCCCGCTCCTGTGCCGACGGAGGCATGTTCATGAGCAGGGAGTTCGAACTGGCCACAAGATCGCGTGGGGAGCTGGAGGTGGAGCACGATGTCAAAGGATGAGAAGGACGTGGAGACGTTGGGCAAGGAGCTCAGGGCCAAGACGATGAAGGTCCTCGGCAGGTCCATGGCCATCCGAGAGGTCGACGCCGGTTCCTGCAACGCATGCGAGGTCGAGGTCAACTCGCTGACCAGCTCGATCTACGACATCGAGAGGTTCGGCCTTCACATCGTCGCGTCGCCGCGTCATGCTGACGCATTGCTCGTCACGGGGCCCGTAACGAGGAACATGGAGGTGCCGCTCCTCAAGACGTACGAAGCTGCCCCGAGCCCCAGGATCGTCATCGCGATGGGCGCGTGCGCCATCAGTGGCGGCATCTTCAAGGACTGCTACGCCTGCAACGAGGGCGTCTCGGAGTTCCTTCCCGTGGACGTCCTCATACCTGGATGCCCCCCGAGGCCCCAGGCGATAATCCAAGGCATAATGGTCGCGTTGGAAAAGTTGGAGAGCAGGAAGCGCGGCGCCTCCTGCCAGAAATAAGATGTTGCCGCCCGCTCACTTCACTATGATGACCGTGCAGCGGGAGTTCCTGACGACGTACTCAGACACGGAACCTATCAGCACGCGGTCGAGGACGGTCTTTCCGGACGTTCCGACGATGATCGCCTCGGCCTTGATCCTGTCCGACGCGGCCAGTATCGATTCGTAAGGGTTTCCGGCCTCCAGGAGCGTAGTCACATCGACGCCTTCGGCCTTCGCATCGTTCTTCAATCTGTCGAGGACCTGCATGCCGTTCTGGACCATCTTCTCCTTGTCCTCATCGGCCTTCGGGCTCACGACGAATACGATGAACAAAGCGGCCTTGAACAATTTGGCATAGTTCATCGCATATTTCGTAGCCTTGTCCGAGTGGGCCTTTCCATCTGTCGCTAATAAGATGTTCACCGTGGTCACCTTCTCTCAGGTCATATCGGACTGTCGATTAGAAAACATTTACGTGATAAGCCAGGGGCAGGTATCAACGATAATTCGCGTCGATCGTGGAACTGGTCGTCGGACTATAGTGCGTTAAAAGGGTCATCGCTCGATAGCATCATCAAGGACCGATTGGGACGAGCGCGGCCGCTTCCTGTGACTGTCCCCCTCTCCAGGACACTTCGGCCGCCCGACCATCGCCTGCCTGCATATATCATCTGTGTAGGAGCCGTGGCATTCGACGCAGAGCGTGACGAGGTTCGAAGGATGGTCGCTGCCGCCGTCGATGACCGGTATTATGTGATGCACCTCGGTGTACCAGCCTGGATATTCCTTTAGACTGCGGCCGCAGTCAATGCAGGTGCGTCCGTCCCTCTCGATCACCGCCGCCCTCACCTTCCTCCAGGCCCTCTCCTTCAGGCTTCTCGGGAACCAGTGGTCCAGCAGCGGTTCCTTGGATCCCTTCGGCGGGCCCATTTCCATGAGCACGCGCCCCATCCTCCCTTCGAGATGGCAGTTCAGCTGATCGATGACGAGGTCATGCATGCGCCCGCATTCCCCGCACTCACCGAGTAGTTCGATCCTCGATATCATGACCTTCACCCTTCTTTCAGGGTCCCAGCCACGATGAGGGCATTCTTCGACATCATCGCAGAAGCTCCACCTCATCTCTTCGAACGTCGCAACGTCGTCAACGATCTTCCTGAGGCACAAAGAGCGCTTTCCCGGCCGGTCCTGATAGTGGCACGTCCTCACCGAGCACCCTCCACCCTGTTCCTTCGCTCGAATATCATGACGGCCATCCTGCCCCCCAGGCCCCTCTTGAGCTCGATGGCCGCGGACGTGCACATCTCATGGCACGTGTAGCAACGGATGCATCGGCGGTACATGATGCGGGCGACACCTTTCCGCATCTTGATCACGTTCATGGGGCAGGACCGCTCGCAGCGGCCGCATCCAGTACAATTTCGTTTAATGATCTCGGGTCTGAGCGCATATGCCTTGGCCAAGGCGGTGGCCTTTTTGACGAGCACGTTAAGCCCCTTCATCCCGCCCTCGTCGTACGTCGGAGGCCCTTTGAAATCCTTTACCGCAAGGCCCTCAAGACCATCACCCTTAACGACGACGTCCTCCAGGCCGCTCTTGAGGACGCCCCTTTCCACGGCGGCCCTGATCGTCGGCACGTCCATCGGTTCGATGCCGATGAGCTTCGCGGCGACCACATCGATGGCCGCATAGGAATCGCTCGCGAGCACGGCCCCTATCTTGCGGGGGCTGCCCGAATACGGCCCGCCCCCCTCCATAGCGAGCACGGCGTCGATGATCTCCAGCCTCGGTCGCACGAGCTCGTTAAGGTCCACGAGCATTCGGGCGAAATCGTCCGGGTCAGGAAGTCGGCCGTGGAACGTGGCCTTCTCCATCCCAGCCACGAGGCCGAACGCGTTCTTCGTGCCCGCCGTCATGTACGTCAAGGAGTGCGTCTTCAATTTCGAGACGATGACGATCGCATCGACCTGCGTTGCCGGTTTGATCAAGGGGAACATCTTGATGAGCATCCCCCCGGGGTTCTGCACCATCAGGGACGATACGTCCACGTTCAGCTCGACCCCCAGGTCCCTTGCGACCTGGCCATACCCAGTCGTCTCGTACGCCTTCTCCATCTGCGATGGCCCATAGACGGAACCGGCGCCGGGGCTATCTGCGATCAATACCTCGCATCCATGCTCGCGCAGGAGCCTGCAGACCGCATGGATGATGTCCGGGTGAGTGCAGACCGCCTTATCCGGTGACGACGGGTGAAGTATGTTGGGCTTGACCAGGACCCTTTCGCCTGGACGGACGAACCTCCCGACCCCTCCGATAAGGTCGATCGCACGGGTCACCGCCCCGTATGCGTTCTCCCGGCCGTATTCCTCGCATCGCACGAGGGAGACATCGGTCATGAACGCGAATCCGACGGGCGTCTATAAAAAATGACGCAAGCACCCGTCCAGACGGCGCCTCGACCGGGGCATCTCAAAGGTCGAGCTCGATCCCGATCGGACAGTGGTCGGAGCCCAGGACATCCGATCGTATGAACGCCGCCCTCAGCCTTGGCTGGAGCCCCTTGGATATGTAGAAGTAATCGATCCGCCAGCCAACGTCTCGCTCGCGCGCCTTGGTCTTCATGTCCCACCATGTGTACTTTCCGGGGGATGGGTCGAAGTTCCTGTAGGTGTCGATGAGGCCTAACGAAAGGAAGCGGTCGATCCAAGCCCTCTCCTCAGGCAGGAACCCGGACACCTTCTCGTTCTCCTTCGGCCTTGCCAGGTCTATCTCCCTGTGGGCGGTGTTGACATCGCCGCACACGATGACGTTCTTCCCATCCCTCAGAAGCCTATCCGTGACCTTGCTCAGCTGCTCATAGAAATCCATCTTGAATGCCAGCCTCTCCTTCGAGGCCTTACCGTTTGGGAAATAGATGTCGAAAAGGACGAAGTCCGGATAGTGGGCGACTATGGTCCTCCCTTCGCCATCGTACCTCTCCGAGCCAAGGCCATATTCCACCTTGTTCGGCTCCGCCCTCGAGTACAGCGCGACGCCGCTGTAGCCCGCCCTCTCCTTGGGGCTGCAGAAATATGCGTGATATCCATCGGGCTCTCTCAGCTCGTCCGGGAACTGCTCTGGCCTGGCCTTCGTCTCCTGCACGCACAAGATGTCCGGCGATTCGGTCCTCATCCAGTTGGCGAATCCTTTCTTATACGCGGCCCGGATGCCGTTGACGTTCCAGCAGACCAGTTTCATTTTCTCGCTCCTATATCCCCGAGACGATGGAATAATGGTTGCTATGCGAAGGTCAATGGCGCTGGTCCAACAACTTCTTGACCTTGGCCGCCGCGATCTTCGCGCTCTCCAGTTCCTGTTCGTGCCCCTTCCCTTCAAGGACCACCACCGACTCCTCGAAGGCCGCCAACGCTCCATCGAGATCTCCTTTCTTCAGAAGTATCTCGCCATAGCCCAGGAGATCGTTGGCCTTGTCCTCCGATTGCAGACCGTCCTTAAGATCGATCGCCCTCCTCATGACCTCGGCCGCCTCATCCAGCTTGTCTAGCGCGAAGAGGCAGAGACCCTGCATCGAGAGCATGTTGGAGCGCTGGACCCGGTCCCCCAGCTCATCGAAGAGCTCTTCGGCCTCACGGAAGCCATCCAGAGCACGAGGCCAATCGTCCTTGCCTAGATGCTCCATTCCCGCATTGGCCGCCTTGACCGCCCTCACGTGCTTGAGGGTGAACAGGAGATCGTCCATCGACTCCCTGCGGCTAACCTTCCGGATGCTCGGCGGCGCTTCCATATGAAGACAAATGGTAGGTTGAGGATATTATAAGGTTATCAAAGAAAATATGAACGAATGAAAAGGAGAGATCAAGGGGTTTAGGAGGGCACGACGGCCGTCACGCTTCCGAAGAACTCTCCAGGGACGTCCATCTCAAGGAGGCTCGGGAGCAGGTTCTCTGGGATCATGAACCCGACGTAGAAGGACGCGCTCGACCCAGACGATATCGAGGACGGAACGCTCTCGGGGACGGAGGTCGTGTATCCGAAGTACTGGTCATCCGATGTGAACAGCAGGAACATATCAGGGTCCATCGCCAGGTCCTGCGCGCCATCATTGTTCACCGTCAGAGTGAGCTGGACGTAGACGAAACCGTCGAACGGCGGGGAGGACGGATTGTCATAATAGGTGTAGGAGTCGACGCTCATGTCGATGTCCGCGGTGGTCCAATCCTTCCACGGCATGTCCCTCACGGCGTTGCTCATAACGACCGCACCCGCGATCAATGCAGCGGCCAGGATGACGACGACGATGACCGCCAGGATCATTCCGGTCTGGTCCTTCTTCTGAGGAGGTTCATATGGACGATACAGCATTGGCTGTCCATAAGCACCCATCGTCAAGGTGTTACCACACCTGTGGCAGAACTGGGCGTTATCCCCACTTTCAGCTCCACATCTGTTGCATTTTCTCAAGGCCGTCATCCTCCGAAATTACATTTGAGAACGATTATTTAAAAATGTTTGACCCGGTCGAACGAGACCTCGTCCTTGCGCCATCCAAGCCATCCAGACGTCATGCGGGCAGATGGTCCGATGGTCCCGATAGCTGCTGCGAGCCAATCCTCCTTCGAGCGAGGTGCCTCTGGCGGATCTTTGCAGCAAATGTCATCAAGACGATCCTACGGGAGCGACCTTCTGTATCGATTACGGGTATGCTTTGGCCCCAATGATGAGAACATCATGAGGGGGCGCCTCATCTTCCTGTCTCTGAGGCGGAAGATGTCGGGGGGTGACGCCGACCAAAGTTGAACGGCGATTAATCGTCTCTCTCCTCCTCAAAATCAAGATTGATATAGCGCATTGAAGTTCGTCATTAGCGTATGATCCCGATATCTTACAAATGTCAAAAGTGTTTCCAATAAATTTTCATAATGGCATTTCAACTCCTTGAAATGGTAGGTACCCAACAATTCCTATGATTGGTTAGCTTAAATTACCCGTCATTGGAATCATCACTTCCACTGGGGGGATGGGAATTCCTCAGACATTGTCCGAAGAGATGAATCGCTCGATCTGGTCGAGGGACGATTGGATCACTTACTATGACCCCAAGGAGGCGGAGTCAGCCAGAGGTAACAGGGACCTCGGGCTCAGGTTCGTAAGGGTCAGGGACTACAAGGACAAGTTCATCCTGAGGATGCTACAAGAGGAGGCAAGGAAGGAGAACCCCGGGTTCAAGTGGTTCGATGACTGCGCACAGGACGCAGTATTGACATGGAACCAGAGGGACGGGGCCATGGAACCAGCGGGTTACATCCTGGCCACCAGGGAATTCTACGACAGGAAGAAAGGCTCGGACAATGGTCATTGGTACCCATATGCGCTGAATCAGCTTTTCGTCCGCAAAGGGGCGAGGAGGAACGGGATCGGCACGGGCCTGCTCTCATATTTTATTAAAAATGGAAGGGGCGGTTCCGTATGGGTCGAGAGCCCGAAATGGGAGACCCAGGCGATGCTCTCAAAGCTCGGATACAAGGAAACGAGGGACAGGTACGAGGTCTGGCAGATGCGGGAAGGCCTCACCCTGTGGACGAAGGGCCGGAATCGCTAGGGGGCGATGACGGTGATATCGGTCGGGATCATTAACCGCCGCGAACGAGGACGCCTAGCGGACGATGGGCGGACTTTGACGATACGGCGTTCCAATGGCCCCCATCTTCCCGTCGGGTGCCTTCGAACCTGAGACCTTCGATCTCGAACCCTTTCGCCCATGCTCTCTTCTCCATCAACGACCGAGGCAGATTTTTTTCACGATGTTCCCCTAGCGGTGGTCGCCGCTCTTCACCTGTTCGGACACAAGTGACCGAAGGTGGCCGTTCGACTAATATCCCCGATGAACCCTATCCTGGGCCGGTGATCGCGCGAGGGTGATGGAATGGAACATCCGGCACGGGGGATGCAGGGAGTCGTACCCAGGCATAGTCGGAAGCGTTCGACATCACGATCCTGACATCGTCTTCTTCGTGGAGTTCAGGCAGGAGAGGGTCATCGAGCTGAGCCTAGCTTTGGCCAGCAACGGATGGCCATACATCCTCAGTTCTCAGCCGCCGATGAAGGAGAACGGCATACTCGCCGCATCGAAGAGGCCGATGGAAGCTCCGCCCCGCGGCTATGGCGAACCGAACATACCGCATCGGTGGATGGAGGTCCGACCGGCCGGTTCCGACCTGAGAATACTATCGGTGCAGGTACCAACCGCGTCCGATCTCGAGGGGAAGATGAGATTCTGGGAGCATCTGCTCGACTATGCCAGGAAGATGATCGATGCGAAGGAGAGGGCCGTGATCATCGGTGACCTGAACACGGGGCTCGACATCGACGCTGACGGCATCGGTTTCGTCGGCGCTGACAAGTTCCAAGCCTTGCTGGACATGGGCATGAGGGACATATGGAGGGAGTACCGGCAAATGTCTAGGGAATATTCTTGGTTCAGCCACAAGGGGAACGGGTACAGGCTCGACCACGTCCTCGTCACGCCCTTCATCGACAGGCCGATGTGGGCGAAGTACTCTCACAAGGAGAGGGAAGAGGGTCTATCGGACCATTCCCCATTGATATTCGACATATCTGACCAGATGTCAGAGGACGGGTCCATCAGAAGCGCGCTCCGGAAATGACCGACGTGGGCCGTTGCGTATAACGTCCTGGGGTCTTGGAGGACCAAGATCGCATCTTTAAGACACAATGTTCTTCGGAGAAAGGATAAAATCGAAGCCCGCCCATCCGAGCCGGGATAACATGTCATCAAAGATCTCCGAATCGTACGACCAGCTCATGGCCAGGTACAAGCAGCTCACGGTCATCAGGGTCGCATCCGGTATCCTGAACTGGGACCTTGAGACGAAGATACCGCCCAAGGGCGTCGAGCAGAGGAGCGAGCAGTTGGCCCTCCTCGACGTTATCGCGCACAGGGAGCTAGTGGACCCGAAGGTCAACGAGCTGCTCGGGTCGATCGAGAAAGGTCTGAGCAAATCGAAGTTCGATGACGTTCAGAAGAGGAACGTCCAGCTGATGCGGAAGTACTACGACGAGGAGGCCAGGATCCCCGACGAGCTCGTCTCCGAGATGAGCAGACAGGCGGCCATCACCGTGAACGTCTGGAAGAAGGCGAAGGCGGCGAAGGACTACTCCATCTTCAAGCCCGATCTGCAAAAGACGATCGAGCTCAAGAAGAGGGCAGCAGGAATCCTGATGGATGTCAAAGGGACCAAGAACGAGTACGATGCCTTGCTGGACGCGTTCGAGCCTGGAATGACCGCGGCCAAGGTGACCGAGGTCTTCGATGGGATGAGGAACGGATTGATGGCGATCATGAAGAAGATCGAATCATCCGACGTGAAGCCAGACACGAGCATCATAACGAAGAGGGTGTCCGTCGAGGACCAAAAGAAGATCAGCCTCATGGTGATGGACTTCCTCGGGTTCGATACGACGTCTCCAGAGTCTGGGGCCCGATTGGACGAGACCGAGCATCCTTTCTCCACCGGTTATTACGACGATCTCAGGATCACGACGCACTACCATGTGAACAACTTCGCTTCCAGCATGTTCAGCGTCCTTCACGAGACCGGACATTCGATATACGAAGGATACCAGCGCCAGGACTGGAAGTACCTTCCGGTCGGCGCCGCCGCGAGCTATGGTATACACGAGTCCCAGAGCAGGTTCGTCGAGAACATCGTCGGCAGGAGCCCCGAGTTCCTTGGCTACGCACTGCCTAACCTGAAGAAGGTCACCAGCGGCGCGCTGAAGGGCGTCAGGCTCGATGATTTCATCGCGGCGGTCAACAAGGTGGCGCCGTCGAAGATACGGATCGAGGCTGACGAGGTGACGTACGGTCTTCACATCATCATCAGGTTCGAGATGGAGCGCGACATATTCGCAGGCAAGCTCAGCGTGGACGAGCTGCCGCAGGCATGGAACGAGAGGTACGAGAGGTACCTTGGCGTCAAGATCAAGAACGACTCGGAAGGGGTCATGCAGGACACCCATTGGGCCGGCGGCTCGTTCGGGTACTTCCCGAGCTACGCTCTAGGCAATCTTTACGGAGGGATGTTCCTTCAGAAGATGAACAAGGACGTTCCTGACTGGAAGGACTCCGTCTCGAAGGGTAACTTCATGCCTGTCAAGATGTGGCTCAGGGACAACATCCATATGAAGGGCAATATGTACGACCCCGCCGACCTGATCAAGGTCGTCACCGGTAAGAAGCTGGACGTCAAGCCTTTCATCAGCTACCTCGACGAGAAGATGGGCGTCATCTACGACTATTGAGGAAGAACGTCTACAAACCGCATAGGACGGCGAGGTCGCCTGCCGTCCTTCTATTTTCTTCAATGCGTTCAGCGATTGTTAGGATTCAATATATTTTAAATACGATGCAGTGGCAGTATGTTCACGATAGTGAAAGTGATGGACATGGCCGAGGTCAAGGTCGATTGTCGGGGCAAGAACTGCCCGGTGCCGCTCATAGAGATGAGGAAGGCGCTCAGGAAGGCTAGCAACGGAGACATCATCGAGATCGTCGGAACGCATCCGGCATCGAAGAAGGAGATACCCATGGCCGTGCAGTCGCTCGGACAGGAACTGCTGGACGTGAAGCAGGTCGGAAACGATTGGACCATCAGGATAAAAAAGGTGAAGGAGTGATGGCATGACCGACAAAGCGACGATCATCGTTCATAGCGGGGACATGGATAAAATATACAGCGCGCTGATAGTAGGTTCCGGAGCGCTCTCCATGGGGATGGACGCTTCCCTATATTTCACGTTCTGGGGCCTCGAAAGGCTGAAGAAGGACGGGCTCGAGAAAGGGCCGTTATCGAAGATGAACATGTTCGGCCTCGGAAGGCGGATCATGAAGAAGAGGATGGAGAAGGCCGGCGTCGCCAAGCTCGAGACCCTTATCAAGGATTATAGGGAGCTGGGCGGGAAGATCATCGCCTGCGAGATGACCATGGAGGTCATGGGCGTGAACAAGGAAGACCTCAGGACCGACTGGATCGACGAGTTCGGGGCAGTGGGGACATACATATCGGAGGCAAGGGACTCCGCGATA
>JAJFUT010000019.1 GCA_021372315.1 Methanobacteriota archaeon
TGATATTTCGTTCCGAACTCATCGCTGGGCTTGGGGGTCCATCCCAGGCCGATCAGCCCGACCTGTCCGCCCTTCCCTTCCAGGATGGAGTTTGTCGCGAGCGTGGTTGACACGCCGACCAGGCTTGGTTCTAAACGACCCGCCCCAAAGACCTTGAGCACACCGTCGACCGCCTCGCCCAGGCCGATGCTGAGGTCATGATGGGTGGTCCTCGCCTTGGCCTTGGCGAGGACCTTTTTCGTCCTCAGGTCCACTATAACCGCATCGGTGTACGTCCCTCCAGTGTCGATGCCGAGACCGTAGTTGATCTGCTCGTCGTCCATTTTGTTCCTCAAACCATGCTGGTGATCTAGGTCATTGGTCGAATGTCATGCCGTCGCTCATGCGGTGGCCCCTCAGCTCTCGCTGCACTTGGGGCAAAGATGGCCGACGCGGACCACATCGGACAATTCCATGTCGATCGCCACGCATTCGTAGAAGATGAGGTTGCCTGGCATTTCGACCAGTTCCTCCTCCTTTCCTTCCAAGCCGCAGCGATGGCATCTTGACAAATTTTTCACCATGTGCCGTAGGTACCGTAGTCCTTCGCTGCCTGGACCAGTGCAAAGACGTTGGCGGGCAGCGCGTCAGGGGGCAGTTCGCATGCCGTCCCCAGGATGTATCCGCATTTGCTGTCCCTTCCACCGATTATCTGCATCTTGGCCTGGTCGTACACCCTCTTCGGGTTCGGAAGGATCATTATCTTAGTGTCGACCGAGCCCATGATGGTCGCCCTGTTGCCGAACTCCTTTGCCAGAACATCAGATGGGAAGACGTCCCTTCCCATGTAGCCTGCGTGGAATATGGTGAAGGGCGAGAACGGCACGTCGTTGAAGAGCTTGTAATCCGTCTCGTGATTCCCGCACAGATGGTATAGCAGTTGCGGCCCCGCGCCCTTTCTCAGGGCCTTGTTGACGAACGTCTTCAGATACTTCACCGACAGGTCCTTCACGTCCTGATCTGAGAATATGTCATTGTTCGCAAGGACCGAACCGGTCGATATCATGGCCATCCCATACCTGTTGGCCATGAGCTCGGCCCCGTTGATGGCAGTCTCCGTGTACTTCGATATCAGCTTCTCGACCGCGTCCCTCTCGGTCATCGACCACATGATGAACTCTGCGATCCCGCAAAGCTGCGCGCCTCCTCCGGTCAGGTCCGATGTGTATGTCATTGGGACGAACTTTTTGGGAGTGTGCTTTTGAATATGGTCCTGAGCACGGATCATCAGCTTGCCAGTGAAACCGTTCTCCATCTCCTTCAGGTCCGGCACCTCGAGCTTGTCGACCCCCTCGATGTCTTGGATGGATCTCTCCTTCACGACCGGGGGGAGCAACGATCTGAACTCCACGTTCGCTCCCATCTCCGCGACCCATGGAAGCGAGAAGTACCAATGGGTCATCGGTATGAGGTCGTACATCTCGGATGCGGTCCCCACGCACTGCGCGCCCAGCTCGGGGTTCGTGTAGAAATCGTTGATGGTATAGCCAGAGATCAGCGCCGCGTGCGAGAGCATCATCGGATCGACGTCGATCCTGCCAAAGTTCTGGCCGGTGAAGGGACTGGCGAACCGCTTCTCGGCGTGTTTGTGCCACTCTTCGTTTGCTGGAGGGAATATGGCAGCCGCATCAGTGACCTCAGGCGTTGGGCTCATGGTAAGAGGAGGATTTGCACTAGCAAATACTTTACCGTTTCCTTGCCAACATTTGTCATTGTCGATGGATTGACACCATGCTCAAGGCCGATCGGGTACATGGACCGCACCAAAAGCTGGGGAGCATCGACCGACATCGGACCTCTTCGTAAGATATATCATCCGTCAATCAGAAGGGTCTCCTCCACGAACTCCGCCATGCGCTTGTCCCCAACACCGCTGATGCTCGTTGCGAGGGCGACGACCTTGCGGATGTCCTCGAACTCGATGCCGAGCTCCTTGGCCTTCCCGAGATGGTGCCTGAAGCAGGGCTGGCAATGTCCGGCGACCGATGCCGCGATGGCCACCAGCTCCTTCGTCCGTTCGTCCATCCTTATCTCCTCCTCATGTTCATCGCCCTCTG
>JAJFUT010000025.1 GCA_021372315.1 Methanobacteriota archaeon
AACATCAAGAAGCTGTGGAGGTCTAGGATGGCGATAGGTTCCAATCGAAATAATCCGAATGATCTGACTGGCACTATGCCAGTCAGCTAGAATATTTCGTTTGGAGAACTAGTTTTTAGCCATTTGATTGTTGCGAAGACCAAATTTGCCGTCAGAGATCGAGTTCGAATTGAACTGATCGGCCGAACAGGTTTTCAATAAGCGAATTGTGAGGCAGGCTCTATGGATGAAAAAAATGATGGAGAACCAAGGCCGATCATGGTCGACCGATCATCCATTTCGTTGAAAGATTCTCGTCTATTGCGATCAACGGACGAAAGCAAATGGCGTTTTATACGCACATTTAAATATAGGAATCTCAACCACCTGTTTGAAATTAAAGTCCGTCTGCAATGGTCTTGCAAGCCGTTTTTTATTTTCATCATAGAGTGAATATCGTGACAACTTTCACAGATCTACAGATTTCGAAGGAGATCATCAGGGCAATGAACGGCATGGGCTGGGAGACGCCCACACCCGTGCAGATAGAAGCGATACCGGTGGGCCTCAAGGGCAGCGATATGTTCGCCCAGGCGCAGACCGGTACGGGAAAGACCGGTACCTACGGGACCATCATACTGGAGAACATCAAGCCCGGGATGAAGCCCGCGGCGGCGCTCGTGCTCGTTCCGACAAGGGAACTGGCCAATCAGGTCTCGGAAGAGCTGACAAAGCTCTCCAAGTATACCGGTCACAAGTGCCTGCCTATCTACGGCGGCGTAGGCATCGACCCTCAGATAATGAAGCTCAGGAAAGGCGTGGACATAATAATCGCCACGCCTGGTAGGGCAAAGGACCTCATAAACAGGAACGAGATGGACCTCTCTAAGATATCTGTCGTCGTCCTTGACGAGGCGGACCGCATGCTGGACATGGGTTTCATCAGGGACATCAACTTCATATTGGCGAAGGTCCCGAAGAAGAGGCAATCGCTTCTCTTTTCCGCCACGATGTCCCCAGACATCAGGAAATTGGCGATGCGCCAGATGGTCAACCCCCAGGAACTGCTCGTCTCGAAGGACGAGCCGGTCCTCGACCTCACCAAGCAATATTACTTCATAGCTACCAGGGACGAGAAGCGCGATGTGCTATGTACGATCCTTGACGAGACCGAGCCCAAGGCCATCGTGTTCTGTCACACCAAGCACAGGGCGAACCAGCTGATGAAGAAGCTGTGCGCCTACGGCTATCCGGCTGGCGCCATCCACGGCAACGTCGCCCAGAGCAAGAGGGAGAAGGTCATCAGGGGATTCAAGGACGGCTCCATCAAGATCCTCGTGGCGACGGACGTCGCCGCAAGAGGATTGGACATCGAAGCCGTGGATTACGTGATCAACTTCGATGCGCCTGTCGATCCCGACACCTACGTGCACCGCATCGGAAGGACCGGGAGAGCGGGATTGACGGGTATTTCCGTGTCTTTCTTCATGCCCGAAGAGCGCCGCATGATCAGGGAGATCGAGGCCAAGACCGGGAAACCGATCGATCCGTTGGAGATCAAGGTCGTTCACAGGCCCGAGCCAGATATGAGCAAGTTCGTCCCGGAGCAGAACGCTCCCGAGGGAAGAGGGCAGCAGAATCAGTCGAGGACGGGCAGGAAAGGCCCCTCGAGCAACGGCTCGTCTATCGAGATCAACGTCGGGAACGCGGACGGACTGAGCAAGGGCGAGGTCGTGACTCTTGTCAAGGCTGGTACCGACCTTCAGACCGGAGATATCGGAAGGATCTCAATGGGCGAGAGGTACACCCACGTCGAAATAATCAAGAAGGACGCGGACAGGGCCTCGACGAACCTCAACGGTCAAAAGTTCAGGGGCAAGGCCATCACGGCTCGAGTGATCTAAGGGTCTCGGGCCTCGATCAAACTCCTTCCCACCTTTCTCATCAACTACATCATCAAACTATGAGGCTGAAGAATATTAGGAATATCTTCTCGACCGCAAAGTGATACGATTCTCACACGCAGCCCTCGATAAAATAGTTCGATGAGAAGATAGCCAACATAATAGACGGATTGGGAAACGTCGCAAAATGGGAATCCCATGCCGCAGCATCTACTTTTTTATGCGGGATATCTTCTTTTGTGCCTTGACACCAATTGATGCTTTCTCTGCATCATCCTTAGCAACTAGTTTCTTTTCTTTGGCATCATCCTTAGCAACTAGTTTCTTTTCTTTGGCATCAACCTTAGCGATTGCGACCTTTTTATCAGCTTCGATCTTAGCGATCTTCTCATTAGGTTTCATAGATGAACAATCCGACCCCCCTGTATTTAATACATACTACGCGGCAACTTGTCTGGAATGGCGCTCTATCTCAAAGAAAATTGAATAATGCCAGTGTATGAAAGAGAACAGCTCGGTGATGTTGTAGGCTCAGAGAATTAGTGAACAACCACGAATCTTCAATAGGCCGTCAAATGGCAGAAGCGGAATATACCCCGTCTGAGAAATTTTATTGGCTGCCTGGATATTGTTGAAGTGCGGGCGTCGGCCTTAGAAACGACGTCTATCCAGACATTTATATAAATAGTTCAATCAAAATGATATTGATATCAAACCTTTTTCCCCTTTTTATTTTCACAAAATACTCGATAGAAGGTCGGGGAGGCATCGCCCCCCGACCGTCGTCACGTAGGGCAACCGTAAGGATGCCCTCATCAACTTATCCTAAAAGGAGGGGGGCGATGCAATGATCTCCTCTCTCATCAATCGATCATATTTTATTCCCTCAAAATGGA
>JAJFUT010000027.1 GCA_021372315.1 Methanobacteriota archaeon
TGGAATTTTTCGACAGACGCCTTGTGCCGGACCTTTTTTTGACCGGTCATCGATTCTGAAAGAATTCGCCAATTGCAACGATTGAGAACATGCACGAACTGGACCAGACTTTACTGGAATCGGCGTCAAGGCCAACAAGGAGGAACCAGGGATATTGCCTTTGATAGAAAACAGAACGCATCTCATTTGACCTGATGCTCACTTGCAACACTCTCTTGTGCGTCAGTGCTCGTCAAGTCTTGCCTGTATCGAATGGACCCATCATGGCCACATGGTCGAGAGCAAAGGATTATTTCGTTGAAACACGTCCTATCATACAGTGTCTGGGCTGCCGAGCATTTTGGACAACTACTTGGACTATGCACGCGTCCAGAGTAATTTCGCTGAGACTGGCATCGTGGACCTCGGTCAACTTAAATGGATATACCCCACGGCCCTATTGCCATCGATAGGTCTTCTGGCTAACAACCCTTCCTCGGTTTATGTGCCGCCCAAGGACCCCAGCGCTGCCGGCTATATCGAGACCATGCTAGAGAAAGGCATCCAATATCATCCTGGAGCAGGTTCCTATGTTCCTGTCATATCCCTGCCGGAAGACGAAAGGAAACTCGACCCCGTTCTGGCCGAGGTCTATAGGCTGAACAACGACGGTCGAGAGTATGGTGGGATCAATGCGTTCAAGTTCATGGTCGGAGAGCTGGTCACGAACATCTACGAACACTCCGACTTCGATCATGCTTTCATAATGGCCCAGAAGTACCCTGGCAAGAAGTTCGTGGACATATGTTTCTTCGACGATGGGATCACGATTCCAGGTAGCCTGACCCGGGCGGGCATGATCTTCGGTGATGACTGGGAGTTCATCGCCCAGGCGGTCAATGGTTTATCTTCAAAAAATGTTAAGGAACGAGGATATGGGCTTACCACCAATGTGCGGATATGCACAGAAGGTCTGGGTGCCAGGATACTGATAGTGTCCGGCAAGGGCGTTCTATATTTAGATCACAGTGAACAGAAAGCCTATAATCTACGAGATGAGTACAAACTATCGGGCTCAAGCATAAGTATAAGGGTACCTTACCCGGCAAAGGAGATTGATATCTATGCATACCAGAAGTGAGGTGGAGTTCGATATCAAGGACTGCCTCTCCGAGGACCTAGCAACGAGGAACAGGGCATCACAGTTCTTCGAGATGCTGGAGTCGAGCGATTCCAGATCCATAGTCGTCAACTTCACACAGGTGCAGTCCATATCAAGATCATTCGCGGACGAATACTTGAAGAGAAAGAAAGCGTCACACCTGACGATCCATGAGAGAAATGTGCCGAACAACGTTCAAAAGATGTTCGAGATCGTCAAATCTCCGGCCGAGAAGAAGACGGTCGTCGACATATCTCGGTTGAAGATCGGCATGTTATGATCCTTTCCTTCTATGACTAAGGGGCTCTCAAGCGAGCAAGGGTAGCTTCAGCAGCTACCTTTTCGGCATATGGATCGAGATGTTCTAGACACATTTCATTTGTTTTAATCTACGATGGACATCATTGGAAAAGCATCTGCCGCCCGAGACCGTGCTTCCTGACGAACTCCTGTCCTTTTTGGATGTTGACGACCTCGTCGAGCCTATGGTGCGTGTCCGTGCCGATCGATAGCTTCACCTTGCCGTCGAAGGCCTTGAAGAAACGCTCCCCCAGCTCGTAGAAGTGCAGCCCGTCCCTGGTGTAATAGTCGGAGGTGCTCACCTCGACGAAGAGGTCCATCTCGCTCAGCATGTCCGCTATCACCGCCGGGTCCTCGTTCGGGAAGATCCTGTCGATGTCCCAGTGGCACAGCCCGCAGGGCATGTTCAGCTTTGAACGGACATCCTTGAGCGCATCGAGCGTCATTCCTCCGTTCATAGGGTCGCTGGCATACTCGAACAGCACGACGTCGAGCTCGTTCAGGAGGTCATACGGCAATCTTCCGTGGTCGCACCTTCCGGGGTTGGTGTCTATCTCCACCCCCGAGAGGACCTCGATCCTTCCCTCATACTTTCTCTTGAGAGCTTTGATGTCCTTCATGTACCTCGGGAAGTTGTCCCTTGTGAGCGGCCGAGGGACCTTCGTCGTCTCGAAATGGTCCGTGATCGCGATGTGCTCCAATCCCCCTTGGCACGCTCTCAGGACGATGCTCCCGGGAGGGTGCGTCCCATCTGAATAAACGGTGTGGGTGTGGAGGTTCATCATCGGATCTGTTCCCATTTCTCCAGCTCTACGACGCTCGACAGGGACCGCCCCCTCTTGATCTCCTCGCGCAGGCGGTTCTCCCTCTCCATGACGTCCACGGCACGGTTGGCGACCTCTACCGCGGTCTCCTGGGGCACTACGATGACGCCGCTGTCGTCCCCGATGATCCAGTCGCCGTTCCGGACGAGCTGTCCCCCGCATGTGATCTCCTGCCCGATGCCTCCGTACCCTTTTGGCTCGCCGGCATGCGGAGAGATGTGCCTTGTGAACAGCGGGAAGCCCATGTCGATGATGCTGTCGATGTCGCGTCCCGCTCCGTCTATGACGACGCCGGCCGCCCCCATCACCTTCGCGCTCCAGGAAGCGAGCTCGCCCCATACGGCCACGTCGCTTCCGCCAGCGTCTATGACGATGACGTCGCCCTTGGTCGCGCGTTCGGTCGCCTCCACGGGCTTGGCCCAGTCCCCCTTGGTCGTCTGGACGGTCAGCGCTTTCCCGCACATCTTGGTGCCGTGCGGGCTTCTCATGACGAGGCCGAACATGACGCCCCTCTTGTGCTGCGCGTCGGCTATGTTGCACGTCGACACCTTGGAGAACGCCTTGAACAGGTCGTCCTGCGCGTACTTCTTTTCGAACGTGGCTGCGATGTTGCGTCTCTGCTCCATCGCCGTCTTCATCTTCCTGGCCGCCTCCGTCACGTTCTCGGTCTTGATGATGCCCCCGCCGACGATTATCACAGTGGCCCCTGCCTTGAGCACATCGGCCACGCTCTCGGACGTGATGCCGCCCGCGACTGCCACTGGTATGCTGACCGCTTCGACGACCGCGCGAACGGCGTCCTCGACGCGTACGTTGCCCTTCATCTGCTCGTCGATGCCGGTGTGCATGCAGATGTATCCCGCCCCGAGCTCCTCGCTCCTCCTTGCCCGGGCGACCTTGTCATCGACGTTCATCAGATCGACCATGACCTTCGCCCCATACTGCTTGGCGACGGCGACGGACTCTGATATCGTTGAATCGTCCGCCAGCCCCAGGACGGTGATGACGTCGGCGCCGGCCTTCGCCGCGATCTCGACCTCGAAGCCGCCCACGTCCATCGTCTTCATGTCGGCGACGATCACATGGCCAGTGCACGCCTTCTTGATCGCCCTGATGGCCTCTGCCCCCTCGCTCTTTATCAGCGGCGTGCCGACCTCGATCCAATCGGCGCCCCCCTCGATCGCTTCCTTGGAGATCTCCAGCGCTCTCTTCAGATGCATTAGGTCGAGCGCGACCTGCAGTACGGGCTTCATGGTAGTGCAGTTTCCGCGGTCCGATAATATTGTTTCGTTTCAAAGCCACCTTTTCGCAAAACGATATAAGAGTAGAGAATCATCCGCACAGCAATGGCAGCAGCGCGCATCCCAGAGGACAAGCGGTGCCCTAGCGGCATCGAGGACCTCGACAAGGTCATTGGAGGAGGGTTCCCCCGAGGCGGGACAGTTCACATCACAGGCTGCTGCGGCTGCGGGAAGACCTCGCTGGCAATGGAGTTCCTCGTGCGCGGGGCGTTGAAAAAGGAGAAAGGCGTCTACGTCTCGACGACGAAATCGCCCGAGAAGGTCATGTCCGGGATCGTAGCATTGGACATATTCGACGAGAAGACGAAGAACGGAAAGGCCCTCACGTTCATTGACCTGGAGGACCTGACGCAGAAGCTGCAGGACCCAAAGAGGCCCCTCGGCAGGACCGCGGCACTGGAGCTGCTGAACCATATCGAGGAGGCCGTCGACAGGAGCGGCGCGAAGCGACTGGTCATCGACCCGATATCGCCATTGCTCATGGACATGGAGCCCGGCGTCGAGCGCGAGTTCATCAAGAAGCTCGGCGAGAGGATGTACAAGAAAAGGTGCACGACCGTCCTCATCACGGAGGGGGAAGCAGACGAATGGATGATCCCGCTGGCCGCGGACGGGATCATATCGATGACCGACCTGGAAAGGAACGGAGACTTCCTCAGGGTGCTGAGGGTCCTCAAGATGTCTGGAGCGGAGCATTCGCGATCGAGGTACGTCTTTGACATCACGTCATGCGGGATCCTCATGACGCCGTTGATCAGAGGGGGGAAGTTCTGATGACGAAGGAAGCGTCCGAGATCGTGATCGGCAAGCTGAACGAGGTAGGCACATCGGTAGCAGTGACGTTCCTTATGAGCTCCGAGAGCTATTTCGAGGTCATATCGGGCCTGGTCGACGACTTCTGCAGGGAGCACGAGCTGGGCTGCGTGTACGTAGCGATATCAGTCCCGGCGGTGACGCTCATGAACGCGTTCGATTCACTGGAGATCGACAGGAAGCACGTCAAGTTCATCGATTGCATATCCTATGCGACGATGCAGGCGGTCGACGGGACCGAGGCGGTCTCGTTCATAGAGAGCCCGTCGATGCTTGAGACGATCGCGCTGCGCGTGGAGTACATGTTCCGTAAGTTCAACGATGGCAAGAAGAAGGTGGTCATCATCGACTCGGCCAATGCGCTGTCGATGCATAACGACACGAGGATGCTGTCGGAGTTCCTGCAGGTGCTGATGTCGTCCTTGAAGATGAAAGAGGCATACCCGGTGGTCCTAGGGCTAGGCGATCAGCTCAAGCCCGAGGTGAAGGAGATGCTAGGCCTGCTGAGCGATCAGGTAGTGACGATACCGCATGCGGCTGAAAAATGATCGATCCGAAAGTAAAACGAAAGCTCCATCCATGAAGTAGGCCGAACCTTCGGAAACCCTTATTATTTAAGCTAATCCAGACAGGTATGATTTTTACTTTTATGTATTGATAATAACACCGAGATAAATATATACAACTTAAAATTATATCAGCTCACTTAGAGCATCGACTCTGAGGAGGACTGAACTACATGAAGACATGGACAATGAAAAAGAAGAAAGAGGCCGTTTCCCCGGTCATCGCAACCATCTTGATGGTCGCAATCACCGTCGTCCTGGCGGCAGTTTTGTACGTCATGGTCATGGGATTCGGAGGGGACACAACTTCATCGCCAAATGTTGACCTAACAAAGAGTGGCGACAGATATTATATCGCAATCAACGAGCCTGTTGACTATGATAATATGGAGTTCAAGGTAGTGACCACGACTTCTGGACTGGCTGTCGCGTTTAGTGATGGTGTGGTTGCCTATGATACTACGACTGGTCTCTCAGCCAATTCAACCGCTTCGGCAAAATTCGTTGATGTCGGTGGCGATGACAAGGTGACAGATGGAGATTATTTCACAGTCACTGGATCTGGAACTTTGTATGTCCTCTGGATTAATGGCGATTCAACTGAGGGCGTTGCAGACATCGACTTCTAAACCACTTCAATTTTTTTCTTCTATGTTGAAGGGGCCCTCGCGCAGGTGAGTATCCCCTCAGCAACCCTTTTATTTTTACCTCTCTTCAACTTTGTATGGGTAACTGAAGTCCTCCGGCGACCAAATAGATCATCGTGTCCCGGTACTCCTTGGCCTTGAAACCGTAGGCACGGCGGAATGCCGTGCGTATCTTGTTGTT
>JAJFUT010000038.1 GCA_021372315.1 Methanobacteriota archaeon
ACCGAAGTGAACCTCGACATGGACGTCACGATGAACACAGAGGTAGATGTCGAAGTCGGCTTTGATCCTTACCTGGACATATTCGACTTCCCCATAACTGAAGGAGAGGAATGGAACGTGGCCTCAACGATGACAGCGACCGGCAACATCACCGGATCGTTCGAATCGAGTGGTCTTCCGGAGGGAGCCCTCGATGAGTTCATATTCCCTGAAGAAGGGGAGCTGGGACCATCGGTCGACCTATCGGTCTTCGATGGTGAACTCGGCGGCATGGAGATCAACGACGGCAAGCTCAACTCCTCTACAGAGCAGATATCGTTCGAAATGAGATGTGACTCGATTTCTGAGGTGCACGACGACGCGCTCGGCGACATAACGGTATTCGAGCAGTCGGTCATCCAGGATAGCGATGAAACTGGCATGATGCTCTACTACTCGCCTGACGCCAGCATGTTAGCGTACGTGGAGATCAGTGCAGATCTAGCAGACAGCGTGGACCTTCCGAATACAGGCTTGATATCGCCGATCGACTTCATTCCTCAGGAGAACCTGAAGGTGAGCGCCATGGAGCCGACCGATGCAGCTCAGGGCATCTATGACGTCAGTGGCGTCGTCGTGTCCGAGGACGTTGTCACTAACGGAGATGGCGATGGGGACGGAGGGAATACCACCACCCTGATCGTCATCGGAGCAGTAGCCGCCCTGGCCATCATCGTCGTGGCGGTCGTGCTCTTGAAGAGGAAGTAAAACAATTTCCAAGGCCCCGGGAACGGGGCGATCACATTTTTTATCTGCCTGTCGTTTATGATACCCGATGTCAGTCCGTTCGATCGATCCCAGGACAGGTGCCGTGATAAAGGAGATGCCTTGCTCCAGCAAGGCCGATGTAAGGTCGGCGCTCGACAAGGCCAGGGTCGCTCAGAGGTCCTGGTCCTCGCTCAGTGCAAATGAAAGGATCGAGGTCCTCAGGCAGGCCGAGGCGCTTTTCCAGAAAGATAAGGAGAGCATGATCGACCTGATCCAGTCCGAGGGGGGTTTCCCCCGAACGGAGATCGTTGGAGCGTTCGCTGGCGCAATGAAGGGAGTCGAGTACTATGCTGACATCTGTCTCAGGAAACAACCCCCACGTATCGACCTGGACCAGGTCTCGTGGCCCAATACTGAGGTCCGTGTCGAGTACGTCCCTCACGGGGTCATCGGGCACATCGGGATATGGAACTATCCGTTCTGGCAGACCATGATCACGGCCATACCGGCGCTGATGGCGGGGAATGCGGTCGTCTTCAAGCCCTCTGAGCATACGACGCTTACAGGTCTTAGGATCGCCGAGACGTTCATGAAGGCTGGCCTTCCGGAAGGAGTTTTCACGGTCCTGGTCGGAGGCAAGGAGATCGGCGAGGAGATGGTCCGGTCGGACTTCGACGCGATCGTTTTCACTGGTGGGCTCGACACCGGCCTTTCCATCCTTCACACATCTGGCGTGAAACCTCTCATCTTAGAGCTTTCGGGGAACGACCCCGGGATCGTCTGCAGCGATGCGAACATAGAGCAGGCGGCCAGAGGGATCGCGAACGGCACTTTCGGCCATGGAGGCCAGGTCTGCATCAGGGTCAAGCGCCTGTATGTCACCGAGTCGATATCTGGGCCGTTCATCAAGGAGTTCCTTCAGGTCGTAGACAGGATTGATGTCAGGGAGAAGGTCGGCCCTCTCATCAGGGAGGAGGCCAGGGCCAAGGTGCACCGTTCCGTCAATGCGTTGATCGCCAACGGCGCCAAGCTGCTGAGGGGCGGCGAATATGTCGATGGTCCGGGGTTCTACTACAAGCCTACCGTGCTCCTCATCGAAAATGGTGACAGCATCGACCTGGGAGAAGAGATTTTCGGGCCGGTCTGCCCCATCGTCATCGTAAAGGACGAGGAGGAGGCGGTCCGGATGGCCAACGAGTCTAGGTTCGGTCTCGGCGCGTCCGTATGGACATCCGATCCGGAGAAAGGGCGCAAGATCGCATCAAAGCTTGAAGCAGGGACGGTCTGGGTCAACGAATGCGGAAGGACGCTGACGGGCGGGGAGAACTTCCACGGATGGAAGTCGAGCGGCATCGCCACGTCGCAGGACAGATATTCGATGTTCCTTAAGAAGAGGACGCTCATTCAACACACGACATGCGAGCCCAGGGAACACTGGATGAAATAGAAGAATATTGCTATTAATATATAATTAAAAGAATGGATAAATAGTTTAGCTGCTATCGTTATCGATGTTCAATTTTAAATGACGACGATAGTGCCTTTCTTTCCCTTGCTGATGTCGGTACCGAAGTCGGTCTGCTTCACGTAGCAGTCCGTGCATCTCAGCTTCGTACCCTCGACTATGCTGAGGTTCTCGATCATGTCGACATCATTGTCCCAGAGGGCGATCCTGCATTCGCCGGTCTCGTCCTTAACCTTGACGTTCCGGACCTTGCCAGACGACCCGTCCCTTCTGCTGAAATCCTTAGAGTCGAATATCTTGACGACCTCAACGTCGACAGAGACCTCTTCCCTGTCCTTGAGATCGACGACCTTCTTGTTAGTTGCCATTGCAAATCTCCGAATTTATTTTCTGGCCAGATGAACCGAGGTTCTTCCAGTTCGAATGATTTGCAAATGTCGATTTGATATATAATGTGAATTGAACTAATATCATGATATTATCAAAGCAAGATACGATACAACAATAAATAATTTAGATACATACTAAATTGGAATAAGACCAAGATAAGCCGGCTCGTTCGGTTGTAATCGATCGATGCAAGTTAAAAGAAATAAGTTTAGTCTGTAATTAAATTTGTTAAGGTGTTTAAGATAATTAATAATATAATTCATTATTAAACAATAATCGCTCGATCTAGAATCGATCGCAGGACAATCTTTATGTCTGACAAAACAATACATATTGTCCGTCATTAAGCAGACATAGGGATGGGACGAGCGACGATGCGAGCTGCCGTATACGCCAGAGTGTCAACGGATGATCAGGCGAGGGATGGCTTTAGCATCGCTGCCCAACAGAAAAGGATGGCCGCATACTGCAAGGCTCGTGGATGGCAGGTGGCCGGCGAGTACACTGACGAAGGTTTCAGTGGACGGAACACGAAACGTCCAGCATATCAAAGGATGATGACCGAGAAGGACCAATGGGACGTCCTGCTCGTTCTCAAGATGGACCGTATCCATCGAAACAGCACTAATTTCACGCTCATGATGGACGACCTCCAGAGGTGGGGAAAGGAGTTCAACTCGATGCAGGAGTCCTTCGATACCACGACGGCCATGGGACGTTTCGTGATGGACATCATCCAGCGTATCGCCCAGCTCGAGAGCGAGCAGATCGGCGAAAGGGTCAAGGTCGGCATGGTCCAGAAGGCCAAGAGCGGCAAGGGCGTCCTCGGTTCAGGGGTGCCCTTTGGCTACAGATATCACAATCGGCATCTCGTCAAAGTTGAAGAGGAAGCGGCCATCGTCGAAGACATTTTCTCGCAGTATCTGGCATGTGTCTCATTGAATGATATAGCGAACGACCTGAACTCGAGGAACATCCCTACTAAGATGTCGCTTACCTGGGAGAAGTCCACCGTGAGGAACGTCCTCACGAACAAGCTCCATATCGGCATTCTCGAATGGGACGGGATCCAGCAGGCCATGCCAGAGCTCGTGATCATCAGCAATGACGATTTCAATGATGTCCAACAACTTCTCTCCGATAGGAAGAGGAACAACTGCGTGGCCAGGGCGAAACGGGAGAAGGGGGAGGTCCATGCCTAGGGTCGCGATATACACCAGGGTATCGACCGATGACCAGGCGAAGGAAGGATACAGCCTGGATGCTCAGAACGAGCGGTTGGTCGCATATTGCGAGGCTCAGGGCTGGGACGTCGCCGCGATCTATCAGGACGATGGGCACACTGGCAGGAACACGAAACGCCCTGCATATCAACGCATGTTCGAGGAGAAGGACAAGTGGGACATCGTCCTCGTCATGAAGATGGACCGTATCCATCGTAACAGCAAGAACTTCATGATCATGATGGAGAACCTGGAGAAATGGGGGAAGAAGTTCTCCAGCATGAACGAGTCACTGGATACTTCGAACGCCGTCGGTCGGTTCGTCGTGGACATCATCCAACGTATCGCCCAGCTCGAGAGCGAGCAGATCGGCGAAAGGACGTACATGGGCATGAGGCAGAAGGCAGAGTCCAACAACGGTCTTATGGGCTTCAACGCACCGTTCGGCTATCGCATGGAAGGCGGAAAGCTCGTGCTGGACGAGGAGGAATGGGTCCATGCGAGGGGCATATTCGAGATGTATCTTGATGGGAGGGGCCCCTCCGAGATATCTCGCATTTTGAACGGGAACGGGGTCCGAACAAGAAGATCGAAGGATTGGACCACCTGGTCGATCAGCAGGCTCGTCAGCAATCCCGTTTACGCCGGTTTCATGCGTTGGGACGGACTCCTAATGCCATCTGGCCATAAGCCAATAATCTCGATCGAGGAGTTCAATATGGTTCAGGACATCGCAGCATCCCATGTCAGGAATCCGGTTCACAGGCACCCTCAAAAATTGGACATTAATATTGCTGTAGGAACTGATATTTAGTGGCTTTTACCCAGCCCGTGATGCTGGATTTATTATTTATGAATTTACCACATTGTTTATTTTAATTCAAATTATGAAAAAAATTGAAATTTTGTTCCATTTTTTGCCGATTTAACATTATATAGAACGATATTATATATATCTCACCTATCACAATATCATTTTAAGGATTGCATGGGCGATCCTTGTGACATAACTTGGGGGGATATGGGGGTGGGACGAGTCAGTATAGGTTTTGACACATTATACCTGTCAGGCCCTAATCTTCCGTCCCATCTGTATTCCGCATATCCTGGAATAGAGGAGAGAGAAAAATGGCAGACGATAAGAACATACACAACAAATTAGCAATGGCTGAGGTGCTTGGGCTATACTTGATCGCCCTCGTCGGCATCCTGGTCGCATGCTACGGATTGGAGGTATTCGACGGACTGGGAGTAATAACCGGCGTAAGCTGGTTCATCGGCCTAGGTCTGTTGCTTTGTACCTTCGTGGCATTCTGGAATGAGAACCTGCTGTTGACCGGAATCTTCGGTATCCTGGCAATATTCCTGCTCGGATTCGAAGCGATGGTCAACGGTGCGGACTTCGACGCGACAATGGTCTACTGTGTCGTTGTCGGCGTGCTCCTGCTGGTCATGGGCCTGGTATCCTTCGCCCAGCCGGTCAAGATGCTCCCGATATTGCTCATCGTAGCCGCAGTGGCATTCATCGTCCTGGGCCTCTGGTTCCAGAACGACGTGCCTAACATGACCGAGGATTACCGCATGCTCGTCGGAGTGTTCTGGCTGCTCACTGGCATCATAGCCATGTACATGGGCGCCGCGATCACCCTGCTCGTCATGAAGGGAAAGGCGGTCCTGCCGCTGCTGATCAAGGCATAAGTTTCGATCTTTTTGTCAAAGGACCGATCAAACACTTTTCTATCTATTTTATTTTCTGGCTTGATGTGATTGACCTCATGGTCGGGATATTTATATATTATAATATTCATTAAAAAATGAGCTGTTCAGAATCATCTGGGCCCTCAAACGCTTTCCATTTTCTATTTTTCAAAGGTCAAGCTATTATGCATGATACTCCTATCTCTGGTCTCTGAAGTTGTTCATCATGACCGAAGGACCCGAGAGGTGGGCTGTTCCAGACATCGATGCGGCGGTCGCCGAGGCAAAGATAAGGAACGGACAGGGCATCAAGGTCGTGCTGGACCTATTGGGTGAGAACATTCGTTCGCCAGATGCCTCCGAGATCGCGTCGAGGAATTACGTCGATCTCATAGGGGTGATTCAGGACGAAGGCCTCAACAGCTCGATTAGCGTCAAGTTGAGCTCCTTCGGTTACATCAACGATCTGGACAAGGCCTTTGACAGCGTGATCAGGGTATCCGATGCTGCCAAGGCCTCGAACGTAGGTTTCGAGCTGGACATGGAATGGACGCCGATGGTCGACCATACCATCGAGATCGCTGAGAGGTGCAGCAAGGCGGGTCATAAGGTCACGATCGCGATCCAGGCATACCTTAACAGATCGGCCGACGACATAGGGTATCTTCAGGACAGGAACGTGAAGGTAAGGCTGGTCAAGGGAGCATACCGCGGGGAGTCGTCCGATTTCTCAGACATACAAAAACGTTACATCAAATTGTTGACTCAGTTGGCGGGGTCGAGGAAGGACTTCTCGATCGGGACTCACGACCCTGAGATCCTCGCGTTCATCTCGGAGCATCTCCCCCATTCGAAGGACCGCATCGAGATCGGATTCTTAAGGGGTCTCTGCGACGAGACCAAGATGCAGCTAGCCTCGAACGGGTGGAAGGTCGTCGAGTACCTCCCGGTCGGTCAAGAGTTCAAGGCCTACGTCAAGAGACGAGAAGAGTATCTCCGCAAGCTCGGGGAATTGGGACGGGTCCCTGCCCCTTAACGATAGCTAAAGAAAACTCGCTTTCCTCGAATCCCGATTTTCAACGAAACTCCTACCCTTTTTCTCACTTTTCTTGGTTCCTGAGTTGATATTCGGGAGACCGTCTTTTACTATAATGGATAATCTGATACAACAAATACTCAAAACTGTTGTTACAATTATCAACATTAATAAAAATAGAATAATAATTTATGTTGTTGCATATTATTATGATAATAATTATCAACTCATAAATAATTACAAAATCTTTGATATTACACAAAAGTATATTTACAATAGAATACATGTAATTCATTATAAAATTGAAACAATGACTATCGATGAAACCATAGAAGAGGCATTTCATGAACGACGAAAAGAAGACAAGCATACAGGTAAGCCCTGAGCTCCGCGACCGATTGTACAAGTTAAAGTTCAGGAAGACGTACGAACAATTTCTCGAAGAGCTCTGCGATTTGTACGAGAGCAATAACGAATCCAAAGAGGGGTGAGCTCAATCATCACGTCGATCAATGGACAACTATAAGGTCATTCATCGCACCCTGTAATCTGAACAATCAATATCCACATCCAATTTGGAAGTCTTATCGTCCATTGGGCACTCGTTCATTCATTCAAAAAAAATTGCCGCGTCCAACTTATGATCAAATTGATTCTTCCAATTTTTTATACGAGTCCAATTCGTACACAATGGCCATCAAGGCTGTTAGCGCCGTGATCAATAAATCCATCAATACGCTGAAATCGACCCATTGCTTCGCATGGTCTGTCTCTTGTACAGTTCATATTCGTTCCCGCGCACCATCCTCACATTGTTCATCCTCGGACGATCTCAAGCTTCCTCTCTGGGACGCGTCCACATCTTCCATTGTCTTTCTTGATCATGTTCAGAATCAACATTAATTAAGATGATATCTATATTAACTATGTTTGTATAGTTGAAAACTAGAACATCCTTAATTTGCCAGTAACCATCCCGACGAAACGTCGATTTAGATCGTTTTAGAAATAGACCTACCCGATCACGGGAATAAAAAATTATAAAAAAATATGATTTAGCAATTACATCAAATAATTAAAGTAAAATCAATATCGACTAATAAATTATGGTCATTTATGTAAATTAACGAATTCCATATTAATAATTATTGTTGAATAATAATATTTTTCAATAGAAACTAATTTATTCTAATGTGTATCACAATCATCTAAATTTTTTTATGTGAACATGGATGATTATATTATTCATAATACATGATAATAAATTTAAGGCGCGGTCCAGCGCAAGACACCGATTGTTCCAGTATCTAGTAAATCCGAAATCCTTATTCAAGTGAAGCCAATCACCCGTGCTTAATCCTATCACGAAATAAACCATGATAGGAAGAAGATCAATTTAGAATTCAATTATGAAGGTGTGAAACATGGGACTGTTCGATAGGGTAAAGGGAGCCAAGGAAGCAGAGGCAAAGCTGAGCAAAGAGGAGTCCTTTGCCGCGATCACATTGGCAGCCGTGGCCGCTGATGGGGTCATCACTGAGGAAGAAGCAAACGGACTGATCATGGGACTGGCCCGCATGAAGCTATATTCTGGATACAACAGCAACCAGATGGGCTCCATGCTGAGCAAGCTCGTCGGGATCGTCAGGAAGCAGGGAGTCGAGGCGTTGGTCAACCAGGCAAAGGAATCGCTGCCAAAGGAACTTGTCGAGACCGCGTTCGCCGTTGCCGCCGATCTAGCGCTTGCCGATGGTGAGATCGCAGCTCAGGAGAAGGACCTCTTGACGAAGATCCAACAAACCCTCGGAATATCTGAGGACCTGGCCGTCAGCATCATCGAGGCCATGCTCATAAAGAACAAGGGCTGATCGAACACTGAAAAAATAATGGCGGGCCGCGTCAGCGCTCCGCCAAATCTTCCATTTTTTAAAGATGATCGTTCGCTGATCAAGGCACGATCAGGACCGGTATCTTCGATTGTTGTGAGACCCTGAGCGAGACGCTTCCAGTGAACATGCCCTTCACGGCTCCCTTCCCTCTGCTGCCCAGCACGATAAGGTCCATTCCTTCCGATTGTTTCAGCAACTTGATCGCCGGATGACCGAAATCCACGTCCGTCTTCGTCTCAACGCCCATTGCCTTGATCATAGCCGCAGCCTTGTCAAGCTCGTTGGCCCCAATTTTCGCGCCTTGGTCCGCCCAGACCTCCTTTCCATCGAGCATCGGATAATCCGATGGACCGACGATAAAGAGAAGGTGGACAGTGGCGTTCCATTTCCTCCCCAGCTCGCCAGCTGTCTCAGCCGCCCTCAACGAGTTCTCCGAGCCATCGACCCCGACCAATATGTTAGCGATCTTCTTCATCGAGCCACCTCTGGTATACAATTCGCCTTCGTGGTTGAAATAGATGATGACCTCATTCCGAGGATATTTAAATACGAGAAGTGGGCCAGATTCGTTTATTGAAGAAAATTAAATATAAGTCGAATGAAATATATTCTCTCGGTTAGGATGGGATTTGGGATGCATAAGAGGACTCTATCTTTAGCGATAATAATGGCGATGATATTGCCGATGCTTATGGCAGTATACGTTCCAGTGAACGTATCTGGAGCATCGGACCCTGGTCAGGAGCAGGTGTCTTGGATCACTGCGACGCTCGACAAGATATCCCAAGCAGGATCTTCTGTCTCGGTTGCCGTGGATTCCGAAGGCTTCGTTCATGCCAGCTATTATTCTGAAATAACGACGACCACAATGTACGCGACCAATGTCGGCGGGACCTGGACGACACAGCAGGTCGACAGCGTCAGCGGAAGGGGGCTGTTCAACTCGATCGCGATAGACGCAGAGGACAATCCCTGGATCGCTTACTATGATTCTACTAACAAGGACTTGCTCTATGCGAAGATGACGACGGACGGTTGGGAAAGAGGCGTCGTCGATGAGGAGGCCGACGTCGGCAGGTACAATGATATCGAATTCAACCCGTTCGGGAAGGCGGCCGTCTCGTATTATGACAACACCAACGAAAAGCTCAAGTTCGCGATGTTCGACGATGGCGAGTTCGTAACCGAGACCGTCGATGACATGAACCTCGGCAGTACATCGATATCGTTCTACTGGGACGCGCGTCCGGTCGTGACCTATATCGACAGGGACGATCCCTTCGTGAAGGTCGCCACCAAAGAGAACGACACGTGGATGTTCCAGTTCGTCGAAGAGACTTCGGCCAGCTCGGTCAGCGGCTCGGTCATGACCAAGGACGACCATCTGGCCGTCGTATACAGGTCGACAGACACCGGGATGATGCGCTTCGGCGAATTGATCTCCGGTGCTTGGAGCAACATAAATCTTAATGCCAGTGTATCTGCGTCCTCATCGATATCCTTAGCAGCTGATGACGAAGGGTCCTATCACATCTCATATTATTCGTCGAGCGACAGCTCCCTGGTCTATATGAACGACGCCAAGGGGTGGTGGGAGAGCCAGGTCCTCGATGACACTGGAGAGGCGGGCATCAAGAACGCCATAGCGGTCAACGAGTTCGACCGCATCAGCGTCATTTACATCGACGGGATCACGCAGCACCTGAAGTTCATCACCAACGACAAGGCGACATGGAAGATGTTCGTGGTCGATAACGAAGGAAGCCAGATCGGGACCTCGAGCGATATGACCGTAGACTTCGATGGAAATACGCATGTCGTCTACTACGATGGAACATCCCTGCTCTATTACACGGATCAGGATGGCGATTACCAGCACGTCCTCGATGCCAACGCAGGGATGAACCCGAGCATCGCCGTCGATCTTGATGGCAACGTGTACGTCAGCTACTACGATGAGACGAACCAATACCTGAAGTTCGCTGCCCTCAGGGACGGCAGCTGGACGACAAGGATAGTTGATTCCAGCATCGGCGTCGGAACGCACAGCTCGGTGGCGGTTAGCAGCTCTGGAAATATCACCATCGTGTACACTGACGACCAGGAACAGAAGTTGAAGTATGTGAGCGGAAAGGCGAACAGCTGGACAGGCCTATTGTACATCGATGACTCCGGCCTTGTCGACGTGTCATCCGAGATCGATACGGTCTATGCCAACAACGGGCTGCACGTCAGCTATGTCAGGTCCCAATCCCTCTATCACGCAGAGAGGGTGGACAACGTCTGGTCCGATCCTGAGATGATCGACGATGCGTCCTCGGTCGAAGGCGCGACGAGCATCGCGTCCAACGACGATGGGCTGATCTTTATCTCCTATCACGTGAACGGCGGGACGAAAGGCCTGAAGCTCGCAACGTTCGATGACGCCTGGACGACCCAGTGGGTCGTCAAGAGCGATTCATACGATCAGGGGGTCTGGAACAGTCTCAACGTCGACACCGCTGGACAGCCCCAGATCGCATATAGCGGACCCGATGGC
>JAJFUT010000064.1 GCA_021372315.1 Methanobacteriota archaeon
CTGAGCCTGCCGAGCCCCGTGAGCCGCGTGCCCGCCCGGCGAAGAAGCTGTCCGAGACCCAGGAGAAGTACAAGGCATTGATCAACGAGCTGCTCACCACGTCCAAGGCGAAGATCTTGGACGCAGAAGGAAATATCTCGAAAGAGGTAGCCGTCAAGGAGCTCGTCAACACCCTGAAGTCCGAGACCGTCAAGGTCGCGGCCGTCGTATTCGACGGCATCATCACGCAGCGCATACTCGATATCGCCGCGGAGAAGGAGATCGCGACAATAGTCGGCACCAAGATGGGCAACATCACAAAGCAGCCGACCGGCGTCCAGATCTGGACCAAGGATGACCTGAACTGAACATGTCAGTGAAGGTGAACATACAACGGGAGATCGACCTTCGGTCGATCGAGTCCACATCGGACATCGAGATACCGAAGGAACCGTTGGCGAGGGTCATAGGTCAGGATGAGGCAGTGACCCTCGCTCGCATCGCCGCGCGTCAGCGGCGCAATCTTTTACTCATAGGCCCCCCGGGGACGGGCAAGTCGATGATAGCGCAGGCATTGGCGTTCTATCTGTCGAAGCCTACCGAAGAGGTGCGCGTCGTCCACAACCCCGAAAATCCGGAGAGGCCTTCTATCGAGATCAAGAAGTACTCCGAGGTCGAGCTGGAGAAGGAGTCTAAGGAATCGGCCGAAGGAGAGCTCATCGAGCCACAGGCAGCGCCTTCGAACATCGCAGAGAAGCTCGGTTACAGGTGCAGGAACTGCGGAACGTTCTCTACGCCCAAGGAGCGCGTCTGCCCCAAGTGCGAGCAGACCAAGACGTCCGATGGCCAAGCGAACCCGTTCGGGGACATAATGTCCGGGCTCATGGAATCGATCGGGACGAACCCGGCCTTCCAGGGCATGGTAGGCAAGCCGAAGGTGACCACGACCAGGACGAGGTTCGGCAAGGAGGAGGTCGTCGTCTTCGAGCGCGCCGGGGACATGATACGTGTATTGGACCAGAAGGCGCTCGAGAAGAGGAGGGAGATGGAGAAGGTCTCGCCGAGGAAGGTCCTCGTGCCACTGAACCGCAACCCCTTCGTCCTCGCAACCGGAGCTTCGGAGACGGAGCTGCTGGGTGATGTCAGGCACGACCCTTACGGAGGACATGCCAACTTAGGCACCCCGCCGTTCGAGAGGGTGGTAGCCGGCACGATACATGAGGCGCACGAGGGCGTTCTGTTCATAGACGAGCTCCCGCACCTTGGCAACCTCCAGAGATTCATCCTCACCGCGATGCAGGAGAAGAGCTTCCCTATCACAGGCCACAACCCTCAGAGCTCCGGAGCGAGCGTGAAGGTCGAGGCGGTCCCATGCGATTTCATCTTCGTCGGAGCGTGCAACATCCAGGACCTGGAGCACGTCCTTTCTCCGCTCAGGTCGCGCATCAATGGCAATGGTTATGAGGTCCTGGTGAACGTTGCTATGAAGGACACAGACCTGAACAGGGCCAAGCTCGCGCAGTTCATGGCGCAGGAGATCGCCATGGACGGACGAATACCGCCCGCCACGAGGGCTGCGGTCGAGGCTGTCATCCGCGAGTCCCGCAAACGCGCGAAGAGGTT
>JAJFUT010000053.1 GCA_021372315.1 Methanobacteriota archaeon
ACGATGAAATTTAGCCCCGGGAGGACCTTTGGAAGGCCGTTCGCCCCTCTCACCCCGCCGACCTCATTGATCAACCGGATGGCATCCAGCGTCTCCTCCGCCGACGCATTGAGGTTGTTGGCGTCCCTGACCTTCGGGTCCGCCGACTCCAGCCCCAGCGCGAGAACGTTCCCGCTCGTGCAATGTGTAGCTATGCTCTCGAGTATCCTTCTCGATTCCGCAGGGTACTGGGCGATGATCGCGGGGTTGGCGTTGTCAAGATGAAGGACGTCGACCCCAAGGGAAGCGATCCCGGACAGAAGGACCTCCAAGGCCTCGGGGTTCGGTCTCGGCCGATCGGTCCCGTCGAGATGCGCCTTGTACGAGATGATGCAGGTCTGGGCCCCGAGCCTGAAGTTGCGTACTCCCAGTTCGTGCAGCCGCTTCACCTCCTCTATGATATCCTCCGGCTCTCGGAACTTCGGCTCCCCTTTGAGGGGCTCGACGCAGAACGAACAGCCACCGCTCTTGTACCTTATGCAACCACGATAGGTCTCGATCTCAGCGATGAGCGGCTGCGGGAAGTCCTGATGGGAAAGGACACAATCGGCCCCTTTGAGAAGCCAGCGATTCCATTCCTTCGTCGTCCGCCACCTCTCCTTCCGTTCGTTCTTGGTGAGGATGTCGAAGGTCGCCGAGGCGGCGTCCTTCTTCGCGACGACGTTGAAGGAGCTCTCCCAGTCAAGCTTCTCAAGCGCGGCCGGGCCCCCGAGGACCCTTACGCCAGAGAGCATAGACGTCAATGAGAGGACCTCCTTCGCCGATGCGGGCATCGCCCTGATGTACCTTCCAGGCACGGCGCTGCCGGCCATGACGACGCTTATGTCGGCCTTTCCCGGACGAACGCCCTTCCGGACATCATCGATGGTCATATAGGTGACTACACAGCCAGCGTCAACTGCGGCGCCGTATACAGCCCGGACGCCGGGATGGATGAACGGCGGAACGCCAAGCGAACCAGGTTCATCGATGTAGCAGTCTATGATCAGCGCCTTCATTGCCTCAGCCGTCCATCGGTCGACGGGGATGACGTCGTCCTGAGTGGAAATCCTTTAGAAAAGATGAGATGTAAGCGGTTTCGTGCATGATCTGACGATATGGTCGTTCAGATAAGGCCAACTTCCTTGACCTCAACGTTCGAGATGCCCTCGATCGAGCTGTAGACCTTCTCCAGCTCCTCGATCAGGCCTGCTCCATCCAGCATGATGCAGGTCACCTCGAGCATCTTGAGTCCGAAGGCAAGTGGCTGGATCTCGGTCCTGACGACCTTGACCCCGGCCGGTACGAGGCTCTGCATATCCTTGCCGAGCTTCTCGTAGTTGTACTCCGTGTCCTCAGACATGAGAGTGTGAACCGTGGCTACCTGACCGACCATCGGAACACCTTTACGGTCCTGAGAACCCGCACTTCGGGCAACTGTACTTTACACTCTGGTCGCGGCAGTTGTAGCATCTTCCGATCTCAACCTGTCCACAGCTTGGGCACTTGAAGAAGGTGATGCCGATTCCAGTCAATCTGATGCCGCATGAACTGCAAATTTTTTCATTCTGCATAATATCGCACCTGCGAGGTATGCGAGATTAGGCTTCCTATATAAAAATTTCAGCCTTGCCCCTAGGGGGAAAAGGTGAGTTGAGGTGTTTGGTCGCTAGGTCCTTGACGATAGAACCTAGTTCATCATTCGCATTGTACATTATAAACATTGGCCGTATGCTGGTCCATATGAGCCGCGCAGGGTCATCCCCCGCTAGCGGAGAACCGCGTGCTGGGGGTTCGCCGTGTTTAAGTGGCGAAAACTTAAATAAAGGCAGCCTTTACTCTCGCCGTCGCAGCGCCGGCGCACTCAATCCAAAAGGGCCCGTAGCTCAGCTAGGTAGGATCTTTGGCAACAATGGTCCCTAGAAAGAGCATCTGGCTTTTAACCAGTTGGTCCGGGGTTCGAATCGATCACGGCAACACCGTGTCGTCGGAAATCCCCGCGGGCCCGCTTGGGTGGTGAAAGGAATATGGGAGTCGAACAGGAGAACATAATCCGACACCGATGCGTATTAATATCAATACTTTATAGGATGAAAACAGGTCGCAGTTCTTTGACGAGGTGATTTTTTGGTCGAAACGCCGCAATTCAACGTATTAGAGCACAATCTCGTGCCCGAGCATCGTTTGTTATCTGATGAAGAGGCTGAGGCAGTTCTGTCTAAGCTAAAGGTTTCAAAGGACCAACTACCCAAGATACGGAAGAGCGATGCCTGTATCAAGATCCTCGAGAGGATCAATGGGGAGATCAAAGAAGGCTCCATCATTCAAATTACCCGTAATAGCAAGACCGCTGAGGTAGCGGTCGGTTATAGATTGGTCAGAGGGTGAAATCAGTGCGTGATCTAGTCGAATTGTACTTCAAGGATAGAAGCATAGTTAACCATCATATCTCAAGTTTTAACGACTTCCTTTCCACGATGGATAACCCCAACAGCAGGATGCAGAAGATAGTCGACAATCTTCGCGTCTCCGCCGAGGACATGGACCGGGGCATCATCAGGCTGGACAAGGACAAGACCGACGGTAGGATCGTCGAGATCCGCGTCGGCAGGAAGAGGGACGAGAAGTCGGGGGCGGTGGACCAGAGCGCCAAGCCGACCATTCACGTCAAGCTCCCGGAGACAAGGGAGGCGAACGGATACGTCCACGAGCTCACCCCGATGGAGGCAAGGCTCAGGAACCTGAACTACCTCGCACCAGTGTTCTTGGAGTTCACCGTCATCGAGGACGGCATCGAGAAGGAGTCCGAGCAGGTGCACATCGGCGACCTGCCGATCATGATCAAGAGCAAGAAGTGCAACCTTTTCAAGGAGAACCTCGAGGAGGAGCGCGAGCTCAATGACGAGGAGTACAACCGGCTCCTGCAGAGGAAGGGCGAGGACCCGATGGACCCGGGCGGCTACTTCATCATCGGAGGGACGGAGCGCGTCCTGATCACGCTAGAGGACCTGGCGCCGAACCGCGTCATGGTCGAGTTCAACGAACGCTACGGCACCAAGCTCGAGGTCGCCAAGGTGTTCTCGCAGAAGGAAGGCCACCGCGCCCTCACCCTCGTCGAGAAGAAGAGGGACGGAGTGCTCATGGTCAGCGTACCGGCCGCGTCGGGGCAGATCCCGCTCGTCGCGCTTATGAAGGCGCTGGGGATGGAGAACGACCAGGAGATATTCGAGGCGATCACCTCCGACCCGCGCATGAACAACATCGTCTATGCCAACATCGAGGAGATACAGGACAAGAAGACCTACGCTCCGAACGGCATATTCACCACCAACGACGCGATAGCATTCCTGGAGCGCAAGTTCGCGACAGGACAGGCCAAGGAGTACCGCGTCAAGAAGGTCGAATCCATCATCGACCGCTCGCTTCTGCCCCACCTGGGCGACACATCGGAGGACCGCATGAAGAAGGCGATCTTCCTCGGACGTATCGCCAGGTCCGTCCTGGAACTGTCCATGGGCATCAGCAACGAGGATGACAAGGACCATTACGCCAACAAGAGGCTCAAGCTCGCGGGCGACCTCATGGAGGACCTGTTCCGCGTGTCGTTCACTAACCTCATGAAGGACCTGAAGTACCAGCTGGAGAGGTCCTACGCAAGGAAGAAGGACCTTCGCATCGGAAGTGCGATCAGGCCCGACCTGCTCACGCACCGTCTCCTCCACGCTCTGGCCACAGGTAACTGGGTCGGAGGAAGGGCAGGCGTCAGCCAGCTGCTCGACAGGACATCCAATATGTCCACCCTGTCCCACCTCAGGCGCATCACCTCCTCGCTGACGAGGAGCCAGCCTCACTTCGAGGCCCGTGACCTGCACCCGACGCAATGGGGCAGGCTGTGCCCGAACGAGACCCCTGAGGGTCAGAACTGCGGTCTGGTGAAGAACGCCGCGCTGATCATCGACGTCTCAGAGGGATTCAGGGAAGAGGACGTCACATATCTGCTCAAGGACCTTGGCGTCAAGGAGGTCCGGGGCCAGCAGAAGTCGGGTACCCGTGTCTACGTCAACGGGGACCTGAAAGGCGTCCACGAGAAGGCGAAGGACCTGATCAACGAGATGCGCCAGAGGCGCCGCTCTGGACTTCTCTCTCACGAGATCAACATCAGATACGACGAGGAGATGGACGAGGTCATCATCAACTGCGATGAGGGCCGTCTCCGCAGGCCGCTGATCGTCGTCAACGATGGCAGGACCACGCTCAACAGGAAGAACATCGAGGAGATGAGGGAGGGCAAGCTCCGCTGGAACGACCTCGTTCGCGAGGGAGTGATCGAGTGGATAGACGCCGAGGAGGAAGAGGACGCCTTCATAGCCGTCACCCCGTTCGAGGTGCCCGAGAGATGCGGCAACTGCGGACGCGCGCTGTCCCCCATGGACCTCGACTGGATGAACCCGGGCACGACAGACAAGCAGGCCGAGCTGAAGTGCAAGCACTGCGGCGGCATGATCGAGGCCAAGCTGTTCCTGACAAAGGAGCACACCCACATGGAGGTAGACCCTATGTGCATACTCGGAGTATGCTCCGGTCTCGTCCCGTATCCCGAGCACAACTCGTCCCCGCGTGTAACCATGGGCGCAGGTATGGCAAAGCAGTCCCTAGGGCTGTCCGCCAGCAACTACCGCATGAGGCCCGACACCCGCGGACACATCATGCACTATCCGCAGAGGCCGATGGTGCAGACGAAGATCATGGACTTCGTCGCGTACAACAAGAGGCCGGCGGGGCAGAACTTCATCGTCGCCGTCCTTTCGTATCACGGGTTCAACATGGAAGATGCGCTTGTCCTCAACAAGGCCAGCGTAGAGCGCGGCCTCGGAAGGTCGTCGTTCATGAGGACCTACCGCGCAGAGGAGCGCAGATATCCGGGCGGTCAGGAGGACCACTTCGAGATCCCGCAGCCTGATGTGCGCGGAGCGAGGCAGGACCAGTCGTACGTCGACCTGGACCAGGACGATGGGCTGATCTCGCCAGAGATAGCGGTTCACCCCGGTGAGGTGCTCATCGGTAAGACATCGCCCCCGAGGTTCCTCGAGGAGGATGTCGGTGACTTCCTGTCCGTTCAGAAGAGAAGGGAGACGTCGGTCACCTGCCGCAGCGGAGAGACAGGTTGGGTCGACTCCGTCATGCTGACCGAGTCCGAGAACGGCTCGAGGCTCGTCAAGGTCAGGGTCAGGGACGAGCGCATACCCGAGCTGGGCGACAAGTTCGCTTCCAGGCACGGACAGAAGGGAGTCGTCGGTCTCATTCAGCCGCCCGAGGACATGCCGTTCACGGCGAGCGGACTGACGCCGGACCTGGTCGTCAACCCCCACGGTATCCCATCCCGTATGACCGTCGCCCATATCCCAGAGATGATCGGCGGCAAGGTCGGATGCATGGAGGCCCGCACGATCGACGGTACCGCGTTCAGCGGAGAGAAGGAGGACGCCATCAGGGAGTCCCTCGTCAGGGCCGGGTTCATGCACTCCGGAAGGGAGGTCATGTACGATGGTCAGACCGGTAAGAAGATCGAGGCCGACATATTCATGGGCTGCATCTACTACCAGAAGTTGCACCATATGGTGTCCGGCAAGATGCACGTAAGGTCCCGCGGACCGGTGCAGATCCTTACCAGGCAGCCGACCGAGGGACGTTCCAGGCAGGGCGGTCTCAGATTCGGTGAGATGGAGCGTGACTGTCTGATCGGTCACGGAGCCGCGATGGTCATCAAGGACCGTCTGCTCGACGAGTCCGACGGAACGTACCAGTACGTCTGCGGAAACCCGAACTGCGGCCACATCGCCATACTGGACCGGAGGGGAGCGCTGCGCTGCCCCGTATGCGGGAACAACACGAACGTGCACCTGATCCAGACGTCCTATGCGTTCAAGCTGCTCCTCGATGAGCTGCTCTCACTTGGTGTCGCTATGCGTCTTCAGCTGGAGGATTTGCGATGAAGAGAGGGGTTTCGAAGAGGATCGGGTCCATCAAGTTCGCTTGCCTGTCGCCCGACGAGATACGCAAGATGTCAGCTGCGAAGATCATCACCGCCGACACGTACGACGACGACGGCTTCCCCATCGAGATGGGTCTCATGGACCCCCATCTGGGGGTCATCGAGCCGGGCCTGAGGTGCAAGACCTGCGGCCACAAGGTCGATGAGTGCCCGGGGCACTTCGGAAGCATCGATCTGGCAATGCCGGTCATCCACGTCGGATACGTGAAAGAGATCAAGAAGCTGCTCCAGGCGACCTGCAAGAGCTGCGGCCGCCTCATGCTCAACGAGGACGAGGTAAAGGTCTTCAGGTCCAAGATGGACCAGTTCGAGGAGCTCGGCGGGGACACCACCGACATCCGCGAGCTGTCCAAGGACACCGCGAAGGACGCGCAGAAGCAGATCTGCCCCCACTGCGGGACCGAGCAGAAGAAGATCACGCTCGACAAGCCAACCACCTTCCGCGAGGACGGCCACAAGCTGACCCCGAAGGAAGTGCGCGAAAGGCTCGAGAGGATACCGGCCGAGGACCTGACCCCGCTGGGCATAGACCCGCTGTCATGCCGCCCGGAGTGGATGATCCTGACCGCACTTCCGGTGCCGCCAGTCACCGTCCGCCCGTCCATCACGCTCGAGTCGAGCGACAGGTCCGAGGACGACCTGACCCACAAGCTCGTCGATGTCCTGAGGATCAACCAGCGCCTTCGCGAGAACCGCGACGCCGGTGCGCCGCAGCTCATCGTAGAGGACCTTTGGGAACTTCTGCAGTACCATATAACCACATATTTCGACAATCAGACGTCCGGCATCCCGCCCGCGAGGCACAGGTCCGGACGTCCTCTCAAGACGCTCGTCCAGCGTCTCAAGGGAAAGGAAGGCCGTTTCCGTTCGAACCTGTCCGGCAAGCGTGTCAACTTCTCCGCCCGTACGGTCATCTCCCCGGACCCTGGCCTTTCCATCAACGAGGTCGGGGTCCCGGAAGAGGCAGCAAGGGAGCTGACGGTGCCGGTCAACGTCACCAAGGCGAACCTCGAGACGCTCAAGGACCTCGTCAAGCGCGGTCCGGCCCCGTCGAGCGACCCGTACCTGCCAGGTGTCAACTACGTCATCAGGCCGGACGGACGCAGGATCAGGGTCACCGACAAGAACGCCGAGACCGTCGCAGAGACGATAGAGCCCAACTTCATCATCGAAAGGCACCTCAAGGACGGCGACGTCGTCCTGTTCAACAGGCAGCCTTCTCTGCACAGGATGTCCATGATGGCGCATACAGTGCGCGTCATGCCAGGCAAGACCTTCAGGCTGAACCTGTGCGTCTGCCCTCCGTACAACGCCGATTTCGACGGCGACGAAATGAACCTGCACGTCGTGCAGAGCGAGGAGGCCAGGGCCGAGGCGATGATATTGATGAAGGTCCAGGAGCACATAATGTCCCCGAGGTTCGGAGGCCCGATCATAGGCGCCATCCACGACCATATCACAGGGACGTTCCTGCTGACCTACCAGAACAGGAAGTTCGACAGGGGCCAGGCGTTGGCGATACTCTCGAAGGTCGAGAACGTCCAGCTGCCCGAGCCAGACTTCCAGGACAAGAACGGCCCGATGTGGACCGGGAAGAACATCTTCTCCACCATATTGCCGAAGGACTTCAGGATCACCTTCAAGGCGAGCATCTGCGAGAAGTGCAATGTCTGCAGGAAGGACAAGTGCGACAAGGATGCATACGTCCGAATACGTAACGGGCAGCTCCTCGCAGGGACCATCGACGAGAAGGCCATCGGTTCCTTCAAGGGAAGGATACTCGACAAGATCACCCGCGACTACGGTTCCGAGCAGGCAAGACTGTTCTTGGACAACGTCACAAGGATGGCCATAGGGTCAATCATGGTCTGCGGGTTCAGCACCGGAATCGACGACGAGGACATCCCCGAGGAGGCGACGCGCCAGATCGAGGACATGCTCCACGGAGCGGTCAACGAGGTCGACAGGCTGGTCGAAGCTTACAAGAACGGTGAGCTGGAACAGATGCCAGGACGTTCGATGCGTGAGACCCTCGAGGTGGAGGTCATGCGCAACCTCGGCAACGCTCGTGACGAGGCGGGTAAGATCGCAGGGAAGCACCTGGGCATCGAGAACGCCGCGGTCGCGATGGCCAGGTCCGGCGCGCGCGGTTCGATGCTCAACCTGTCACAGATGGCCGGTTGCATCGGTCAGCAGGCCGTTCGTGGCGAGCGTCTCAGCAGGGGTTACTGGAACCGCACCCTCCCGCACTTCAGGAAGGGAGATCTCGGCGCACAGGCGAAGGGGTTCGTCACGAACTCCTACAAGTCCGGCCTGACGCCTACGGAGTTCTTCTTCCACTCGATGGGAGGTCGTGAAGGTCTGGTCGATACCGCCGTCCGTACATCCAGGTCGGGTTACATGCAGCGCAGGCTGATCAGCGCGCTGGAGGACCTGAAGCTGAAGCAGGACGGAACCGTCAGGAACACCGCGGACAGCATCATCCAGTACCATTACGGTGAGGATGGCGTGGACCCGACCAGGTCCGTCGCCGGCGAGGCGGTCGATGTCGACGACATACTCATGGACGTTCTGGGCGACGAGGCCGAGCTCCTTGCGAAGATCGAGGAGAAGAAGGTCGGCGGATACGCTACCGTCGAGAAGGACCTCATGGAGACCGGAGAGGAAGATGCTGAGGAAGCGGGCGAGGAACCCGAATTCGAGACCGGAGGTGAGGAGTGATGGCGAAGAAGGACTTCGAAAAGGCGCTCCAGCGCAAGGGTCTCGATAACCCTACGATAGTCAAGATATCGGCAAAGTTCAACAAGATCGATGAGGTCAAGTCCGCGACCAAGGTCCAGCTCACAGAGGCTGGACTTGACGAGGAAGCGATCGAGAAGATATACGAGCTGTTGGGCGTCAAGAAGGTCAAGAAGGTCGTCGGAGGCAAGAAAGGCTCCAAGAAGGCGGAGCCGGTCGAGGAGCCGAAGATGGACTTCAAGATGCCGCTCGACAAGGTCAAGCAGCAGAGCGACTACGAGCGGAAGCTCACCAAGATGGCCCAGGACCTCAAGCTGAAGCTGCCCAGGAGGGTCGTTAGCACGATCGCCAGCAGGATAGAGGGGATAGAGGTCCCCGAGGCAAAGGTAAAGGCCATCCTGAAGAAGGCTTACGAGCGCTACGTAGAGCACAGCATGGACGCGAACGAGTCCGCCGGGATCATCGCCGCTCAATCGATCGGCGAGCCAGGAACTCAGATGACCATGCGTACCTTCCACTACGCAGGAGTCGCGGAGATCAACGTCACCTTGGGTCTGCCAAGGCTGATCGAGATCGTCGACGCGAGGAGGGTCCCTTCGACCCCGATGATGAACATCTACCTGAGCGACGAGAACGACCGCAAGGACAGGGAGAAGGTCAAGAGGATCGCCTCCAGGATCGAGACGACCACCGTAGGGGAGATAGCAGATATCGAGACCGACATGACGAACATGCGCATATTGGTGAAGCTGGATGAGCATCGCCTCGAGCAGCACGAGCTGACGCCCGAGGAAGTGCACGCCCGCATCAGCAAGCTGCGCGGACTAAAGACCCTGGCCGAGCTCCAGGACAACGTGATAGTCATCAACTCGGAGGAGCCGTCCTTCAAGAGGCTTCAGAACATCGTCGACCTGGTGCGCGACGCCAAGATCAAGGGCGTCGACCAGATCGTGAGGGCCATCATCAAGAAGACTGGCGACGAGTACGTAATATACACCGAGGGGTCGAACCTGAGGGACGTCCTGAACGTCCCGGAGGTCGACAAGCGCCGCACGTCCACGAACTCCATCCAGGAGATCTACGACGTGCTCGGCGTCGAAGCGGCAAGACAGTCGATCATCGACGAGGCATACAAGACCCTGGACGAGCAGGGGCTTACCGTCGATATTCGCCACATCATGCTGGTCTCGGACCTGATGACCGCCGATGGAGATGTCAAGGCCATCGGCAGGCACGGTATCTCCGGACGCAAGTCGAGCGTGCTCGCAAGGGCGGCGTTCGAGATAACCGCGGCGCACCTGCTGCATGCAGCACTGACAGGTGAGGAAGACCACCTAGACGGCGTCGCAGAAAACATTATAGTAGGGCAGCCGGTTACGCTCGGTACCGGGGCCGTTAATCTGGTATATACTCCTGTGCGCAGGGGGCTAAACAATGATTGATCTGGGAAGAGCATTGAAGTCCGCAATATCCACTGGAAAGGTGGTGTTCGGTGAGCAGCAGGCGATAAAGGCGGTCAAGAGCGGAGAGGCCAAGATGGTCATCCTGTCCAGCAACTGCCCGAACGAATTCCTAAAGTCGAAGGGCCACAACGTCCCGGTGCACGTGTTCGACGGCACGAACATGGAACTAGGCGCCCTCGCTGGGAAACCGTTCTCCGTTTCCGCACTTGTAATAATCGACAAGGGCGCGTCCAACATCCTTTCGCTGTGATCTCCATGGTAGACATAACCTTCACAGAGGACACGCTCCGGTACATACGCCTGTTCGAGGACATGACCAGGACGAGGGTCCGCGACTGTATGGAGGCCGAGGATAAGCTCGTCTTCGTCGTCGATCCGGGCCAGGCGAACCGCGCTGTGGGCAAGGGCGGCGAGAACGTGATCAACCTGAAGAACAAGACCGGGAAGAACATCCAGGTGATCGAGTACTCCGACGATCCAGAGACGTTCATAAAGAACGTATTCTACAACTACAACGTCCAGAGCGTCGTCATGGAGAACCGCGGGAACATAGTCCACGCGACGGTCACGGTCGACCCCAAGGTCAAGGGAAGGGCCATCGGAAAGAACGGCCGCAACCTGAAGATCGCAAGGGACATCGTCAACAGGCATCACAACGTCCAGAGCATCAACGTTGCCTGAAACCTTTTAATTTAAACTACTTCTTTATTTTCACTTTCCTTCTGTTCAAGGGCTCCCTCTCGACCTCGAGCCGGTCCGCCGTCGGATATTCCTCGACCTGGTACGCGCACCAAGGCAGGTCCCCGGCTATCTCCCGAAGTATCCATGGCGCCACCTCGACCCTCTTCTTGACGTCGTCGTAACGGAACATGTCCGCGGGCACGTCCATTCCTTTCAGCATCTCGATGACGGCCTTGGGGTCTTCCGTCTCGACCGCCCCCTTGACGATCATGCCCTCGGGCGTGACGAGGTCATACGCCTCGGCGACGGACCTTGCCCTCCTGACGATCCTGTTCCTCAGCTGGACCTTGTCCTTGAAGCTCGATGAGCAGTAGTGGACCGGCACCTTGAACGAACCGTCTAGGGCCAGGACGACCGCCAGCTCCTCGCTCCCCTTCACGGCCGCAGAGATGTCGTTCTTGACCGCGAACCCCCTCTCCTTGAGCCTCGATGCGTTGGTCTCCGAGAACTCCAGCTCGTTGAGGTTAACGAAATCGAAGACGTTGTCGCTCGCATATCCTATCAGCGAACGCGTCTCGCTCATGAGGCCCGGTATCATCGGGACCTCGAAACCGAAGGGGATGTCGAGCTCGCTCGCGGCCTCCGCGATCTTCAGCGAACCGAGGTCCTTCCAGTCCTTGACCATGGGGTGCAGCCTGAGCTCGTCGAGCCCTGCCTTGGCCAGTTCCCTGTAGAGGTCCGGATCGACGGTCGAAGTGTAAAGATGGATGTGGTGCCCTTCGCCGAAATGGCGCTTGAGGAGCTTGATATAGCGCAGCGTCCTGTCCGGCACGAAGAGCGGGTCCCCTCCGGTGATGCCCGTGCCGGTCGCCCTTATCAGCTCCGCCTCTGCCAGGACCTCGTTCTCGTCGTCGGTCCTAAGCTCATTGGCGTAGGTGACGTCCTTGTTCTTCTTTGCCGCCGACAGCGGGCAATATAAGCAGCTCATCTCGCAGCGTCCAGTTATGAACAGGACCATCTTCGAGCCCCGCTTGCAGTGGCGGCAGCCCATTGGCAGAAGTCTTGTGTAGAGCGAGCCTGCTCCGAAGGGACGGACGTGCATGGTTCACCGACGGCCGAACGGACTAATAACTCATGCGGCCCGAAAGGGATACTTACAAGGTCGGACATGAACCTACCGAGCTCAATGAAATGCGACACGCGATTGATACTCGCTCTTGACGAGACCGATGGCGCGAAGGCGAAGAGGATCGCTGACGAGGTCGCCGGGCTCGTGGACGCGATCAAGATCAACTGGCCGCTCGTCCTGTCGACCTCCTCTCAGACGATAACGGAACTTTCGAGGAAGGCACCGGTCATCTGCGACTTCAAGGTCGCGGACATCCCGAACACAACCAGGCTCATCGTCGAGCAGGCGGTGGCTAAGGGCGCGTCCGGGGTCATCGTCCACGCGTTCGTCGGAAGCGACAGCGTCAGGGCAGCAGTCGAGGCATCGAAGGACGCGGACATATTCGTCGTGACGGAGATGAGCCACCCTGGCGGGTTGGAGTTCACGCAGCCGAACGCCGACATGCTCGCGAAGGTCGCTGTCGACTGCGGCGCTGCCGGAGTGATCGCCCCGGCGACGAGGCCGGAGAGGATCGCGCACATCAGACGGATCATCGGCGGACTGAAGATACTGTCGCCCGGAGTTGGCGCGCAGGGAGGGAGCGCATCCGATGCCCTCAGGAACGGAGCGGACTACATAATCGTTGGCAGGGCCATATACGGCGCTCCGAACGTCAGGAAGGCCGCCGAGGCCCTGGTGGACGAGGCGAGGGATGCGGTCTCGCACAAGTAGGCAAACATGTCAAAAACTCGTCCTGTCCAGACATTACAATTCAAGGCCAACGCAGCCGAATATGTTTATATACGCGTTGTATTATCTGAAACAGATTTTCGCATCAGTACAGGGAGAATCTAGATGGCAATGAAAAAGGGAGGGAAGGATACCACACCTGCGAAGGACGAGGTCTCCGCCATTACCACCAAGGCCTGGTTGAAAAACACCTGGGTCGTGAGGAATTGGCAGACGACGATGATCCTTGTGATGGTAATTCTATTGGCATTCTTTGTCAGGGCGTACTTCGCGTACCCCCTGTCGGTCGATAACGGGTTCCTCGTGTCCGGGGGATCTGACTCATACTATCACATGAGGGTCATCGATCACGTTGTCGATAACGGCCAGCACCTTGTTTACGATTTCTCGCTGAACTATCCGTTCGGAATGAGGAACGCGAGGCCTCCCCTGTACGACTGGTCCGTGGCGGTCAGCGGCCTATCGCTCAACGCGCTTGGAATGCCGGTCGACGACGCAGTAGGATACTCTCTGGTCTTCTCCACGGCCATATGGGGATCGTTGACGGTCATACCCGTCTACCTGATGACCAGCTCGGTCTTCGGAAGGAAGGCAGGTCTTCTGGCCGCGTTCCTCTTCTCCCTTATGCCGGGCAACATCGAGAGGACGATATTCTCCAATGCTGACCACGACGCCATGGTTCTGTTCTTCGTGGTGTTCTCGTTCTACTTCTTCATGCGGGCCCTCCAGTCCATCCGCGGAACTAAATGGGTCACAGATTGGAAGAAGGGCAAGAGCATAGCTTCCGGTCTCAAATCCTACTTCAAGCAGAACCAGGTGGCGACTTTGTATGCGGCGATAGGGGGCGTCTGCGTGGCCGCTGTCAGTATGATCTGGACCGGTTACACGTACATCCTGATCATCATACTGGTCTACTACATATTGCAGCTGTTCATCGACCGTTTCAAGGGCGTCGACTCGACGGGCGTCGTCATGAGCATGGTCGTTATGTGGGCCGTCGCTTTCGCCGTCATGGCCCCGCTCTATTATCAGATGAACTATTGGGACACATGGTTCGACATGCCCGTCATATTGTTCGCGATCGGCACCGTCGCCGGTCTCTTGTTCATCTCGACAAGGGACTATCCGTGGACGATCATGATACCGGTCATCATCGGCATCGCGGTCGCCGCGCTGGCATTGATGTACTTCGTCGCTCCGGGAGTGCTCGAGGCGGTCGTGTCCGGCCAGGGATACCTGGTGAAGAGCAAGCTCTATTCGACAATCTCAGAGGCGCAGGCCCCCAACTTCTCGACCCTTGTCATGTCGTTCGGTGCCTTGACCTTCTGGCTGGCCCTGTTCGGCGTCGGCTATGCGGCAGTGAAGATCCCGAAGTCGTCCAACCCGTACTTCGTGTTCATCGTCGTCTATGGCGCGGTGTCCATATACATGGCCGCGTCCGCGGGCAGGTTCCTTTTCAACGCAACTCCGGCCTTCGCGCTGTTGGGCGGCTGGATACTATCGCTGATCATCGGCTGGGTCAAGTACGATGAGTACTTCAAGACGCTATTGCCCTTGATCAAGAGCCCGAAGCAGCTGTTCCGGAAGGTCCTGAACGGACGCGTCGTCATCGTATCGGTACTGCTCGTGCTTCTGCTCGTCATCCCGAACGTGTGGACGGCGATAGACGCATCGATCCCTTCCGAGGAGAAGGACAAGTACGATGCGCAGATCTACAACTTCATACCGGACTGGCTAAGGCCGGACGGATACGAATCCACCTGGTACCTGGGAGCCTTCAGCTACAGCCTGCCATTGCCGGACACCTACTGGCCTAGGGCATGGGAATGGTTCGCTCAGCAGGACAGTGATACCACTAGCATCGAGGACAAGCCGGCCTTCATCTCATGGTGGGATTACGGTTTCGAGGCCATCGAGGAAGGTAAGCACCCGACCGTAGCCGATAACTTCCAGAACGGCTACCAGTGTGCAGCAGCGTTCATGCTGTCTCAGAACGAGAGCCAGGCGATCGCATTGTTGATCACGAGGGTCGTCCAAGGCACTTCCTGGGACCAGGACGTCGTCAATGCCCTGTGGGCCAACGGCATCGATGCCGACAGCTTCACCGACATCGTCAGGAACCCGTCCAACTATGTCGACGTCGTCCTCGAACATCCTGAGCTGTACGGCAATTATGACTCAGATCTAAGCGCGGCCAACGCGGCCTATGCGGCGGCCAGCTACGAGCTGACGAAATACAGCATGGAAACGCTCGTCAACGTGTACCACGACCTAGTGGAGATCACGGGCATCGACATCGGGTATTTCGCCATCGACGCCCGCCTGTTCCCCTTCAACGCATATACGGAGAACATATTCTACGCGCCAGTGTCCTTGTCGGACCACTACGTGGACGATGTGACCGGCGATGCGTCGGACTATTACACGATCTACGCGGTCGACTACTATGGCAACTATTACGAGCTGGACGAGATCCCTTCCGACACCAGGGTCTACGGATACCAGATGGTGTACACGGAGCTGTTCTACGACACCATGCTCTACCGCGCGTTCATGGGTTACGGCCCGAGCGACGTCGGTCTGACCGAGCAGGGGATCCCCGGCATCTCCGGGAGCTTGTCCAGCTATGACTCCATGCAGGCATGGAACATGACCCATTTCCGCATGGTCTACAGGACGGCTTATTATAACCCATACACGGACTATGATAACCACACCGATGAATGGGTGGCGATCAGCTACGATCAGGCGATCGCGTACCAGGCGCTCATCGACGACGACCTGATGAACGGCACGGTGGACATGAGCTCCAGCGTCCTAGCTGGCGGTGTGGTGTTCCTGCAGTACTACGAAGGCGTCGCGGTCCGGGGGCAGGTCCTGAGCGAAGAAGGGGACCCGATGGAAGGCATTTGGGTCACCGCGTCAGATGAGTTCGGCATTCCGCACAACATCACGCAGACCGACGAGAACGGATATTACTCCGTCATCGTTCCGTTCGGCGAGAACGTCACGGTCTCGTACTCGTACGGCAAACTGGACCTATACTCGCTGACGGCGACGGTGCTCGATGTCAAGACATACAACATCACCTACGAGCAGGCGATGCACCAGGCGCCAGTCGCGTCGGTGAGCGGTCCGGCGGCCGAGTCCGACCCTGACTGGATCATCAACGAGACGATAGTCCTACCGGGCGCGAACCTTGGCGGAAAGGTGTTCATCGACCTCGACGGGGACAACCTGTACGACGAGACCGACATCCTTCTCGAGAACGCGACCGTATATGTCCAGGATGTCGCAACTGGATACACCCGAAGCACCGTCGCATTCGGCGGTTCATACAATTTCACAGGTCTGCTGCCGATGGTAAGCGCGAAGATCTGGGCCGTCTATGACGGCCATGACGTAGGCCTGACGACGAAGGAGGTCGAGGCGGACGCGAACACGACCGTGAACCTGGCGATCGATGGAGCGAAGGTCTCGGTCACGGTCCGTACCACCTGGGGTTCGGCCGTCGGCAACGTGGCGATCGATCTGGTCGACGAGGCCAACGGAAGGGTCATCACGAAGATGACGGACTCCAATGGAAATGTCCATTTCGATCAGCTGCTCGAAGGCAACTACACGCTGCGGTCCAACAACACCGAGTACACGCTTGGCGAAAGGACATATGTCCTCGATGCCGGCGAGGTGGTCTCCGAGACGCTAACGCTGCACGACGCGATGAAGGTATCTGGCCAGATCAAAAAGGGATCTATGGCGGTGCCTTACGCGAGGGTGGCGTTCATGACCGAGGAGGGGGCGATCTGGACCACGGCCGACGCGAACGGGTATTACACGATCACCCTTCCAAAGACGAACTACACCATGTATGCTATGGCCATCGTCTCCGGCGAGGAGAGCGTGGCCTTGCAGAAGGTCCCCGCGACGGCGGACGACCTGAGCGTCAACCTGGCCCTAGCTAAGGCGACGATCACCGAGGGAACGGTCCTCAACGTCAACGCAACGGTCGAATCGGCCGTCCTGACGCTGACCTCGAGCACAGGGGCCATAGTCTACGGTCTGTCCAACGCGGATGGGACATACAGGTTCGCAGTGCCTGCTGGCGAATATATCCTACATGCGGTCTCTGGCGATAAGGTATTCTGGGGTGAGATAACCGCTGGCGTCGACACCAACGTGTCCATCGTCAAAGGCGCGGTCCTTACGGGAAACGTCTGGTCGGACGTCAATGGCGACGCTGCGACCCAAAGCACCGAGCTGAGGGCGAACGTCACGGTCACGCTGACATCCAGCACCGGGACGCTGAAGGCTTTCACCACCAACAAGGGCGTCTACAAGTTCGTGGTGCCCGCGGGTTTGGATTGCCAGCTAACTATCTCCTTGCCCTATTACGACCTGATATCCGAGCCCTTCACGAACGTGTCCGGGACCAAGACGACCAATCTCAAGCTGGTCGGGACGGTCAGGGACGTGTCTGGCAACGTCGATCTCGGCGGTGTCGGTCTAGCATCAGCCACCTTCACGTTCCTGAGCGATGGGGGCGCGGCCTCCAACCTGACGAAGACGACCGATAGCGACGGCAACTTCGCCGTCCAGCTCAGACCCGGGAATTACAAGCTCGTGATGGCGCAGGACGTCGTCGCGGGGGATAGCGAAACCCAGTACCAGTTCCTCAAGACGTACTATCTCAACATCTCGGTCGGGCAGTCCCCGGTCGTGATGGACATGGAATCCGTCATACGGTACAAGGTGAGCGGAACGATGACACCGGGCACGGGAACCATATCCTTCGTCACCTCGGGCGGCGACTCGGTCTCCGTCAATGCGATGGGCGTGTATTCCGTGTACCTGCGCGAGGGCAACTACTCATTGTACGCGTTGCTCTCATCGAGCGGCAGCAAGTACTCCGTGTTCCAGAAGGTCAATGTGACCGGACCTGCGAACATCAACTTCACGGCGACCGAGGCCAAGGGCGTCAAGATGACGATGAAGAACATCGGATCGACGCTCCTTGAGATAATCACGGTCACGGTAACCGACCCCGTCAGCGGAGCGACGTATTCCACCAACACCACTGCAAAGGGTGAGGTCACGATTTACATGCCAGAAGGCAACTACAGCGTGACCGTGAACCACAGGACGCTGAGGATACTGTCCGGTGAGAGAGAGGCCAATTACGTCAGGTACCAGGCGAACGAGACCGTCTCGTTCAACGAAGTGATCGAGAGCATCGACGTACCTCTGACCAGGAGCTACGATAACGCGACCGTCATCGGTTTGCAGCCCGGCACCGAATATCATTTCGAGGCGATATCAGGGTCCGCCATAAGCAGTTCGTTCACCGCGGCGGCGACCAGCATCGATCTGGCACCAGGCAACTACTCCGTGTATGCGGTCAATGCGACGCACCATTCGTTCCTCGGAACCTTGGTCGT
>JAJFUT010000088.1 GCA_021372315.1 Methanobacteriota archaeon
CAGCAGCGTCGACATGATGAAGTTCAACAATGTCGAGGCGAAGACCAGCACGATCAAGGACAACACCTACGTCGGAGCCCGCCCGCTGAACCTCCTCGTCATGACCGAGGACTACACCGGAGCGATAAAGGACTTCGTCGACTACTGCCTCCTTGACTCGGTCAACATGCAGATCTGCGCACAGGCTGGATTCGTCAGCATCTACGCGTAAGCGAGATCTTAGGACCAAACCCTTTCCCGATAATATTTTTTTTGTATTTTCTCGTATTGTCCGACCATATTCTATGATGGTTCATGTTAAGCCATCGGCCTTGTTTCAGGATTGATGAGATGGCGGTCCATCGTCGAGGATAAGAGGTCACTGATCATCATCCAGTCGCTTTCCTTCCTGATGACGTTCCTCCTGTCGATGGGATCGCCGCTCATCCTTCTGCCCATCATCATCCTCGAGATGATCTCGATCTTTCTGGTACGGTCAGGTCATGACGAGAAATGGTTCATGATCTCCTGGGAACTGCAATGGTTCGTTTTCCTGTTCGGATTCACACTTCTTGACTTCAACAGCTTCTACAACGTGTCCGAGTCGACGGCCAACCTCAGGGCGCTGTTCTTGGCGGCCTTGATCGCCGTCGAGGGCATCGTCCTTTATTATCTCATCTTCAAGGAGCGGGCCATCAAGAGGATATTGCTTATGCTGAGCTCCTCCAGCGCCATAGCCGTCCTGCTGATCATCCTGTTCATCTTCAACGAAGGGCTGCCCGCCTTCACCGAGAACGACCCGGTCGATTTCCTGACAGGGGAGACATGGCAGCCGTTCTATCAGGAGCCGACCACCTACGAGCTGGCGCTGGGAGCTTCGGTAGACGAGCACTCCTTCAAGGTAGGGCTGGAGGACGCCATACTTCTCATCCCCGTCGATGGGGTCGCGTCCTTCAATCTGTCGATATATAATACAGGAGCCCGAACGGACGAATATTCGATAACCTGCGACCGGAACGAGTTCGCAGCGTCTTCCGATCTTGTCACGATCGAACCGCTGGCGAATGAAAACGTCGGATTCTATGCCACCGATATCCTCCAGGGCGCGATCGAGATCACTGTAAATGTCAGGTCCATCTCGACAGGCGACATCATGAGCGCGGTCCAGCTGATCGTCGTCGATGAGGCCGCCTTCGGTCTCACGCCATCGACGGTCATTATCGACTCGTCAGGTGACGACTCGACCAGGAGCATGCAGGAGTTCACGATAACGAACTACGATTCTATCGGTCACGATTACATCATATCGGTCGAGGCCCCGCAATATTTCCGCCCCGTTGTGTCCGAGTGTTCCTGGAACAACACATCTGGAGAAGGGATGGTCCATCTTGATGCAGGGGCCTCCACGGTCATCACTCTCACGCCCAAGATGGTGGTCCTCGTTGAGGGCACGCACGAACTTACGCTCAATGTGACGCGATCCGACGGCCCCGCCCTCCAGGACAGCTCGACCGTTCTGTTCACCTTCGCCAATAACGAAGCCATGACCTTGGTGGAAGGCAACGGGGCCTCAAGCTTCCCCGGGTCGGCGACGTTCGATGTCACCGTCAACATCGTCACCGACTATGCGTTAGAGATCGAGCTTGAAGGTCTCGATGAGGGATGGAGCTATGAGATCGTCCATAATGGCACGGTGGTCGCAAGCGGCGACGATCCATACGTGCTCGATTCGAACGATACGAACACGCTCTTCACCATCAGGGCGACGCCGTTGGACGGGAACGCCGACCCTACGGCCTTCAGCTTCGTCCTGCTGGAGAACTTCATCGAACCGACGTTCGGGGTGCTTCCCTTCATCGTCGGGACGATCTCGACGACGGCCATCGCGATCTTGATAGCAGCGCCGCTAGGGATCGGCTGCGCGATATTCCTCGTCGAATACTGTCCGTCGTTCCTCCGGAAGAAGCTCCGGGTCGTCTTCGACCTGCTCGCGGGCATACCCTCCGTCATCTATGGGCTGTGGGGCGCGCTGACGCTCGCCCCGCTGCTGGCAAGCACGGTGTATCCCTCCCTCAGCGAGGTCCTTGGGGACCGGATATGGTTCCTTGGCGAGGGGGACGGGGGCGGCAAGAACATCTTGACGGCGTCGATAGTGTTGGCGATCATGATCCTGCCGATCATCATCTCGCTCTCGGCGGACGCCCTTCAGGCCGTCGATCAGAACCTCAGGAAAAGCTCGATAGGCCTGGGCGCCACCAAGTTCCAGACGATCAGGAAAATAGTGCTCCCGAAGGCCTCGTCGGGGGTATTCTCGTCGATCATACTCGGCATGGGAAGGGCCATAGGCGAGACCATGGCGGTCGTGATGGTCATGGGTTCAGCATCGGCGATGCCTGGCTCGCTCATGGACGCATCGGGCACGATGACCTCCGTGATCGCCACTACGTTGGGGTGGGGTTTCGGCTATGACGGCCTTAAGCACGCGCTCTTCGCCCTAGCGCTCATACT
>JAJFUT010000070.1 GCA_021372315.1 Methanobacteriota archaeon
ATAGCCTTCGGGCGGGCGCCTTATGAATCGGTCCTCATGGTCGGATGGATGCTCGATCCGAAAGGGCTCCCGATGTCGAAGAGCCGTGGGAACGTCATCGAGCCCGCGACCGTCGTCAAGGACTTCGGAGCTGACGCCCTCAGGTTCTACCTGCTCAACTCATCGGCCACATGGGAGGACATATCCTTCCAGACAGAGGGCGTGAAGAACGCGAGGAAGATGCTGAACGTGTTCTGGAACGTCGTCAACTTCGCAGTTCAGTACATGTCTATCGACAACTTCGACCGCGAGAAGGTCGATAACGACCAGGTCAGCGCGCACCTCCAGCCCGAGGACAGATGGCTCGTTTCAAAGACCGAGCGCCTGAAGAACGAGGTCACAAGGGACCTGAGCAGCTATGATCTGCACAAGGCGACGAGGGCGATCGAGAACTTCGTGCTGGATGACCTTTCGCGCTGGTATGTCAGGCTGATAAGGGACAGGATGTGGAAGGAAGAAGGGGATATGGACAAGATCGCGGCCTACGTCGTCCTTTTCGACACGACGATGGCCCTGAACACCATGCTTGCTCCTATCTGTCCGCACATCACTGAGAGCATATACTATCACATGGACGGAAGGAAGGAGACCGTCCACATGAGCGATTGGCCGTCTGCGGACCTCACCAAGGTAGATGACCGTCTTGAGGCGGCGATGGACGTCGTAAAGGAGATAGTCGAGATCATAACTCGAGAGAGACAGACGAAGAGCATGAAGCTCCGCTGGCCCCTCAAGAGGATGGTCCTATTGCCTGTCACGACGGATTCTCTCGAGTCGATAAGGCAGCTCGAGGGAGTGCTCCTGCCACAGGCGAACGTTAAGAACATCGAATATGTCGCGCCAGGCGAGGAATGGAACGAGAGCTTGCTCAATGTAGTCCCGAACCCCAACGCGATCGGTAAGGTATACAGGCAATGGGCCAGCAAGATCGCAGTGCTTTTGAAGTCTCGTCCGGCCAAGCTCATAAAGGAGAGCGTGGACAAGGGCGAGTACACCCTTGGAATAGAGGGACAGTTCATCAAGATCGAACCGAACATGGTCTCCTTCGAGACGACGCTCCCTGATAACGTCGTCGCTGTAAAGTACTCAGGCGGGGACATCTACCTTGATTTCGAGATAACGTCCGAGATAGAGGCCGAGGGATATTCCAGAGAGGTCATCAGGCGCATCCAGCAGATGCGGAAGGACATGAAGCTCGATGTCGAAGAGTATATCCAGGTCGAGGTGTCAGCGCCGGTCAAGATCGAGGAGTACCTGAAGATCTGGCAGGACCATATCATGTCCGAGGTGAGGGCAAGGAAGATGAACTTTCTGATAGAGCCCAAAGGCGAGTACAGAATGGCATGGGACATAGATGGTGAGAAGCTAGAGTTCGGCGTAACTTCGCTTCACATCAAGGACTCGGTGGAGGACCTGATGAAGGTCCCTGGAATAACCGTGAAGATCGCGGTCCTGCTCATCGAGGCCGGCTACCGGACGGTCGATTCGCTCAAAGGGATCGACGAGGAGAAGCTCTCAGAGATACCCAATATGGCCAAGAACGACGCCAAGAAGGTCTATCACGCGATCGCTCGCCTCGGTTCATCGACATCGAAGTGCGGGGTCTGCGGGGGACCTCTGGATGAGAAGGGCGTCTGCCCCGCCTGCGCCTGCGCGGAGATCGGCCACCAGACCCTCCCGAAGGAGAAGATGATGAACGTCCTCATGCGCATACCGAGGATGAACACCGTGAAGGCCGAGCTGGTCTACGACGCTGGATTTACTGGCATCGAAAAGCTCAGGACCGCGACCAAGGAAAGCCTGCAGTCGATTAATGGGCTCGGAACACGGACGATCGATAATATAATCAATTATGTCACCGAGGGAGGTCTTGAGCGATGCTTTCCGTGCAGAAATTGCGGCACGAACATCGACGTCGACATGCTCAAGTGCCCGTCCTGCGGCACGAGCGTCGTTGCCAGTGAGGATGCGGAAGAGGAGACGTCCGTCATCGTCGAGCCTTCGAGGAATGAGGGCGGTCCATCTAAGTCCGAGAGCAAGGTCTTGGCCCTCGAGAAGTCGTTCGCTTACCTCATCAAGGAAGAGAAGCCCGAGAACGCCTATGAGCTCTTCGAGAACGAGATAAAAAAGGGTTCGAAGGGGCTGTGCATCACCAGGAACTATCCAGTGAAGATCAAGTCGAAGTACGACATTGGCGATACGCCTATGATCTGGCTCTCGAACGTCGGGAAGGACAATTCGCTGAGGCCCAAGGACCTTGAGAAGCTATCCTACTCCCTGGAACAGTTCCTATCGACGAACGAGGGGGTCATCTTGCTGGACGGACTGGAGTACCTGATCACGAACAACAACTTCCTCACGGTGCTGAGGTTCGTGCAGTCGCTGAGGGACCAGGTGGCGATAAACAAGTCCATCCTGATCATGGCGCTGAACCCGTCGACGCTCGATCCGCATGAGCTTAACCTCCTGGAGAAAGAGGTCGACAAATCGTTCTGAAACACTTTCCGGTAAACATTTTATAATCACTTTTTTATTATTATCCTGAAGGGATGCGGAGTTGAACGTATGCAGGCATTCGACCTCCAACGACGGTCGCGGACTATGTATGTTAACGAGCTCCATGGCCATCGGGGAAGGGCGCATGGGTCTCGTTTTTCACGGGCAGACCGATTTCACCCCTGTCAATTGCGATAAGGAGATGTTCAGGGCGTGCCCTTTCAAACTGAGCCTCGAAGGCATGGCCATCTCCTCCAGAGGCACGGTGAAGTGCGAACATTGCGGCAAGGCGCACGTCCCTGGGTCGCTCAGCGGAAGGACCTGCAGGGAATGGGCATCGTTCAAGCGTGCATATCAGGAGATGCGAGTGGAACTTCCGGGGAAAAGGAAGTTCTATCTTGCAGGAACGAAGACGGCGGTCTTTTCCGATGATTGCGATGAGTTCCTGAGAAGACGGCTCTGGAACAAGGTGAAGATCAGCATTCTCAGAAGGGACGCGTTCACATGCCAAGACTGCGGTAGGTCATCCAAGCAGATAGCGAGAGGAAAGAGCTGGCGGTCCGCTCTGGAGGTCCATCACATCGTACCGAGATCTTTGGGGGGCACTGATCATCCGGGTAATCTGAAGACGGTGTGCGTGGAATGCCATCGCTCATACACGAACGAGACCGTTGGCATGATGAGGTCCTTGAGACTTGAGGAGAAGCTGATGAGAAGTAACTGTGGGTGCGATGGAACGCTGACCGACGCCGAGGAAGAGGGCGAGGTCGACGACATGGCATTCGAGTGATGGAGTATTCGATCGTAGATTAAAGCGGATATCTGATCTCATAGATGTTCGCCACATCTTAAATCCTCAGATCTGAAATATCTTAGAGAACTAGACATGGATAGGACAAAATTCTCATCCATCATAGGTTCGTTCTTCGCAGGCATGATATTGATGCCATTCGGCATCTCGACGAGAGGCGACATAATCTCGATGTTCTTGATCATAGGCGGCGGTGCGATCTTGGCATGGGCGCTCATAAAATTGTTCTTGTTCGTATTCTATAGGGAACCAGTACCCTTGGGCGATCACGTCGAGAAGCTATCACCGTCTGGTGAACCGATGAAAGATAGGTCCGGAACGGCGTAACTGAGAGGTCTTTGGTCAACTGTTCAGGCCGGGAACAAGGGACCTTGATTATACTTCATTGAAACAATTGACCCATTTTGACACGAACGTGCTATTAATTTCTGATCGACGTCTTTGATTTAAATAGTTTAAATGCCAAGTATGTTTGGCGAACGAGATCGTCTAAGAATTGGAGATACTCGGTCATCGTGTTCCTGGCAACGATCGGGATCGTCTCATTCAACCTGGGCATCGCGACAAGAGGCGACATAATCTCATTGTTTTTGACAATATTCGGAGCGTTCTTCGTCATGCTGGCGTTCTTCATCGCAATACTGACCATGCTCACCAAAGAGATCGAGCCCCTTAACAATTATATCAAGGAACCCGCAGTTGATCCAAAGGATGTCTCGGACGCCATCCACGACAATATTCGAGACTCAGAGTTCCAGATCCGATAAGAGCGTCTTGAAGCCAGGCACGAGATCGTAGGAGCCGATCTCGTCCATTCCGACCCACTTGAAATCGGTGTGCTCCCAATCGATGACGATGTCAAGCTGCTCGGTATCGAACAGGAAGGGGTGGATGTGCCATATATGCTCGTCTGACCTGATGGTCATGACCGGCATTATCTTGACGAGCTTCGGGTCGTTCTGACGGACCTCCTCCGCCATCTCCTTATACGCCGTTTCAAGCGGCGTCTCGCCCTTCTCGATGTAGCCGCTGACGCCGGCCCATTTCAACTTGTTCGTCGAGACCTTGTCGCTCCTCTTCAGTATCAGTATCTTGCAGCCATGACGGATGACGCATGTCACGACCGATGATTCCTTCACGTTGAGAAGATCGACCGTTCCCTCGTTACCGTCGACGACGATGTCGTCCCCATCGAGGATGAGCGAGATATCGATCCCGTCCACCATAGGGATCCCAGCCATGACCGCTCCGGTCGCGACGATCGTCTCGGCCTTCTCGTTGATGATCGCCGCGGGCATCCTGCCGTTCTTCTTGAGGTCCATCATCGTATAGGAACCGACGGTCGAACCCTTCCCGCGCTGGAATACGAAAACCTTGTCAGCTATCGTCTCCCCTTTTCTGCCAGAGCTCACGGTCAGCTCGCCTGAGGCCGTGTCCACTCCGCCCAGGAAGCTGAACGGGGCCTGAAGGACGACCGCCTTCCCTTGTCCGGTCCCGTTCGATATGCTCCTCCCGCTCATCTTCACATTACCATCTCCAATAGCGATATCGAATCATTGCAAAGGCATTTCTGATTGCACAGGCCAGGAAGATAGTTGCATGCCTTGCAGGAATTCGACGCGGTGACCTTATGAGTATTCTCGATCGGGGCCACGACCATGCATGTGTCCGTCAGGACCTTGCCGAACTTCTCCAGGACCGCCGTCTCCTTCGGGCACCAGGTCTTAACGCGCCTGGAGGTGCAGAACCATATCTCGATGTCCTGGTTCTTCTTCTTTCCATCGAGGTATCCAGCGAGCATCTTCATCTCCGACTCGGATAGATGAGGGCAGCCCAATGCTATCAGGTCGGGGTCCTTGGCGGTCGTAAGCTGCGCCTTCATCTCGTTCATCTCCCTCCTGTCGATCTGAACCCGCTCGATGCCCTTGAGGTCGAGGTCCTTCGCCTCAGGTGTCTGCCCTTCGACGTGGAATATCGCTACGGAACCTGCGGCAGCCATGGCCGCCGCCATTATCTTCGCCTGATTTACGTCCGGCCGGATGCCTTTGAAATATGGGACCGACGCCCCCATCTTCACGCCGACCGCCTGCCCCAGCAAAGAAAAGTCCATGATGTCGTCCTTAAGCTGCGCCTCGATGACGACGGTCGGCCTCCTGTTCTCGTCAAGGTGCAGACCGTATTCGGGGGCCTTTCCGATTATCGCGGCGGCCAACGCCCCGGGGCCGCCTTCCCTGTTCGTTCTTGCACCAAGCATCGAGTTGGCGAACGAAAGTGCAGAGGATTCTGCCCAGGCGATCCTGTCCCCGGTACGAGGCGAATTTCCAGCGAGGTAAGGCGTGCACGTGCAGTTCGTCTCCACGCCCATCTTCCCGTACAGTTCGATGATCTCGAGCTGCTTCTTGGCAAAACGCTCTTCTACGCCCATCTCCTTCCATCGTTCGCGGTCCATCCCGGCCGGGTTGAGCGTCGTCTTTACACAGACCTTCGCGTCCTCGGCCATCTCCCTCAGGAAGTCTATGCCGCCTTCTCCAATGGTCTTATAGGAAACTCCAGCCAGATGGGCCGAGGTGATCGGGACCAGCCTCTCGGCCCCGTAAATCTTGCCGAGGGCTACAAGGAGCTCCATGGCCTTCCTCTTGGATTCGCCATGTTCGCCTTTGAGGATAGATTCCTCTTCTTTGGTCAGGTACATTCGATGGGAGGTTACATAGTGACTAGAATAAAAATTGTTCTGAAATAAGGACGAGCTAATAACGCCATGGTTTATAATTCGGCCATATTTGATGAAAAATTAATATGACGTTACTACTCATTAATTAAATTAATATAATGGCAATATAATTAAAGAATAAATATCCGCCATAACATGATATGTTCGATGGAAGAGCGGAAAATTAAGGAATATCGTCTCGAACGACAAAGCACAGAGGACGGTAAGGAATCGTTCTATCTTGTTAAAGATGTCCGAGTAAAGAACCTTAAGGGAAAGGTGACGAAATATATAGGGAGCAAGGAGCCAAATCCCGAAGAGCTTAACCGTCTACGAATCGAACATTCAAGCGATTTGGAGATCAAGGCAATCGAAAAAAAAACTGAGCTGGCCAAATCCGCTTTTATCGATGATCGGATGCTGCCTGAAAAACGATCGACTCTCATTGAAGTGACCGAAGGATTACGATTCCTATGTGAAACTTTTTCCCAGCACTTGACCACAAGTGAGGTTGAATGGTATACCAATTCGATGGAAATTCAATATGTGAATGGTACGACCTCAATCGAAGGTAATACCCTATCATTTGATCAGACCAGATCGTTACTAAATGACAATATAATGCCGGAGAATAAATCCCTCAGAGAAGTCAACGAGGTTCAAAATTTTCGAAAAGTTCGTATCTATAGAATAAAGCACAAAGGCAAGGTGGATTTAAACTTCATTAAAGGATTGCATAGCAGAATCGTTGATAATATCGATTTGGAATCTGCAGGCGAATTTAGGAGGACAGATCTGGTCGCAATCAACGGATGCGAATTTCAATTAGCACCCAGCATTCTGATCGAATCTGAGCTGGAAGAAGCACTTGATGTTTATTATACTAAAATCGAAGATGGGCACAGTCCATTCATTGAAGCCGTTGCTTTTCACCATACTTTCGAGAGAATCCATCCATTTACCGATGGCAACGGTAGAACAGGGAGGGAGATCTTTAATTATATGCTGGAAAAGGAAGGATATCCACGTTTGTTGTTCTTTGGCAAAGACAGGGATCAGTATATCTCTGCACTGAAAAGTGGAGATAATGGCAATTTTGATGACATGGTCATTTCATTTTCACAGCTGATGATAAATCAACGGAAGAAAATCATCGAGGAGAATATTGAAAGAGTCCTAAATCCATCATTGAAAAAGGGCCAAACACGGTTGAATGATTTTTAACCCATTGATTAGTTGAACACGTCTTAATGATGAAATTAAAGCGGACTCGCCGGGATTCGAACCCGGGTTCAAGGCTCCGGAGGCCCTAGTGATATCCAAGCTACACTACGAGTCCAATGCGCGAGCGATGGCGCACGGGGTCAATATAGTTTGCGACATCTTGGAACAGGCCATATCTCTAATATGGATCTGTTCGACACAAAGTAACAAAAGAGGTGGGCTCCCTTGTTATGACCTGGTCTCGAACCCGAGTTCACCAAGGAGTTGAGCGATATCTACGAGATTAGGACGTCAATAGACATATCGGCCAAGGCAGAGGATGTTTGGAGGGTTCTTCAGGACTTCATGCATTATCCCGAGTGGAACCCGTTCATCATTTCGATCGAAGGCGGACGTTCTATCGGATCAAAGTGAAACATCATCATTCAGCCCGTCGGGGGCCAATCGATGAATTTCAAACCGACGCTTTTTGCGTTCGATGATAATAAAGAGATCAGATGGATCGGCAAGGTATGGCCTGGAATGATATTCGATGGGGAGCATTCCCTTATGATATTGGAAAGGAAGGAGGGCGGGGTGACATTTGCCCATTCGGAGAAGTTCCGCGGCACATTCGTGCCCCTGTTCAAGAAGGACCTGGAAAGCCATACAAAACCGGGATTCGAAAATATGATTATGGCATTGAAGGCATTGTGCGAAAACATCTGAAGCGTCGAAAATAAGAAAGAATAAGGAATTTGGAAAAGGGGTTTACTTCTTCTTTGCGAACTCGGTGTATCCGCAGCGCCCGCAGGCGAGACGGTCCTCGTGGTTCGCGAGGAATACGCCTGGACCGCATTTCGGGCAGTGCTTCTTCTTCCTCTCGATCTTGCCGTCCTTGGTGACGGCGTAAGCATCCTTCTTCGATACACGGATGGTCTTGGCCTTGGGGGCCTTTCCCTTCTTATCGTCCTTTGCCATTCAGATCACCATTCAGTTCTTCTTGCTCTTCTTGGCGGTCTTGGTCTTTACCTTCTTCTCGGCAAGGCCGTGGCGGACGAGCATGTAGTGCTTCTCAGACTTCTTCAGGATGTCAAGGCTATCGTAGACCTTCGCGTAGCCGCTGCTCAGGCCCGTCCCGGTCTCGGTGGCGGTGTTGTCGATGATGACGAACTCCTTCTTGGTGTTCATCGCTTCGGCGACCTTCTGGCGCAACTCATCCCTCTTTGGGGTGGGGGCTCCGATGTGCTCGACATTGAACAATACTTCCCATCTCTTGTGGAGCACGTTCTGCTTCTTGCTCTCTATCTCAAACTTCAATCTGATTCCTCCATCGCGTATATCATATTTTTAGCGTTGTCTCTGACCTTTTCGTCAACCTTGACGACGGCCATCCCTTTTCCGGGCATCCCGTACACGAGGCACGAGTTGTCAGGCGCTAGGGCGGCGCAGACCAGACCGGCCAGGTCCTCCTCTCCGTCCACCTTGATCCTAGTGGGGGCGTCTGAGTACATGGCCTTTGATACGGCCGAAACCATGTCGGGGGTTATCCTCCCCGCCGGGTTTCGAACCGTGACCTCCTTCCCTGGAAGGTCCTTTACATGCTTGTCAAGCAGCGTCATCGGAAGACGCTCCGTCATCATGTCATAGACCGTCACGTGCGGTATGATGCCATGCTGAAAAAGCGCCAGGGAGACGACGTCCCCGACGCTCACTACCTTTCCGCATCTTTTCGCGGCGGCGATCGCATCGGACTCGTTCATTAGCTCCCCGAACGGCATGTTAAGCAACTTCCTCATTTCATCCGGTAAGATCCAGCCATTCTTCGGCACACGGAGCTCAGCGCACCTTGAGCGCGAACTTTCCGTTGACATTTATGCCCATCCTCTTTGCTATCTCGGACCTTGTATGATCTATGATAATGACATATCCCTGCCACTCCTTCGAGGTCTGATTACCGCAGAGCTGGCAGACATCCTCTTCGGTGATGAGGCTGCAGTTCTTGCAGGCCTTGAGCAGCTTGGTCACGCAGCTGCCCCCTTTTCGCCCTTCTCAGGCTTCTCTCCCTTCTTGGAGCGTTCATCGGCGATCCATTCGAACTTGCCGAGGCCGGTCTGCCTCATTGTAAGGCCGATCTTGCTCTCCCTCGGGTTGCGCTCGTTGAGCGAAATGGACACGACCCTTCCGCGGACCTTGTCCTTGGTCTTAAGGTCGCGCTTGGTGTCCTTTCCGATCAACCTCTGGCCGGCGTCATCGATATCGATGCGGTCGTCCATGACCTGGCTGATGTGAAGTAGTCCGTCAAGCGGTCCGAACCTCACGAACGCGCCGAACTTGATGATCTCGACGACCTCTCCCTCTATGACCTCCTGGTTCTGAGGCTTGAAGATGAGCGCGTCGTATCTGACAGTCTGGTAGACAGCACCGTCGCCGTGAACGATGCGCCCCGGGCCCATGGGCTCTATGTTCTGGACCAGGACCGTCAGCGAGTCGCCTTCTATCTTTCCCTCATAAGACTCGCGAGCCAATTGGTGAACGATGACATCCGCATCCTCTCCCAGCATCTCTGGCGGAATGCGAACAACGTTCTCACGTTGCGTCAACAAATACATGGTAGACCCTCGTAACTATCCTGCCATACGGTAACCCATATTTAAAGATTGACAAAATTTTTGGTAGTAATTTCCAACACTGGACAAAAGAAAAAAATGGAAAGGGGTTTAAGTGGTTTAGATGCCCAGCACGATGACGCCGGCGAATACCAGCGTGATCGTGGAGAGCAGCTTGACCAGCACGTGGAGGGACGGTCCAGCGGTGTCCTTGAACGGGTCACCGACTGTGTCACCGACGACCGCCGCGGCGTGCTGAGGCGTCTTCTTCATGCCCTTGGACTCGACGTATTTCTTGGCGTTGTCCCAGGCGCCACCACCGTTGTTGAAGACAAGTGCCATCAACACACCGGCGATGGTTCCGACCATGAGCATTGCGCCTACAGACATGTAGGCTGTGACGGAGCCGTAGGTGTAGAACATGAACAGACCCCAGACGACAGGCACCACGACGGGCAGGATGCCCGGCAGGATCATTGCCTTAAGTGCGCCTTTGGTCGAGATGTCGACGCACTTTGCGTAGTCCGGCTTGTCGTTACCGGCGAGGATGTTCGGGTTCTCCTTGAACTGGCGGCGAACCTCGGAGATCATGTCCCCAGCTGCCTTTCCGACAGCGCGGATGGCCAAGGAAGAGAACAGGAACACGAGCATCGCGCCGATGAAGGCACCAGCGAACACTTCGGGTTGTGCAATGTCAATGCTGTATGCAACGGTCGGGTCGATGTACGCTGCCCACTTGATCGGGTCGTCCGTGTATAGCTCCTCGGCGACCTTGTCGAAGAAGGCACCGAACAGCAGGTAGGCGGCCAGTGCAGCTGATCCCATGGCGTATCCCTTAGTCAGCGCCTTGGTCGTGTTACCGACGGAGTCGAGCTTGTCGGTGCGGACGCGTATATCCTCAGGCTGCTCGGACATCTCGACGATACCACCGGCGTTGTCGGTGATCGGTCCAAAGGTGTCCTCGGCGAGGACGAACGCGCACGGGGCAAGCATGCCCATCGTAGCGACGGCAGTTCCGTACAGACCGTACTGGAAGATCAGGCCATCTGCGGCGCCATCCGGCGCAGCCATCTGACCAAGCTCGTACGATCCGAGCAACGCAGCGACGATACATATGACCGGAAGGAAGGTCGTCTCGAGACCGACTGAGAAGCCAGTGATGATGTTTGTGGCCGCTCCCGTCTCGGAGGCCTTTGCGATCTCGCGGACCGGGCGGTACTCGCCTGAGGTGTAGTACTGTGTGATGTACACGATCGCTATGCTCAGGACGATACCGACGATACCGCATCCCATGAAGTATATCCAGTTATCACCGAGCAGTTCGCTTGCAGCGTAACCGAACAATGCTATCGCGATGATGCATGAAACATAGTATCCGCGGTTGAGAGCCTTCATGGGCTCCTCGTCCTCGTTCCTGAGCTTCACGATCATGATGCCAACGATACCGGCGAAGACCCCTAGCGCGCGAGCGACGAGCGGAAAGAACACGAAGCCGACCTCACCAGTTCCTGCGTACAGGAATGCACCGAGGATCATGGCACCGATGTTCTCAGCGGCGGTGGATTCGAACAGGTCAGCACCACGACCAGCGCAGTCGCCGACGTTGTCGCCGACGAGGTCTGCGATGACGGCCGGGTTCTTCGGGGAATCTTCAGGGATTCCAGCCTCGACCTTTCCGACAAGGTCCGCACCAACATCGGCGGCCTTGGTGTAGATACCGCCACCGAGCTGTGCGAACAAGGCGGCGAAGGACGCGCCAAATGCGTAACCGACCAGCAGCATTAGGGAGCTGGTGATGCTCTTGTCATATTCGTATCCGTAGAGGCCGATGGTCATGTCCGTAGGCTCAACGAATCCCCAGAACAGGAAGAAAACACCGGCAACACCGATCAAGCTCAAAGTCACTACAGCGATCCCAGAAACCGCTCCACCCCTGAAGGCGACCTGAAGGGCCTCGTTCAAGGAGCGCCTCGCGGCGCTCGCGGTCCTGATGTTGGCGTTGACGGATACCTTCATACCGATGTATCCGGACAGCGCCGAACAGCCAGCACCTGCAAGGAACGCGACACCGGTGTATGGGCTGATAGCCACTCCGATGAGCACTCCGATGATGATGCTGATGATCGCTATGGTCTTGTACTGGCGTGCGAGGTAGGCCATCGCCCCTTCCTTGATGGCGTCACTGACGAACCGCATCTCCTCGGTTCCAGTGTCCTTCTTGAAAACCCATCGGGTCAGGAAAGCCACGGCAAGTATTCCTACCAAGCCCGCTATTGGAATCATGTAAATCAATGGATCCAATTCAATCATTTTTTATACCCCATTTAGCAGGTTAAGCCCGAATAATAGTGCTCATATAAATTCCTTGTTCTTTTTATGTGGGTATTTTTACATTCTGGCTGTGGTTGGGGCCGTTAACGAACAGATATGCATCCACTATGCACTTGATGCTACGAATTTGAACGAATCCATTACGATTTTCTGACAATCGTCCTCGAACAGCCCGAGAGCATTCCTGTTCGATAAAATATATAATGGAACGAATAATATGCTAGGACGTGGCGGACCTCACCAATCCCGAGTTCTTCTATCATGCGCTTCTTGCGATCGGCACAGGGGCATTGGTAGGATTGGAGCGCGAGCATCAAAAGGACGAGACGTCCAGGCTTGCGGGATTGAGGACGTTCGCACTGATATCCTTGTTCGGGTTCCTATCTGCATACCTTGCCTTCCTAAATCCCGACTATGGCCTCATGGTGATCATAGGGATCCCTGTGGTCGGAGCCTTCGCTTTGCTCCTGGCCTATATCAAATTCAAAAAGGACTCCCCCGGGATGACAACACCGGCGGCGATGCTCGTGACATTCTTCAGCGGCGTATTGGTCGGTTACGACCTCCTTTTCGAGGCGGCCGTGATTACTGTCGCGACCACGTTCCTCCTCTTGTCGAGGAAGAGGACGCACAACCTCGCTAACGTTCTGGACGACGACGAGCTCGTCGGCGCGCTGGAGTTTCTTACTATCGTGGTGATACTGTTCCCCTTGACCTATTATCTGAACCTTGAGAGCCCCCTCGACGTGCTCAATAGGGGCGGGATCGCGGACCTGAACTACATCCTCCTGCTGGTCGTCTTCGTCAGCGGGATATCCTTCATCTCCTTCCTCATCATCAGAAAGGAGGGGGCGAACCGCGGGATCGAGTTCTCCGGACTTCTGGGCGGACTGATCAATTCCGCAGCGACGACCGCATCAATGTGCAATCTTGTCAAGGACAGGCGGGACCTGGCCTCGAAAGCGGCCACGGGCATCTATCTCGCCACCGGAGTGATGATGGCCCGAAATCTCATCATCATAGCGTTCGCTGAGCCAGATATGAGCACTGCGATCATCGTCGCACCAGCTCTGCTCTTCGCTGCCGCCATCACGCTCGCGCTCGGGTTCATTGGAAATGAAAAGAACGGTGACTCGACGAAGGTCGAGATGAAATCGCCCTTCGCGATCGGACCAGCTATAAAGTTCGCCCTGTTGATCTTCGTGTTGTCGATACTGACCTACGCGGCAGACCAGTATGTCGGAAGTGGTGTGGTGTACTTCTCGGCCATCGCTGGATTGATATCATCAGCTGCCGTAGCCGCATCCCTCGGTGGCCTGGTGACGATAGGTGAGATCAGTTCCAGGGTCGCCGCGGAGACCTTGATGCTCGCGACCACCTTCTCCGTCATCGGCAATCTGCTCATCATAAGGACGATGAGCCCCGAGGTCGAGAAGGTCGCGCTCAAGAAGATGCTGCTCATATTCGCCATATGCGCCGTCGCGACGGTTCTATTGTTCATCACCTGACCTGGAGTGAACGGGTGAGCAGTGAACCTGGCATAAATTTTATACCAACATGACTTACTAGGCTCGATACTTTGAGCGATGGTGACCTGCTCGGACTGCTTCTCGTGTATGCGTACGTCGGAATCTTGGTCATCGTAGCGAGCAAATGGAAGTTCCTGAAACGGACCAATGCCCATAGGAAGTTCATCCACGTCATGATAGGCAACATCACGATATTCTGGTGGATATTCGAGACGAACTGGATGATGTCCTTGTTGGCGGCTGCGCCGTTCATACCCTTGTTGTACATATTGACGAAGGAAGGTTCGAGGAAGGACATGCCTGAGAACAAGCTTGAAAGGGAGGTCAAGCGCTCGGTGCTCGCCGAGGCCTCTGTGGACGGGCACAAGCTTGGACTCGTCTACTATGCGATATCATGGACAATCCTTGCTTTCTTCTCCTTCGATGATCTCATGCTCGCATCCATTGGCATCGTGTGCATGGCATACGGCGACGGCATGGGGGGGCTCATAGGGAAGAGGTTCGGCAAAAGGAAGATACATGGATGCAAGACCCTCGAAGGGACCGTCTCCGTTTTCATCTTCGCCGCGATCGCTTGCTTCGCTATCTTCTCCTATTATGGTTTCCTCAACTCCGAAGGGTACTATATGACATCGAACCTCGGACTTCCATCGATGCTCGCCCTTTCCGTCGGCATCGCAGCGTACGTCGCGGTCGTCGAGCTATACACTCCGGGCGAGTATGACAATCTGGTGATCCCGTTGTCGACCGTTCTCATCCTGACACTGTTGGGGGTATGAGATGAGGTGGTTGGTCGTCGATGGCATCGACGGCTCGGGAAAGAACACCCTCGCCCATGTCCTCAAGGAGTGGTATGATGAGAAAGGGCATGAGGCCCTCATAATGCAGCATCCCTCCGATCGTCTTTCCGGGAGGATATCGAGGAGGTCTTTGCAGTCGGAAGGCAGGATCATGAGGACGTTCGCCTCTGTCTTCTACATCCTGGACGTACTCATTTCTGTCTCAAGGCTCCGAAGGCTGAGGAAGACCGACAAGACCGTCATATTCGTCAGGTACCTAATGGGAACGGCCTATCTCCCGGAGAGATTCGTCGAGTTCGGTTATGATTTCTTCGCGAAGATACTCCCTTTGACCCGCTCGATGATGCTGATCGATATCCAGCCAGAGATAGCATCGAAGAGGATACGGTCGAGGGAGGACACGAAGGAGATGTTCGAGGACCTTGAGAGCCTTCGAAAGGCGAGGAGCAAGGTCATCAAGCTGTCGTCGAAGGGATGGACGGTGATCGAGAACTCTGGAGATATAGAGGTCTCGAAGAAGGCACTTTTAGACGCGGTCGAACGTTGGGAAGCGGAAGGGGCTACGCTCTATCCGCGCTGATCGGGGACGTATATGGTCGTGGATGGGAGCCAGGATTAACGGTCATTGGACCTATCCGTTCATCATTTCCGTAGGATGATATCGCACTCCAGATCGGGATTCTCAACGATCTCGATGAGCTCCCCTCTGCAATGAGGGCAGGTATCGCCCATCAGGCAGGGTTCGATGTGTATGAGGACGTTCGTGTTCGGAAGATTCGCTTCGATCTCCTTTTCGATCTTGTCGCATAACGCATGCGCTTCGATGACTGGCATGTCGGCCTTGACGACCAATATCAGGTCTACGAACCTCTCCGCCCCGGACTTTCTGGTCCTCAGCGCCCTGAAAGCGACGAAGCTCTTGCTGTACTGCGCCAGCACGCATTTGATCTTCGATTCCTCATCGACCGGCAGATGCTCGTCGACGAGACCTTTGCTTGCCTCCCTCGTCAGGTCCCACGCCGCCTTGACGATCAGAACTGCAACCAATATTGCCACGACCGGGTCGAGCCATTCCAATCCCGTCAGCTGGATCAGGATGAGGCCGATGAAGACGCCCATCGCTGTGTATACGTCGGTCCTGAGGTGCAGGCCGTCCGCCTGGAGCGCCATGGAATCGGTCTCTACGCCGACCTTATAGAGCTTTCTCGAGACGAAGAAGTTGACGACCGAGGATATTCCCATGATGATTATGCCTACGAGCAGGAATTCGACCGGGGCGTTCTTTATGAGCCTCATAGACGCCTCGTAGACGATTATGATCGCAGCGAACAATATCAGGACGGCCTCGATGACGCCTGCATAATTCTCGTATTTCCCGTGGCCATATGGATGGTCCTTGTCGGCCGGGATCGCCGATTTCCTGATGGAATAGTTGGCAATCACTGCAGCCAGCAGGTCGATCATCGAGTGCAAGCCCTCAGATATCACCGAGATGGAACCCATCAAGACGCCGGCAATTAATTTGATCACGACGAGAAAGGAGTTGCTGTATATCGAGAGCATCGCGACTTTTTGTTTTTCCAAGGCGGTCCATGCAAAATACCTCTTCTTGCTCTTAGGTGTTGTCATCGATGAGCGGATGACCTTTCCAACGCACTTTGGCGCCAAACAGCAAACTTTTTTTAGTGCCATAACTTGAACGATTCTGGTAACTATCATGGAAGACAGACAGGTCAGGGACATCGCCATCGAGAAGGGAATGACCGTCGACCAGCTCATGAGGGAGCTCAAGGAGTCGGGCGGATTCACCGGAAGAAAGGTCGCGGACGCCGTGGACATCATGGAGAAGATGGTCAAGAGCGACGGCTGCGTCAAGTTCCTGTCGTTCCCAGCATGCATCATGGCCACCGGGACCAGGGGGGTCATCGTCGAGCTCGCGAAGAGGAAGCTCGTGGATGTCATAATTACTACCTGCGGGACCTTGGACCATGATCTGGCCAGGACCTGGAAGCATTACTATCACGGCGATTTCAACATGGACGACGCTGAACTGAGGAGGGAGGGCGTCAACAGGCTCGGGAACGTGCTGGTCCCTGACGAGTCGTACGGGCTTGTCCTGGAGGAGAAGCTGATCCCGATCTTCGAAGAGATTCTCGAGGGCAAGACGTCGGTGTCGACGAGGGATATCATCGACGGGGTAGGCGCGCACATCGACGACGAATCGTCACTGCTTCATTGGTGCCACAAGAACAACATACCCATCTTTGTCCCTGGAATAACAGACGGGTCGTTCGGAAGCCAGATCTGGATGTACTGGCAGACCCACAGGAAGCTCCATATCAACCTGTTCCAGGACGAGCAAGACCTTTCGGACATCATATTCCACGCCCCTGAGACCGGAGCGGTCATCATCGGAGGGGGCATCTCAAAGCACCATGTCATATGGTGGAACCAGTTCCGCGGAGGGCTCGACTATGCCGTCTACATGACCACCGCTGTTGAGTATGACGGGTCCCTCTCTGGAGCTCAGGTGAGGGAGGCTGTCTCTTGGGGCAAGGTCAAGGAGAACGCGGCCCAGGTGACGGTCGAGGGAGATGCGACGATCACATTGCCGATGGCCGTTGCCAGCCTCATAGAGAGATTGTGATGCGGAAGGTCTCGGTGGTCCAAGGGGATGGGATCGGTCCAGAGGTCATAGGTGCGACCATGGCGGTCCTCAGGTCGATGGACCTGCCGATTGAGTTCATCGAAGCTGATATGGGCTTGGAATGTCATTCCCGGACCGGGGAGTACATCCCTGAGAGCTCCATCGAGACGATAAGGTCCTCGGACTGCTGCCTTTTCGGAGCGATCACCTCGCCTTCGTCATCGATGCCAGGTTACCGTTCTCCGATACTATTCCTAAGGAGAGAGTTCGACCTCTACGCGAATATTAGACCGGTCCGCCGACCAAGTCCCGACCTGGGATTGGTCGATCTGGATCTCACGATAGTCAGGGAGAACACCGAAGGGATGTACACTGGCATTGAAAGAGAAGAAAATGGCGTCGTTACGCTAGAACGAAAGGTCACGGAAAAGGCCTGCAGGAGGCTCGTGAGATATGCGATCGACCTATGCCAAAGGAATAGCATCGATACATTGACCTGCGTTCACAAATCAAATGTGCTGAGAAGGTCCGACGGATTGTTCAGGAAGGTGTTCTTCGAGGAAATGGAAGGAAGGGACATCGTTGCAAGGGAGTTGCTTGTGGATGCGGCCGCGGCGGCGATGGTGACAAGACCTCGAGAGCAGAAATGCTACGTGACCCTCAACCTATATGGAGATATTCTTTCGGACGAGGCGGCAGCATTGATCGGTGGGCTTGGCTTTGCCCCTTCAGGCAGCTACGGGGAATCGTTCGCATTGTTCGAACCGACGCACGGATCCGCACCAGATATCGCAGGAATGGGGATAGCGAATCCGACGGCCACCTTGCTGTCGGCCGTCATGATGCTAGAATATCTAGATCTGAAAAATGATGCATCCCGTCTTAAAAAAGCTGTATATCTGACATTGAACGAAGGTGTCAGGACCTCCGATGCTGGCGGCGCTTTCAGAACAGGCGACTATTGTCATGAGATCATCTTGAACCTTGATAAGAAGGACAGCTGCTGAAATCCGGGGTTATTTATATTTTATGTGCCGAATCCCATAAATATTTGTTACTGTCCTATTTCAATAGATATCATGCCCAAATTCGCTTTGAAGAAGGCCGCTTTCGCGGCAGGATGTTTCTGGGGAGTCGAATCGGTTTTCAGAGAGATCGAGGGTGTGATCGATGCCAGGGTCGGCTATATGGGTGGAAATGTTAATGAGCCAACATACAAGCTCGTATGCACCAACAAGACAGGGCATGCAGAGACAATTGAAATATCATACGCTCCAGACCTCGTCAGCTATGAACGATTGCTTGAGACTTTTTGGAAGATGCACGACCCAACGCAACTGAACAGGCAAGGTGTGGATGTGGGCTCTCAGTACCGCTCCATGATCTTCTACTACGACGAGGGACAAAAGGAGGAGGCCCTGGATTCGAAGAAGAAATTACAGGCGTCTGGAAAGTACGATATGCCCATTGTGACCGAGATAGTCCCAGCAAGCAAGTTCTGGCCTGCCGAAGAGTACCATCAGAGGTATAACGAGAAACACGGCATTAAATCGTGCCACATCTGAAATAATCATGTACGGTCAATTCTAAATAACTGCTGCTGGCTTTTATCATCTTCATAATCAATGTTGATAATTTGCAAAGAGTGTTTTTAAAGGCGTTGGATCGTCCATCAACAACCATAATCGACAATGGGTCATGTTCTATGGCATCCCAAGGTGTAGTTAGAAGAACATCGGTCAGGATACTTTGCGCGATCGTTATTATTTCGATGATCATCCCGTTGTTCAGCGGCATCGGATCCGCATCCAATTCAGACGCCCCAACAACCCCATTGGGAGTTCAGGCGGTGGCCGGGAACGGCAAGGTCTATGTCAATTGGACCGAACCCAGATACAGTAATGCATCGGCCATGAGCGGATACAACATCTATAGAGGTTTTTCATCTGACAATATGTCATTGTTGGTCACGTTAGGTAACGTGGCGGAATATGTGGATATTGGTCTCGTCAATGGTGTCACTTACTTCTATTCGGTCAAAGGAGTGAACTTAGGTGGAGAAGGGAAAGGCTCGAACATAACATCGGCCACCCCTTGTTCCGTCCCGAACAGACCCATGGATCCGATCGTCATATCTGGTAATCAATTCCTCAATGTCACATGGTCGGCACCGGACTTTAATGGTGGAGCGTCGGTAATTGGATACAATATCTATCGTTTTGTTTCTGGTGCATGGTCGAAGATCGGGACCGTTATGAACCAGACCTGGTTCGTCGACTCAAAACTTCAGATCGGGATCTCCTACAAATATCGCATAACCGCTTTCAACTCTGTCGGTGAAGGATCGGCGAGTGATGCAGCATATGGTATTCCTGATGTCGTTCCGGGTGCGATAACCGAGCTCCAAGCGTTCAGCGGTGTTCGAAATGTCACTCTGACCTGGATCGCCCCGGCAGGCAACGGAGGTTCCTCGATCATTGGATACAAGATCTATCGAGCGACCGACCTATCCATGTTCGAACTTGTCGCAGTCTTGGAATCAGTTGTCAGATACGTCGATCTGGGGCTTGAAGACGATGCAACATACTATTATCGGATCTCAGCATTCAACGAGATCGGAGATGGGGATCCGTCATATACAGTGTTCGCGGACACATATGACGAACCTCATGTGAACATCAATGCCGTGATACCTGGTGATCGATCAGTAACGATATTTTGGTTTAATCAGGGAGATGGTGGTTCGCTCATCAAGAGATACTGGGTCTACCGGGGGATGAGCAATGACAATCTGGCACTCTATACCACATTGGGCAATGTCCTGAACTGGACCGACAATGACGTCGAGAACGGTATGACATATTATTACAGCATTGCCGCTGAGAACAATGTCGGGACTGGCAATTCACAGATAGTGAACTGCACTCCGATGACAGTGCCGAATCCTCCGCTATCCCTTACAGGCACATCATGGGACCATTACGTGACCTTAACTTGGGATGAACCGGTTGATGATGGCGGTTCGGAGATACTGGCATATAATATCTACAAAGGGTCGACGATGGACGCTCTAGAGTTCATCGGAACGACGAATCTCACAACATTCATTGTGGCAGGTTTGGAGATCAGTTTAGAATATCATTACCAGGTTTCCGCTGTCAATTCGGCTGGAGAGGGCGATATGAGCAACATGATCAAGATCGCCTCGGGTAAGACCCCCACCATGCCTTTGAACCTGACATATCATGAAGGCAACTCGTTCGTCGACCTGAGCTGGGATGTCCCTCTCGACAAGGGAACGACCGCAGTGGAGTATTATAGCATTTACAGGTCGAACGGAACCGGTAGCTTCATCCATATTGCAGATTCGACGAGGACAGGCTATAATGACACCTCTGTCGTCAACAAGCAGCATTATTCATATTATGTCCGTGCCCACAACACCATAGGAAATAGCGATCGGTCTAACCAGGTGAGCGCCTACCCCCATCTCAGCGGCACAGCTCCTGAGATACCGATCAACGTCAAAGCAGTCGCAGGGGAGGACCATATCCATATTTCATGGAACGCACCACTAGACAACGGTGGGCAACCTATCACTGGATATATCGTTTATAGGGGTGTGACCAATGATACATTGGTATATTACAAGAAGGTGACCGATACCGAATTGAATCATACTGGCATATCGCTCGGTTCGACATTTTATTACAAGGTGGCAGCGGTAAACGCGATAGATCAAGGCATTTTCTCAAAGATAGTAAATGCGACGACGGTCAAGGCGCCGGAACCTGAGAAGGAGAAGAAGTTCCTATGGGGAATATTCGACAGCTTGTTCTTTTACATCGGGTTGGTCATGCTTGTATGCGGAATAGGTATGTTCATCATCATCAAGAAGTTCCGCGGAAGGAAACTGAAGAAGAAGATTGCAAAGCAACGTGTTACAACGAAATCACCATTGCTTCCGCAGAACGGTCAACTTAAGAAGAAATGATCAATTTTTTTTCTCCAGATGGTTCTTGTTGATGCTCAAGAGCCAGTAAGAACTAGACCATCGACCTAAACCGCATAGTACGACAAAATATTCTATAAGAGAGCATTTTTCGGGGTACTATTGGTGGATATCTCAACCATTACTGCAAGTGCAGTCGCCGTCGGGGTTTTAATCGAATCGCCATTGGCTGTGCTACAATTGAGAGATCTGACGACCACAAGGAAGGCGAATACCTTGCTGAGTTTGGTGCCTCGATTTCGATTGGAAGGAGGTGAAGAATATCTCTCTGCATGTCGATTGATAATGAAGAACAACTTCTAGGATTACGGTGATTTCGTGCAACGTTATGGCTATCCGGATACGTCTGACAACGAAGTAATGAAGGGGGCCATCCTCATATGCGGATATTAAGGGGGGCTTGGAATCCTTTATCAACGCAAATTGATCGATCGGAGCCTGGTCAGCGAGCTCTATGGCATGGACCAAGTATATGAATGGACGAAGATGAAATCATTGATCCTAGAAATGAGAAGGCGCAATGGCAATTTCAAGATCTTTGAGTGCTTCAAGTTCATTGCCATCGAACTAGGAAGGCGGATAAAAAGCGTAACAAATCGAGGAGAACGAACTCTTCAGTGACGAAGGATGGATGGTGGTTCGGGGATTGGGATTTGAACCCAATTGGGTTTCTCTTTTTCATGAAGACAATTTAACGAAAAAGCCCGGTGCTTAGGTATTTTTCACCCCGATCAGGAAAGATAGTCACGATAACGCCAGATTCGATCTGCTTGGCGATCTCGATGGAAGCGTACATCGCGGCACCGCTGCTCATTCCAACGAAGATTCCCTCCTGTTTGACGATCTGACGCGTCATCTCATAAGCTATTTCCGTCTCGACCATGATGGTCATGTCGATCTGGGCGGGGTCATATATCGCAGGAACGATTGCTTCCTCCATGTTCTTCAATCCCTGGATATAGTGCCCCTTTACAGGATGGGCACTGACCGTCTTTATCTTAGGATTGTGTTCCTTCAACACTTTACCAACACCCATTATCGTGCCGGAAGTGCCTAATGCCGATACAAAGTAGTCTACCTTTCCTCCAGTTTGCTTCCAGATCTCTTCCCCGGTCGTCTTATAATGCGCGATATTGTTATATTGATTGGAAAACTGGTCTGGCATGAAATATTTCATAGGATTTGCCTTGACCATGCCCCTTGCTTTTCTAATAGCACCGTCCGTTCCGTATTTCCCTTCACTTAAGATTACGGTGCCACCGAATGCCTTGATCATCTGTTGTCTCTCCACCGAGACCGAGTCGCTCATGACGATCTCGACATCATACCCTTTGATCGCACCGATCATGGCTAAAGCCACACCTGTGTTTCCCGATGTTGGTTCGATGATGGTCTTGCCTTTTGTCAACGTGCCTTCCTCTTCAGCCTGTTGGATCATGCTCAATGCGATCCGATCTTTTATGCTGCCAGTTGGATTGAATCCTTCCACTTTGGCATAAATCGTGACATTTTTGTTCGGATTCAGCTTGTTTATCCTGACCAAAGGGGTATTGCCAATCGTTTGGAGGATATCAAGATTATAAGCAGCTGATGATGTTTCCATATTATCTCACCTAGTGAATGGGGAGAACATTTATAATAAATAAATCAGAAATATCCGATTCTCTGGATAATCCGATGTAGAGAATGCAATAGATTCTTCTGAAAAAACAGGCAAATGACTCGGTCTGAGAAATAGGAACCAAAAAACAAAATGGTGCAGGGGTTGGGATTTGAACCCAAGCTATGCCAGTTAGTCGGAAATTAATTCTTATAGGTCGGAAATTCGGTCAAACCATTTTCAACTCTTTTTAATTAATAATAATTATTGAATATATTCTGCAATAAATGTGGTATTGTGATTTTTCAAAATCGACGAATTAAAAGAATGAAGAATTTGTTGATCTCTCGAAAACCAATGTTGATAGGAGTGCGGGCGTCGGGATACGCGTCGCACTTCATCCTGATGGTCATGAAAAAATTCTCAGAGGTTCATAATTCGACTTAAACCCCTTTCTATATTTTCCTTCGAAATGCAAGTGATATGGGAGTATTGCACGGATTAAAACGAAAATCAGGGATTTTGATGATAATTATAAAAAA
>JAJFUT010000095.1 GCA_021372315.1 Methanobacteriota archaeon
TCGATAAGGAAACGGTAAAGTATTTGCTAATGCAAATCGTCCCCTCACCATGAGCCCTACACCTGAGGTCGTCGATGCGGCTGCCATATTCCCGCCAGCAAATGAAGAGTGGCACAAGCATGCCGAGAAGCGGTTCGCAAGCCCTTTCACAGGCCAGAACTTTGGCAGGATCGACGTCGACCCGATGATGCTCTCGCACGCGGCTCTGATATCTGGATATACCATCAACGATTTCTACACGAACCCCGAGCTGGGCGCGCAGTGCGTGGGGAACGCGTCCGAGATGTACGACCTCATACCGATGACCCATTGGTACTTCTCGCTACCATGGGTGGCGGAGCTGGGAGCGAACGTCGAGTTCAGATCATTGCTGCCCCCGGTCGTGAAGGAGAAATCCATCGCGGACCTGGAGGGGGTCGACAAGCTCGAGGTCCCGGACCTGAAGGAGATGGAGAACGGTTTCACCGGAAAGCTGATGATCCGAGCTCAGGACCACATCCAAAAGCATACTCCGAAAAAGTTCGTTCCAATGACGTACACGTCGGACCTGACCGGAGGAGGCGCGCAGCTTTGCGGTATCGCCGAGTTCATCATGTGGTCGATGACCGACAGGGAGGCCGTCGAGAAGCTGATATCGAAATACACGGAGACGGCCATCAACGGGGCCGAGCTCATGGCCAACAGGTATGGGATGGCCATGATCTCTACCGGGTCGGTCCTCGCGAACAATGACATATTCTCCGATCAGGACGTGAAGGACCTGTCGGTGAAGTATCTGAAGACGTTCGTCAACAAGGCACTGAGGAAGGGAGCGGGGCCGCAACTGCTCTACCACCTGTGCGGAAACCACGAAACTGATTACAAGCTCTTCAACGACGTGCCGTTCTCGCCCTTCACGATATTCCACGCAGGCTACATGGGAAGGGACGTCTTCCCATCCGATGTTCTGGCCAAGGAGTTCGGAAACAGGGCGACCATCATGGGCTCTGTCGACACCAAGATAATGATCCTTCCGAACCCTAAGAGGGTCTACGACCAGGCCAAGATGCAGATAATCGGCGGCAGGGACAGCAAGTGCGGATACATCCTGGGGACGGCCTGCGAGCTGCCTCCGGACGCGCTGCCCGCGAACGTCCATGCTCTGGTCCAGGCAGCGAAGGACTACGGTACCTACGGCACCTGGTGAAAGTATTGTTGAAATGTCATTGCTGCGGCTGGGAAGGGAAGGAGGAGGAACTGGTCGAAAGGCCAGGCAACCTCATATTCTACGATTACGTGGCGATCGACATGGGCATGCCCGACGTTGTCCGCATGGACTACCTGTGCCCCAAGTGCAGCGAGATGCTGCGGACCCACCGCATGAGCAATGGAATGATATTCGACCAGTAACCTCATCACAAGTACGGTTTGAAGAACAATATGGACGACGAACAGGTCAACTACGGTCTCGGCATCGACACTGGCGGGACGTACACCGACGCGGTCATAGTGGACCTGAGGACGAAAAAGGTCCTCTTCAAGGCTAAGGCGAGGACCACCCATCACGATCTCAGCATCGGCCTGGGGGAGGCCGTCGACGGGGTGCTCAAGGTCTTTGGAGCGGATCATCTCGAACCGAGCCTTGTCGGCGTGTCGACCACCCTCGCTACCAACTCCATCCTGGAAGGGAAGGGCGGACAGGTCGGGCTGATCGGTCTGGGAGGGACCCCCAAGCCGAGCGAGGAGTTCGGAACGAAATATCAATATTTCTTGAACGGCGGGCACGACGTAAGGGGCAGGCCCCAGACATCGATGGACATCGATGGCGTGAGATCTGCCGTCAGGGAGATGGCCTCAAACGTCGATTCGATCGTCATCTCAAGCCTGTTCAGCGTCTACAATCCGATCCACGAGATCGAGATAAAGCGCATCATCAGCGATGGGTACGGCATCCCCGTCGTGATGGGGCACGAGCTGACGGGAGAGCTCGGGATATACGAACGCACCGTCACCGCCGTGCTCAACGCCCGGTTGATCCCCGTTCTGAGCGATTTCCT
>JAJFUT010000012.1 GCA_021372315.1 Methanobacteriota archaeon
CGAGGATGATGAACAGAGCGTTCTCGCATAACAGGGAAGACCTCGTGGACGTAGAGCTTCAGGGATTGAGGCCATCCGATGCGGAAGAGGTGGTCCGCCGTGCCGGGCATGAAGCGGATGGATTGTCCCTCGAAGGGACGAAAGGAAACCCTCTGCTCATCCAGATGGCTGTTCGAAGCAGAGGCGGCGAGGAACCGAGATCGCCATCGGATTATGTCGATAATCTCTGGTCACATCTGTCAGAGAAGGAAAGAGAGTGTCTCAAAGCCCTCGCAATATACCGAGAGTTCGTGCCGCCAGCAGCTCTTAACAAGGATACGGACGTCATCTTCGATCTGAGGGCCAAAGGGATCGTGCAAAAGAGGGAAAGCTGGGTCATGCTTCATGACCTGATAGGGAGCAGGGTCCGGCAGCTCACGGCCGAAGAGGAGAGGGTACCCCTTCATAAGACGGCCTGGGAATATTATTCCAAATTGCCCGACCGGGACCATCTTATGGAGGGCATGTACCATCTGGCAGAGGCCGGGGATCGCGAGTTGTTCGTCGATGTCCTTGACAGGAATGGAGAATCCCTCCTGGATAGGCCAGACGATCTCATTGCCCTTGTCGACAAGATGCGGCCCAAGGTCGCTGACAGAACATCGGACCTGACCCTGCTCTTTTGGCGCGCAAGGGCTTTGCTCTCCCTAGAACGCTATGACGATGCGGAACGCGCTCTCGATACCATCCTGACCGCGGAGGAGGTAGGTCCGAAGATGAAGGGGTCGGCGCTCGAAACCTTGGCGGACCTCCATCATATGGTCGAGGAATGGGACGAGGCGCTCGCCGGGTACAAGAAAGCCCTGGCGCATTACGAGGCCTCGAGAGACCCCGGTTCTCAGGCCAGGGAATGGCTGAACATCGGACGGACGCTGCGCATCAGGGGCGATCGGACGGCCTCCCTGGAAGCCTACGACAGAGCGGAATCGCTCGTGCCGAAGGATAAGAGGCTGATCGCCCTGATCTTTAACAACCGAGGCATGGTCGAATGGGGTGCGGGAAGGCTCGAGGAGGCCGAGAGGGAGTTTCGCGAATCGATAAGAAGGTCAAGGGAGAACAAGGACCCTCTGTCCGAAGGAATGGCCCTTCAGAATCTCGTAGATTTGTATCAAGAATCGCTGAGATATGACGAGATGATGCTCGCAGGACGTGATGCCTCTGACGCTTTCATCAGAGCTGACGATTTCGACTCGTATGCTAACATGCAGATCGGGATCGCGTCGCATCTCGAAAGGAGCGGAAGGCCGCATCAGGCGCTGGAGGTGCTGCAGCAAGCCCTATCGAAGATCAAGGGGTCCGTCCTCGCTCCCGGCCATGCATCGACCCGCGCCAAGATATCGATCAGCGAGATGGAGATGTTCAGACGGATGGGCAGGCCGAGGGAATCGATCGAGGCCGGCAGGGGTTTTGAAAGGTCCAAGACGCTCCCGGCCGACGTGGCAGCTCGGTTGGGTCTGGAGATGGCTTTGGCCGAGGCGGACCTCGGGGAGCTGGATAAGGCTTTGTCTCACCTTGACATGGCAGCATCCTTGCTGACCGAGGCTGGGGACCAGGTGGGCCTTATTCTCGTCCTTATAGAAAAAGGCGAGATCGAGGAACGACGCGGGAATTCGGAAGAGGCCTCGAAACTATACCGCGAAGCGGCCTGGAGAGCGGATGGCACCGGGGACAAGATGGGGCTGGCCACGGCGCTTGAATATCTTTTCTACATAATCGGGAATGAAATGGAGGAAGGGAGGATGGCAAAGGAGAGAGCCATCAGGACCTATGATGAGCTGGCATTGCCTGAAAGGGCCGCGAGGATCGAGGCGAACCTTGGCGACCGCCCCACTGTCGATCGTTCATAGGACCTGAACGCGATTTATCATTGCATCCCTTTCCCAAAGTTTTTATCATGCCCCGCGTTCGCTCGAACGATGAACCCATTGACCGAGCGTGCTGAGAAGGCCTTGAGCCAGCATGACCTGTGCGACCATTGCCTTGGAAGGCTCTTCGCCAGGGTCAGCACCGGGCTTACCAACGACGTGCGCGGCATATCTGTAAGGATGGCCCTGAACGTCGAGCTCGCGCTCGAGGACAAGGACCCTTATCTTCACAGATCAAGCTGTTACGTGTGCGAGGACATCTTCGACACAGTCCCCCGTTTCGCCCAGGCTGCCGCGGAGGCCCTGAGCAAGGTGGAGTTCAACAACTTCCTCGTCGGCACCAGGGTCGACCCGCTCATCTCGGAGAGGGAGGAGCAGATGTGGTCCATCGTCGGCCAGGAGATGACCGAGCCGATCAAGGCAGAGCTCAACCAGGAGATAGGAAAGGCCCTTGAGAAGCTCATCGCCAAGCCGGTCGAGTTCAAGGCGCCCGACGTCGTGGCGCTCGTCGACACCCGGTTCGCGCACGTCGAGATAGACGTCGCCCCTCTCTTCGTCTACGGGCGCTACCTCAAGTACTCCAGGGAGATCCCGCAGACCTACTGGCCCTGCCGCACCTGCAAGGGGAAGGGCTGCCAGAAGTGCAATGGCACCGGTAAGCAGTACCAGACGAGCGTGCAGGAGATCATCGCCGGGCCGATCATGAGGGCCGCCGAGGGCGAGGAGCACTTCATGCACGGCATGGGCAGGGAGGACATCGACGCCCGCATGCTCGGGACTGGCCGTCCGTTCGTCATCGAGATCCGAGACCCGAAGAAGAGGCTTATCGACCTCAAGGCCTTGGAGGAAGAGGTCAACGCGTCCGGTAAGGACCGGGTCGGCGTGATCGGGCTCAGGTTCAGCACCAGGGAGGAGGTCCGGGAAATTAAGCTAGCCTCCCCCGACAAGGCATATAGGGTGGTCGTAGCCCATCACGGTAAAGTTAATAAGGAGAGAGTGATTGAGGTTTTCCACACAATCGACCGCACCTGCATCAGCCAGCAGACGCCCTCGAGGGTGCAGCATCGCCGGGCCGACCTGGACCGGCAGAAGACGATCATCATGGCCGAGCTCGAATCGTTCGACCAGGAGACCATGACCATCTTCCTCCGCACGCAATCAGGGACCTATGTCAAGGAGTTCGTGCACGGAGACAACGGCAGGACGAAACCGTCGCTGTCGGAGCTGTTCGCCACCCCGCTGGAAGTACTGGCGCTGGACGTGGTCGAGATTAACGATAACACAGAGGTATAGATATGGTAAAACCGTCACATGGATTGAGGCGAAGGGGTAGGCAGATCCTTAGAAGGACACCGCGCAACCGCGGACTTTCACCCATCACTCACGAGTTTCAGGTGTTTGAGAGCGGAGAGAAGGCCAACTTGTTCATCGACCCCAGCGTTCACAAGGGAGCCCCGCACTTGCGCTTCCACGGCAAGACCGGGACCGTTGTGGGCCAGCAGGGAAGGGCCTATGTCCTGGAGGTCAAGGATGGCAACAAGATCAAGATCGTCTGCTGCCTGCCACAACACCTCAGGAAGAACAATCCGTAAAGGTGCTTAAAATGAGCGAGGAGCGCTACGTCTCCCTGGCAGAGGTCAAGGAGATGCTTGAGACGGAATCGGCGAAGAGAGAGCTCACCCCGGAGCAGAAGCTTTCCCTGGACCACGCATCGAAGTTCGCTAAGATCGAGGTTAAGAAAGCACGCAAGCTCAGGGAGGAGCTGTGCGAGATCGACTTCATCGCGCCGGCCATGGCCGCGAAGATAGTCGACCTCATGCCGACCCATGTGGAAGACGTCCGCATACTGTTCACCAAGGAGCGCCTTGTCCTCGACAAAAAACAGATTGAACAGATTCTTAAACTGGTCGAGAAATACCTCTAAGGTTGGTGTTGACCTTGGAAGACTTCGCGCATATCTTAGATTTCTTGCCGACGGGCTCGTCCCAGAACAAAATGTACCTGAGGGAGCCGCTGGCCTATGCCCTGGGCAGCGAAGAGTTCAAGCTCTTCGAGCTCGTGCCGAAGCAGAACGTCATCGTCAACATCGGCGACCGCGTCTACATAGGCAAAGAGGCCGAGAAGCGCGACAAGATCCTCCACGTCAAGAGGCGTGTCTCGTTCGAGGAGCTTACATCGGCGGCCCAATCGGAACTGCCGTTCGTCATAGCGGAGATCGTCAAGCTGGAGGAGCCCCGGTTCTTGAAGTTCTTCAACGAGTCCCAGCCGCTGACGATACGCCAGCACATGCTCGAGCTGCTGCCGGGCCTGGGCAAGAAGACGATGATGTCGATCCTCGACGAGAGGAAGAAGGGGCCGTTCACCAGCTTCGACGATCTGGCGAAGAGGGTCCCGTCCCTGAAGCACCCGATAAAGGTCGTCACCAACAGGATAATGATGGAGCTCAACGACCCGCATCAGAAGTACCGCATCTTCGTTTCCAGATGAGAAGAGCACATGAGGCCCGCGGAGATCAAGGCCATCTTGGCCCCCCTGTCCCTGACGCCGACGAAGGGCAGGGGCCAGAACTTTCTGACCGATGATCTCGTGGCTGAGAAGGAGGTCGACTATCTAGGCATCGAAGATGGCGATGCCGTCCTCGAGGTCGGACCGGGCCTGGGCGTTCTGACGGACAAGCTCGTTAAGGCCCCCGTCTCTCTCAAGGCCATCGAGCTGGACGACGCCCTGGTCCCATACCTCCGAAAAAGATTTCCTGACAAGGTCGACATTGTTCACGGCGACGCTCTGAGCATCGAATGGCCCCGTTTCGACCGTTTCATCTCCAACGTCCCGTACAGCATCTCCTCGCCGTTGATATTCAAATTGCTGGATCATGATTTCAAGCAGGCGGTCGTCATGGTCCAGAAGGAGTTCGCCGACCGGATGGGGGCGAAGGCGGACACGGACGATTACGGCCGGCTGTCCGTCGGCGTCTATTATCGGGCGGAGTGCGAGCCGCTCGACATCGTCAAAAGGAACTGCTTCTGGCCCGAGCCCGAGGTCGATTCGCGGATCGTCAGGCTTACGCGCAGGCCCGCGCCCTTTTCGATCAGGGACGAGAGGCTGTTCTTCAAGCTCGTCGAGATGCTCTTCGCGCAGCGGAGGAAGAAGATATCCACGGTCCTCAAGAGATCGCATCTGATGGATGGGATGGAGGTCTCGGCGCTACCGCATATAGATAAGAGGGTGGAGGCGTTGTCCCCCGAGGAGATCGGGGAATTGGCGGACGCGATCTACGATGCCAGGGCTGAGCACAAAGGGAGGCGAACGGCATGAGCATAATTTCGGATCTGAGCAACTGGATCATAGATTTCATCGATGCCAGTGGCTACTTGGGACTTTTCGCCTCGATGTTCTTCGAAGGCATCATCACGCCGATCCCGAGCGAGATGGTCGTTCCTTTCGCCGGATACCTGGCGCAGACCGGCCGCCTCAACTTCGTCCTCGTCGTCCTGGCGGCCACGGCAGGGAGCACGGCTGGATCTACAGTGTCATATGCATTGGCCAGATATCTTGGAAGGCCTTTCTTCCTGAGGTACGGGAAATGGATATTCGTCGACGAGGAGACCCTCGACAAGGCTGACCGGTTCTTCGCCCGGCGCGGCAAGTACGCGGTGCTCCTGGGCCACATGGTCCTTGGCGTCCGCTCGATCATCTCGTATCCTGCTGGATTGACGAAGATGGATGTCAAGATGTTCATTCTCTTCACGTTCATCGGCGGACTTGTGTGGAACACCGTGCTGACCACGGCAGGTTACATGCTCGGGTCGAAATGGATGGACTTCTGGGAGGCGACGGACGGCTGGGACACCGCTATTGTCGTCACGGTCGTGGTCGCGGTCGCCGCATACCTCCTCTGGAATTGGAACAGGAAAAGGAAGTCAAAGGCAAAGCCCTTGACCTGATATATCTGGCTAACTTTCTTTCTGTCTGGCTTCAATGAAAATATATTTCACATTCAACTAGTTCCATCAGATACTGTTAAGATAAGTTCGATCCATGATTTCTACAATGGACATCGATGAGGCGGCGCGTTGGGTCCGATCGGTGGACCGTAGGTTGATCGTCATGGAGGAGGCTTTCAACACCGATGTCATCAGGACGTCCGAAGTCGCCGGCAGGACGGGCAGGTCCGTGCAGAACATCAGCCGGGCGATACATGAGATGGAGGCGGAAGGTCTGGTGGAATGCATCACCCCTGAGAAGTCGACCTGGAAAAGATACCTCCTGACGCGAGAAGGGAGGATGGTCATGGAATCGTTGATGGGCATGAAGACGCTGAAATGAGACCGCTCCGCTTTTCTCGTTCCAAGAACCGTTCATAAAAAAAAGATGGATGGAAAGGGGTTTACAGCTCACTGTTCTGGCACGAGCTCCTTCTCCGGGGGGGCGCCTTCCTCGTGATACTCGTCGGCGGTCTTCAATGGCACGCTCCTGATGAACAGGCTCGTGACCCAAGCGATGACGATGAAGCCCGCTCCGATGAGGAACATATAGGTTATGCTGTTGCTCAGCGAGAGCCTGATCGCCTCGAGGATGGCCGAAGGTATGCTGTCCGCCTCGGGCGAGAGCAATATGCCACCTAGGCTCGTCACGTCCGTCGTCGGAAGATAGTCGAACGAATCGGCAGGGAGGTTCGAGTTGAGCTCGGTGACCATCCTTCTGTTCACTATGGAACCGAGCACGGCCACACCGATCGTGCCCCCGAGACCGCGGAACAGGCTCAGTCCCGATGTTGTGATGCCTATCTCGCTCTTCCTGACCACGTTCTGCGCTGCGACGATGTAGTTGGCCATGGTGAAACCTAAGCCCACGCCGGTGATGACGAGGTAGACGATGGCGTCCTCGATCGAGCTCCCCACGTGAAGCGTCGACAGCAGGAACAGGCCGAGCGCACCGAGCACTGGCCCTGTCACTATGAATATCTTGTAACCGAACCTCTTCAACGCGAACCCGCTGACGATCGATCCGACCATCGAGCCGAGCATCAGAGGGACGAGCACCTCTCCGCTGTACGTCGCGCTCATCCCTATGACCGTCTGAAGGAACAGCGGCAGGTATGATATGACTCCGAACATGCCGACCGACATCAGCATGAGAGCGATGCAGCCCAGGCTGAATATCGGCTCCTTGAACAGGTGAAGGGGCAGGACGGGGTCCTCCGCCTTCCTCTCCACCAATATGAACGCCACGAGCGCCACTGCCGATACGAGGCTAAGTCCGATGATCTCGATGCTGTCCCAGTCATATGTGCTGCCGCCCCAGGTGAGCACCAGCAGGAAGGATAGCAGGGAAATCGTCAATAGGGTCATGCCAGCGTAGTCGATCCTCTTCGATCTGTCCACGATTATCTTGGGGAACTTGAAGGAGGTTATGACTATCGCGGCGATGCCGACAGGCACGTTCACATAGAACACCCAGCGCCAGTCCATGTTGTCGACTATGAAGCCCCCGATCAGTGGACCGATTATGCTGGTCACTGCGAATATCGCACCGAGCATTCCCTGGATCTTTCCCCTTTCCGTCGGAGCGTACAGGTCGGCGACGGTGGCCATGGTCACTGGCATCATGACGCCTCCGCCAAGGCCCTGGAGCGCCCTGAACACGATGAGCTCCTCCATCGATTGGGACAGGCCGGCGAGGATCGAACCAGCTAGGAACAGCAGCATCCCGGCCAAGAATACCGGCTTGCGCCCGTATCTGTCGGAGAGCTTTCCGCCGATAGGGATCATGACCGTCTGGGCCAGCATGTAAGCTGTGAAGAGCCACGCATAGAGGTCCATCCCTCCAAGCTCGGCGACGATGTGCGGCAGGCTCGTCCCGACGATCGTACCGTCGAGGCCGGCCAGGAGCATGCCCAGGGCGAGCCCCAGCATGATGAATCCCCTTGTCTTCTTTATCTTGGGGTCGACCGGGGCCGCCTGGACAGGCGCGTCGGTCCCCTCCTTCTTCCTTTTAAGTTTGAACAACTTTACACCATCCTCTATGATCTGGATAAAATGACATGCGGTCCTTTTCGAGCGTGCTCCGGTAAGTGCTTCCTCAGTGACGAAAAGGTCCCTTCCTCCGCGCCCAATATCCTCTCCGTCAGATGACCGAGGACCTTTGCTGCGTACGCGGCGTTCACGGGCTCGTCAAGCTTCATCTTGTCGTGGGAGATGCCGCGGAATATCGAGAGCATGGCGATGGCCGATTCCCTCGGGTACGGCGTCTCGAAGACGCCCTCCTCGATGCCCTGCCTGATGATCGATTCGAGGGCCGGGAGCATGTGGTCCGTTCCCTTCTCCTCCATGGAGAAGTGCAGCGCCTGGTTCCTCTCCTCGTGGAACCATTTCATGAGCTCGCGGGAACGCTCCTTCATCATCTTGTTCGATGTCAAGATCTCATCGAACCGCTCCATCGCGGTGAGGCCTTCCTCGGACATGATGTCCTTGATGTTCGACTCGATCTCATCGGTCATCTTTGCCACCATGGCCGTCATGAGCATCTCCTTTGATTCGAAGTAGTAGTAGAACAGGCCCTTGGCCACGCCGACCCTTTCGACGATGTCCTCGACCGAGGTGCTTTCGAAGCCCTTCTCGCTGAAGAGAGCCTCGGCCGCATTGATGAACTCGCTTCGACGGCCGTCTGGTCCTGCTCTGTTCCTGCTCATGTGACCACTGTATTGACCGTCGGTCAAATTACCGATGATATTTAATCTTTATTGATGTAAAGAAAAATGAGGGGAAATGGTTTTCAGTCGGCGATCTCGGAGATGTTCGTGTCCGTCAGCTCCATCGTGACATCGGACCCGCCGGACCCGGCTGACATCCTGATCAGCATCCCTTTGTATATCCAGATGTCGACTGTGACATCGCTGCCACCTTCAGAATAGGTCATCTGGTAATGATGAGTGATCATCGTCCCCCAGTTCGTAGATATGGACTGATAGCCCTTGTCCGAGATGTCATAACCGGACGGCGGGTTCTCGATCTGGCCAAGATAATCCGTGCTCTGCCCGAGCGGAACCGTCGTCTCGTTGAACGATTTGACCCCCATGAAGCTCGAGGTGACGTTCAGCGTCATGGTCGTGGAGGTGACCGCCGTCACCCTGTAAGCCATCTTGCCTATCTCGATATCGCCCGTGTACATGGTGTACTCATAATAGTCCCCGACGGCAGGGTCCCATTCGATGACATCACCGTCTTCGCCCGTGCCATCCGATCCATCGTCATTTCCTCCCATCAAGAGGACGGCGGCTATCGCCACCACGATCACCGCTATGACCACGACCGCTACGATCATCATAGTGTTGTTCTTCTTAGGCCCAGTCGGTGATGTCGGATGAGCCGCAGGCGCTTGACTTCATTCCATTGATACCTTCTCCTGATTCTCTCGTCCTGAGAGCTGATAAGACATGGTCTGTCGAGCTACTAAAGATGGTCACATGTCCCGATGGCTATTCGACAACGTAGCCAATGACCTAGGATCGAACGGATATGATTTTGCGGAATTCATTGGAAAATTTGATGTCCTACCCTTCCCTATTGTTTTCCAGGTCAGACCATGAGCGCCAAGAAGATGATCCCGAACAGACCCGTATCGGAAGTCATGTCGAAGAATGTCCTGACTATCTCTGAGGACGATTCGATCGGGACCGCGTTGAGGATCTTCGAGGAGAAGGATTACAACAGCCTTCCTGTGGTTAGAGAAGGCACGCTCGTGGGCATGATCGCGAAGCTCGACCTGCTCAAGGCGATCAGCCACGCCGACACGAAATTGCACCCAGGACCGCTGGACCTGGAGAACGAGACCGTCAAGGACTTTATGAGGTCGGCCTCGGTCTCGATAAAGCCAGACGATGACCTTCGTTCCGCGGCCGCCTACATGGTGGAGTTCAGGCTCAGGGCGCTCCCTGTCGTCAAGGCGGGCAGGGTCGTGGGGATCCTCTCCGAAGGGGACATCATGGACAATCTCGTCTCCGAATGATCTGCTGGCCGAAATCTCAGGATCTCCGAATCGTCCCCGCGAAGTCTCATATATGCTACATGATATCATCGAACATTCCCGACCCGCGCGGAGACAGTGATCATGGCATGCTGGAACCCTAACATCGAGATGATGTCGAAGGAGGACCTTGACATCCTCCAACTGAAGCTTCTGAAGGAACTTGTCGACAGGGCATACGACAGATCTCCGTTGTACAGGGAGCGGATGGACGAGAAGGGCGTGAAGCCTGACGACATCATGACCCTCGACGACCTCTCGAAGCTTCCATTCATGTCGAAGAAGGACCTGCGCGATTATCAGCCTGAGAGACTGTTCATGGCAGGGAAGAGGGACATCATCAGATACCATGCGTCCTCGGGGACGACCGGAAAGCCGACGATCGTGGGTTACACGAAGAAGGACATCGAGACCTGGTCGGAATCCCTGGCGCGGGCGCTCACGTCTGCAGGCCTCGGAGCGGACGACATCGTACAAGTGGCCAATACGTACGGTCTGTTCACCGGTGGGCTCGGATTCCACTACGCGGCGGAGAAGATCGGCGCAGCGGTCGTTCCGGCGAGCACTGGCAATACCGACAGACAGCTCCAGATGATCAACGACCTGGGCGTCACGGTGATGGCGGCCACGCCGTCGTACATGATATACGTGGGAGAGGTCGCCGAGAAGATGGGCATCGACCTGAGGAAGAGCACGCTCAAGACAGGGCTGCTTGGCGGTGAGCCCTGGTCCGACAAGATGCGCGAGCGCATACAGAGCCAGTTCGGCGTCCGCGGCATAAACTGCTTCGGGGCCTCCGAGCTTTACGGACCGAGCTGGACGGAATGCGATGAACAGTGCGGGATCCACATCTGGAGGGATATCGCGATCTTCGAGATCATCGACCCGAAGACGGGCGACAAGGCATCGCCCGGAGAGAGGGGGGAGCTTGTCATCACGATGCTCCAGAAGGAGGCCTTCCCGATCATACGTTACCGCATGGGCGACATCACGGTCATGGATGAGGAAAAATGCGCCTGCGGAAGGTCCCATCCGAGGATGATGAGAATATCTGGCAGGGTCGATGACATGCTGATCATCAGGGGCATCAACGTGTTCCCGTCACAGGTCGAGCATTGCCTGCACACGAACCCGGAGGTCGGCAACGAGTTCCAGATCGTCGTCGACAGGAAAGGGGCGCTCGACGACATGCTCGTCAAGGTCGAACTGAAGCCGGAGGCGTTCACGGACAACATCCTCGAGCTGAACGCCCTCAGGGAAAGGATAACGTCAAGGCTCAAGAACTCGTTGAACGTGGGAGCGAAGGTCGAGCTCGTGCCGACGGGATCGCTGCCGCGGTTCGAGGGCAAGGCCAGGCGAGTGATGGATAGGAGGGACATCTGATGAACGGACCGGATTACAAGATAAAGCAGCTCTCGATATTCTCGGAGAACAAGCCGGGAAGGATCGCCGCGGTCGCGAAGGCGATGAAAGAGGAATGCATCAACATACTCGCCTTCAGCATAGCCGAGGGGGCCGGTTATGGTGTCATCCGCGTCATCGTCGATTCGCCAGTGAGGGCGCTTGAAAGGCTCCAGCGCGATGGCTTCGTCGTCAGGTTTACAGATGTCTTGGCGGTCGAGATGGCCGATAGGCCAGGCGGCCTGTACGACCTGACTGAGATGCTGTCCGAGGCGGGGGTCAATATCGAGTACGCCTACGGTTACAGGAACGAGCCGTTCGCGGTACTCATAATCAGGGTCGAGGACACCGACGAAGGTATGAAGAAGATCCTAGCCCACGGGGCGAAACTGCTAGACGTGAAGCACTTCCAGCCCGATGCTGGATGCTGATCCGGCCTATTGGTGCTAATTGTTAGCGTGCTACGGATTAACATATTACATTTATATTGAGTAGGTCTTATCCCGACTCAATTTAATCTGAGGGGGAAATCGTTTGTTCGGAATAGAGGACCCATGGGTCTGGAGCGGATATGTTCTGTCCCTTGTTCTAACGATTATTTGTGTCGTGTATGGTATCCTTAAATGGAACAAGGACGAGGACTGATACAGTGGTCGATGCATTGATCTTCTGGAGCGCGGCCACTGTCTATATGGTCATCACACTGGCATTGGCATATATGGGTTGGAAGAGAACGAAGAAAGGAGAGGATTTTCTTCTGGCCGGAAGGAACGTCAACCCCTTCATCATAGGTCTTTCGTATGGGTCTACGTTCATCAGCACATCGGCGATAGTGGGATTCGGCGGTGTAGCCGCGATGTGGGGAATGGGCATAATCTGGTTGGTCATGCTCAACATAGGTGTCGGAATTCTCATAGCGTTCATCGTCTACGGCCCGAGAGTAAGGAGATTGGGCCACAAGCTCAACGCGGTGACATTCCCCGATCTCATGGGCAAGATCTACGATTCAAGGTTGTTGCGTTCAACGACGGCCCTGTTGCTCATTGTAGGTATGCCTCTGTACGCAGCGGCAGTTATCATCGGCGGTTCCAGGTTCCTTGAGACCACATTGGAAGTGGACTTTACCTATGCGGTCATCGGATTCACCGCCCTGACGGCCATGTACGTCATCTTTGGAGGATTGTTGGCTGTCATGTACACCGACGCCTTCCAGGGCGCGCTGATGATCGTTGGAATGAGCGCCATCATGATCATCACGTTCTGGCTCCTCGGAGGCGTGACCGATGCGACCGTCGCCTTGTCCAATCTAGCAACGGACCCCGGGATCCCAAGCAATTATCCAATGGGTTCAGAAGGATTCACCGGTTGGACATCGTTCCCGACGTTCGATTCTCCTTTGTGGTACGTGATGGTCACTCAGATCATCATGGGAGTGGGCATCGGCGTCTTGGCCCAACCCCAGCTGATCGTTCGCTACATGACGGCGAAGGATGCTAAGTCGCTCAACCGTGCTATACCGATAGGCGGTCTCTTCATTTTCTTGACGACAGGGGTGGCCTATACGGTCGGTGCGCTCTCCAATGTCTATTTCTTCAGAGAAGAGAACCAGCTGGCCATTGAGATCGCTGGCAATAGGGATGCGATCATGCCCCTGTACATCGATTCGGCAATGCCGGACATAGTCGTCGTGATATTCCTACTGACGTTGCTGGCGGCGGCCATGTCGACATTGAGCTCGTTGTTCCACACGATGGGCTCGGCGGCGGGGACGGACCTCTGGAGACAGGTCAAGTATTCGATGGCAAAGAGGAAGGGGAGCTTGAAGGAGCTCGATGAGGCCCCGTCCCTGAAGGTGAACAGGATCGCCACGTTGTTGATCATCGTGGTGACACTGGTACTGGCATTGCAGTTGCCTGGCGACATTGTGGCAATAGCGACCGCGATGTTCATGGGACTTTGCGCGGCAGCATTCCTGCCGATGCTGACCTACGGATTGTTCTTTAAGAGACCGTCGAAGATCGCAGCGATGTCCAGCATGATCGTCGGTGCGATCGTTTGGTTCTTCTGGGCGGCGTTCATCTATACGAAGGATTCGGTGGTCTTCGAGCTGTGCCAGATATTGTTCGACAAGGATTCGCTGCTGGGGGACCCGTGGATGAACATCGATCCACTTGTGATCGCCGTACCTGCCTCCGTGCTGGCATTGGTCATCGGATGGGCCATCGAACATGCCGTGAGAAAGGACGATTCGGACGAACCGCAGGATGCATGAGGACGTAACTGGGGATGATGCTGAGGGTTGGTTGACCTGGTCATGTTCTGGGCATGTACCGCAGTATACCTGGGGATAGCCCCGGCATGTAATATCTGGCTTACAGGAAGGCGACGGTGGGGAGGATTTCCTTCTGGCGGGCCGCAACGTTCCGTCATGGTTCCTGCGGACCGCTTTCGTCCGTGCGAAGGAGTCCGACCATTTGGACATATGCGATCCGATCTTCGGAAAGGCTGAATTGCTGGACACGACTTGGCAGACCGTGGACCCATTGGTGATCGGCATTCCCGTCTCGACGGTGGTCCTGTTGCTTGGGACGTACATCGTCAAAAGGGACGACAAAACGCGAGCTCTCCCCGGGACATGAGGCTCGCAACGCCAAAAAATTACCATTATCTAGATGGTGCTCCGATATTGTGATCGGACATGGTGGGAAGGATGCCGACACGCAAGGTCATGAGGGCGAACTCGCAGTTCTTGTTGGACGACCTCAATCTTCCAGGCGACCTCCGGAAGGACCTCGATGCAAAGAAGGGTCTTTCCGGGGTCCTCGAGCTCATCCCCGAAAGGGAACGCCTGGACCTCGAAGCGGAACAGTACAATGCGCTATCGGACCCGATAAGGCTCCAGATAATGTATTCGTTGAAGGTCTTAGACATGTGCCCCTGCGTGATCAAGAAGATCACAGACCTGAGCGATTCCAAGCTGTCGTATCACCTGAGCATCCTGGAGAAGGCTGGAATGATATCATCGCGCCAGAATAGGAACTGGCGCATCTATTCGTTGACGGCCGTTGGTCGGGGCTTCCTCATGAAAAGGGAATGAGCGGACGGCTCATTTCGCTATCAGCATCTCCTTTATCTCATCGACGCTTGGCACTCTGCCGACCGCCTTCGGTTCGCCATCGATGTAGAGGGCCGGCGTCGTGAATATGCCCCGGTCCATCATCACCTTGATGTTCTCGATCTTCACAACCTCGATGTCCATGCCAAGCTCGAGAACGGCCTGCTGCGCCAATCTTTCGAGCTTCTTGCACTTCGTGCATCCCGTACCAAAGACCTCAATCTTCGTCATTTCAGATCCTCCTTCTGTGATGTTCCAACAATATCGGCCCAAGATAATCTTTGTCCTTTGCCGGCGGGACGTAATTGAATATCATGACCTCGTTCATCAGAGCCTTTCCGACATCGATCTCGTCATCGAGAGACATAGCGGACTCCTTCGAGATGATGTGCTCCGATCGAGCGATGCCGACCATCGTTCTCCGGCAACGGATATCTGAACGACCTCCCTGGCGGCCGCACCGGGGCAGCATGGTCTCGTTTCTTCTCCGGTCATCATCTCACCCCGCGATGCTTCCGTATATCAGGCCGGCCATCGTCGATAGGCACACGACCAGTAGTATGTACACGATCGTCTTCCTTGCCCCCATGATCCTATAGAGAACGACCATCGAAGGGAGGCTCATAGAGGGCCCTGTCAATAATAGCGTCAACGCTGGACCTTCCGCCATGGCCCCAACCGAATAGCCGAACGTCGTACCGATTATCGGGACCTCGAGCAAGGTCGGCATATAGAGAAGCGCACCGATCACCGATGCCAATAGGTTCGCGGAAATGGTGTTGTCCCCGAGATAGGGCCTGAACGTCTCGGCCGGAATGAAATATGCGATGACACCGACCGCGAACGCCCCTATGACCAGTATCGGGAATATCTTCTTCGTCAGGTCCCAGGTCTCGGCGCCCCAGTCCGTAATCTCGTCCTTCTCGAACATCTTCGCGACGAGAAGGGCGACCGCGACGATCAGGGGGAGGACGATCGCCATCTTGAGAAGGATGTCGATCTTGGCGGAACCGAAGATCAATATTCCGACCATGAGCACAAAGAACGTAGGGACGACCCATCCGGGTCTTCCGTCATGAGAGGTATCGTCCATTCCGGTGACGATGCCCTTGGAGTTCGGGTCAATTTCGTCCTTGAAGACGAGCGACATTATTATGCCGATGACCACCGAGAGCAGGATGGCGCTGACGCCCCTCGCCAGGCCTAGGTCGTAACCAAGGACCTGGGCCGTGTAGACTATCGCCAGGACGTTGATCGCCGGTCCCGCGAACAGGAACGTCGTCGCAGGGCCGATCCCGCTTCCTTTCTTGTATATTCCCGCGAACAACGGAAGGATCGTGCAACTGCAGACGGCCAGCACTGTTCCGGATACCGCGGCCACTGGATATGATATCGACCTCTTCGTCTTTGGCCCGAAATATTTCAGGATCGAGTCCTTCTTCACGAAGACCGCGATCGCGCCAGCGATGAAGAAGGCCGGAACGAGGCATGTGAGCACGTGCTCCCCCAGATAGCTGAGCAAACTGTCCCAGCCGGACCCAAGCGCGCTGAAGAGGTCGACCATACTATCTCCAATTTCAAATTTTCTTGAAATGCCAACATATCAGGGGATATTAAAACATTGCGTGATCCCGCGCAGTTTATCTGAACGATGATGCGCTCCGAGCGACATCTGGTCACCCGCGAATCGTTCTGTCGTGGAGTTTCAACAATATTTGAAATACTACGCATTTCGTTCCTATGTTCGATCGATATGGCCAAGGTCAAGGTGAGGATGAAGGTCTGCGACAATACCCACGTCATCGAGGTGACGCAGGACCAGGAGGGCGGTTATGATCTCAGGATCGAGTCCACATGTCCGAAGGCGGTCGCCCTGGCCGACTCGCTGAAGAAGCTGACGATGGAGGACCTGGTCGACAAGAGGAACGGACGGATACACAAGGCGTTCATCGAGTCGGACATGAGCTCGAACTGTCTGGTCGCATCGGGGATCGTCACCGCCGCTTGGCTTGAGGCGGGATTGATATCCAAACGCCTCATGTCGAGCAAGGGGGCCAACGACGTCGAGTACATCGGCGATTGAGCGGAAATAGCACGAAGAGATCGTTTTGAAAATAGGGAATGGACGGGGAGCCCCTCCCCGGAAGGATCATCTCTTGTTGTCGACCGGGTCCAGCCAGTGCCTGTACTTCGGCAGGTCGCCCCTTGCTGCCTGGAAGAAGGTCTCCTGGATATGCTTGGTGATAGGCCCGCGCTTCCCGTTGCCTATGACCCTTCCGTCCAGGGTGCCGCACGGCGTGACCTCGGCGGCCGTGCCGGTCATGAAGAACTCGTCGGCGATCCAGATCTCCGAACGGGTGATCTCCCTCTCGACCACCTCGTAGCCGAGGTCCTTAGCTATCGTTATGATGGAGTCCTTTGTTACGCCCTCTAGAACTCCGGACGCCAGCGTCGGCGTTATGAGCTTCCCGCCCCTCACGATGAACATGTTCTCGCCCGGTCCCTCCGCGACCGTCCCGTTGGAATTGAGCATCAGGCCCTCGTCCGCGCCCTGCATGTTCGATTCTATCTTGCACATGACCGAGTTGACGTAGTTGCCGCATATCTTCGCCTGGAGCGAGGTGGAGTCGTTCGACGGCTTCCTCCACGATGAGGTGATGATCTTCGCTCCGTTCTCCAGGTTGTCCGCGCCGAGATACGCGCCCATGTATGCCAGGGCGACGGCGACCCTTACCGGGAAGATCGTCGGGTTCAGAGTGATCTTGTCGTCCTCGTTGTGGCCGTAGTATGCCAGGGGACGGATGTAGTCCAGATGCTTCGGGTTGACCCGGACGGTCTCGCGGACCGCCTCGATCATCTCGTCGATGCTGAACGGGATCTTCATGTCGAGCGCCTTGGTGGAGTTCTGGAACCGGACCATGTGGTCCCTGAGCCTGAACACCGCCCGGCCTTCGTGCGTGTGGTAGACGCGAATGCCTTCGAAGACCCCGGTGCCGTAATGAAGGGCGTGTGTCATGATAGGGACCATGGCCTTCTCCTTCTCGGTCATCTTGCCATCCATCCAAACGAACTGCTGTTCCTTCTTTTCCATTCCCTCAATCTCCAGCTCAACCATGTCCTGATGGGTCAATGATGGCCCGCAAAAGGCCTTGCAATGGTTTGTCATGCCATTGTAAATTTCATATTTCAATGATTTTGTCGAACCTCCCGCTTCTTGGAAAATTTAGAAATATCAATGGGCGTCAATTGATTCAATGATCGTAAGAGTGGGATTCATGAAGGAACTATCAGTAAAGGAGTGCAGCGAGCAGTGCCCGCATCTCATGTTCGATTGTAAGAGCACGGCGGACCTCACCCCGCTGGAGGAGATCATCGGCCAGGACCGCGCCGTGCGAGCCCTGAAGTATGGCCTTAAGATGAGGGACGGCGGGTTCAACATATTCATCTCAGGGGTGCCAGGCACTGGACGGAAGACGTCCGTCGTGAACTTCATCATGGAGCTTTCGAAGTCCATGCCGGTCCCCAATGACTACGTGTACGTGAACAATTTCAAGGATGCCAGCAGACCGAAGTGCATAGGTCTGAAACCAGGCATGGGAAAGGAGCTCAGGAAGGAGATGGACCTCTTCACATCCGGTCTGGTGAAGGTCCTGCAGTCGGCGTTCGAGAGCGAGGCCTACGCCAAGAAGAGGGAGATGGCGATCAAGTCCATCGAGACCGACAAGAACGACCTCCTGATCGAAGCGAACAAGATGGCGCTGGACGCGGGGTTCCAGCTGCAGACCACGCCTCTCGGGCTGAACGTGGCGCCGATGACCGAGGGAAGGGCGCTGACCCCAGAGGAGCTGAACAAGCTCCCGCCCGTGCTCCAGAAGGAGATCGAGCTCAAGCGTCTGGAGGTCGAGGGGAAGCTCAGGGACTTCCTCCGTCCCCTTAGGGACCTGACCCGAAAGGCAGAAGAGCTCATGACCGAACTGAACCGCACCACCGCGGACCAGGCGATGGACCCCCTCCTCGAGAAGGCGAGGGAGATATTCAAGGGGAACGAGTCCGTCGAGAAGTACCTCCTGGAGGTGGAGGATGACGTGCTGAACAACCTTCCGTTCCTGCTCCTTCCGCCCCAGGCGCTCCCCCCGGGCATGGTCCCGATCGACCCCACGAAAGGTTACAAGATCAATCTGGTCGTCGACAACACCGATCTCCAGAACGCTCCGACCGTCATCGAGACGAACCCGACGCACAACAAACTATTCGGGTATAGCGAGAAGGAGGTCCGCTTCGGCGCGCTGTCCACGGACTACACGATGATCAGGAGCGGTTCCGCGCACAAGGCCAACGGAGGGTTCCTGGTGATAGAGGCGGACAGGCTCCTGGCCGACCCGTTCGCATACCAGGCCCTGAAGATGACGATCCAGCAGATGAAACTGACCGTGGAGGAACCAGCCGCCAGGTTCGACTTCATGGTCACGAAGACCCTGCACCCGGAGCCGATCCCGTTCGACTGCAAGATCGTCCTTATGGGCACCCCGCAGATGTTCGACATCCTCTACAACTATGACCAGGAGTTCCGTGAACTGTTCAAGGTCAAGGCCGATTTCGACGTCTCGATGGAGAGGACGGAGGAGAACATCCGCAGATATGCGTCATTCATATGCACGTTGTGCAAGAAGGAGGACCTTCTGCACCTTGAACCGCCCGCACTGGCCGCCGTCATCGATTACAGCACGCGGCTCGCTGACGACAAACATAAGCTGTCGACCCAGTTCGCGGCCGTCGCTGACCTGATCAGGGAGGCGAACTTCTATGCGGTCTCGGACGGCAGCAAGACCATCTCGAAGAATCACGTCACCAAGCAGCTGGAGGAGAAGGAGTACCGTTCGAACATGATCCAGGAGAGGATCGGCGAGATGATGAACAACGGAACGATCCTCGTCGACACGGACGGGGAGGTCGCCGGACAGGTGAACGGCCTGGCCGTCTATCAGATCGGCGATCATGCTTTCGGCAGGCCGAGCCGCATCACTGCGAGCGTAGGCGTCGGCAGGGAGGGTGTCGTCGACATAGAAAGGCAGGCGCAGATGAGCGGACCGACCCACATCAAGGGAGTGCTCATCCTGAGCGGATACATGAACAGGATGTACGCGCAGAAGAGCCCCCTGAGCCTGAACGCCAGGCTGGTCTTCGAGCAGAGCTATTCCGGCGTCGACGGGGACAGCGCATCGAGCACGGAGCTGTACGCCATATTGTCGGCGTTGGCCGACAGGCCGATCAAGCAATGCTACGCGGTCACCGGTTCAGTCAACCAGATGGGACAGGTCCAGGCCATCGGCGGCGTCAACTACAAGATCGAAGGCTATTTCGAGATCTGCAAGGCCAGGGGACTGAACGGAAAGCACGGGTGCCTCATACCCGAGAGCAACGTCCGCAATCTCATGCTCAAGCAGGAGGTCATCGACGCAGTCGAGGCGGGTCTGTTCCACATCTATCCGATCAAGACGATCGACGAAGGCATAGAGGTCCTGACGGGGGTGCAGGCGGGAACGAGGGGGCCCAATGGCCTGTACCCCGAGGGTACGATACACCAGCTGGTCCAATCGAGGTTGGGGGAGATGGCGGAGAGCATCAAGGAGTACCGCCTTTGAACGCCCCTCGCGCAGATGGCAACGAGCCAGGAGGTCCATCGGAGGCCTTGGGCAATCATTAATCTAATCTGAGCGGATTACCAGGGCGAGAGCTATGTTGATTGGCATCGTTGGTAAACCAAACGTCGGGAAGTCCACCTTCTTCAGCGCGGCGACCATGGCCCCCGCTGAGATCGCTAACTATCCGTTCACGACGATCAAGCCGAACCGGGGTGTCGCGTACGTCAGGGCGAAATGCCCGCATGCGGAGCTGGGACATCCGTGCGATCCGAGGAACTCGAATTGCGAGAACGGTACCAGGCTCGTGCCCGTGGAGCTGCTGGACGTAGCAGGGCTCGTCCCCGATGCCTACAAGGGCAAGGGGCTGGGGAACCAGTTCCTCGACGACCTTCGCCAGGCCGATGCCTTCATCCATATCATCGATTCGACGGGAAGCACGGACTGCGAAGGCAACTCCGTCGCAAGCTGCACGCACGACCCCATGGAGGACGTCAGGTTCCTGGAGGACGAGATCGCGCAGTGGATGAGGGGGATCCTTGAGAAGGGCTGGGAGAAATCTGCCAGGCAGGCGCACCTCGAGGGCCTCAAGGTCCACGAGATGATCCATCAGAAGTTCACCGGGCTCGGCGTGTCCGAGAGCGCCATATCGGCCGCACTGAGGGAGACGCCCCTGCCCGAGAACATATTGGGATGGAAGGAGGCGGAGATGCTGAAGCTATGCCACGCGATCCGCAGGAACAGCAAGCCGCTGATGATAGCACTGAACAAGGCCGACGCCACCCCGCCCGAGTTCCTCAAGAAGATGATGGACCAGCCGGGATACATCACGGTCCCGACGATGGCAGAGACCGAGCTGGCGCTGCGGAAGGCGTCGAAGGCGGACCTCTTGACGTACGTGCCCGGCTCGAACGGTTTCACGATCAACGACCCGTCCAAGCTGAACCCGGCCCAGAAGAAGGCCCTAGACCACATGGGCCAGAACATGCAGAGGCTGAACGGCACGGGGATCCAGAACGCCCTCGAGACCGCGGCGTTCAAGTTGCTGGACCTCATCGTCGTCTATCCCGTCGAGGACGAGACGAAGTGGACGGACCACAACGGGAACGTCCTCCCGGACGCGCTGCTGATCAAGAGGGGCGCGACGGCGAAGGACCTCGCATACAAGATACACACCGACCTCGGTGACAACTTCATAAGGGGCATCAACGCCCGGACGAAGCGCGTGGTCGGACACGACCACGTCCTTCAGGACGGCGACGTGATGTCCATCATCTCGAAGAAGTGATCGAATGGACCATTGGGACCTCCGCATCGTGAGCGCGACGTACAAGTCCACTCAGGACGAGAACATCATCGTGGAGCTGTACGGCCACACCCGCGAGGGAAGGTCCATAGTCGTCAGGGACGTGATAACGAACCAGATGGGGAAGAGGCCATACTGCTTCATCGTCTCCGAGGACCCCGACCTAGAGGAGTTCCTCAAAGGGCGGCGGGAGGTGATCGCCGTCGAAAGGACGGAGCTCTATCATAAGGGAGCGAACAGGGGATGCCTCAGGGTGACGGTCAGGATGCCCAAGCACGTCAAGCTGCTGAGGGAGGACACCCGGATCCGGGGGGAGTTCCTCGCCGCCGATATCCCGTTCTACCTCCGATACATCTACAACAACGACCTCGGTTCCTGCATCAGGGCATATGGCCACGAGGTCGAGATGAACAATTACACGACGGATGTCGTCGTCAACCTCGATAGGATAGAGCCAATCGAGGCGTTCAGCCCGTCCCTGCGCGTGCTGAGCTTCGATATCGAAAATAGCCTGAAGGACATCAACGACAATAAGATGGCCGACGGTGAGGTCGATCCGGACGAGGAAGAGGCGCCGGACGATTTCTACAACAAGCGGATCCTCACCATCTGCTGCGTGCTCCAGGCCGACGGAAGGATCGTCGAGGGCGCTTCCTTCAAGGGCGGGGAGAGGAAGATAATCGAGGACTTCACCAGCTATATCCGTGAGAAGGACCCGGACGTCATCTCTGGATACAACATCGAGGGTTACGACCTCAGGGTCATAGAGAAGCGAGCCAACGAGCTCGGGATACCGATAAGATGGGGACGCGACGGATCGCCTCTGAACGGGAGAAGGGACCAGAAGTACAACAAACCGATCTGGGAAGTGACCGGCCGTCTCATCGTCGACGCGTGGTGGGCCGTGAAGATGGACCTCAAGCCGAAGCAGGAGACGCTCAACGCGGTCTCGATGCAGCTGCTGGGGGGCGAGACCAAGCTGGACGTCGACCCGAGGAAGATGGACGAGGAATGGGCGAAGGACGAGGCCCGCGTGATCGAGTACTGCACGAGGGACGCCGAGCTATCGCTGAGGATCCTGAACAAGCTCGAAAGGATCAGGAAGATCATGGACCTGGCGACCGTTTCGAAGCTGCCGCTCGATGATGTGATGAAGAACCGCTCCTCGCTGCTGATAGATTCCATACTGATAAGGGCGGCCGACCGCGCCGGGGTCGGCGTGCCGATGACGCGCAACTTCAGGGACGACGAGGAGGCGATCGAGGGCGGCTACGTCCACGACATCGAACCTGGCCTGTATCACTGGGTGTGCGTCCTGGACTTCAAATCGATGTACCCGTCGATCATCATCTCGCGCAACATATGCTTCACGACGATAAGCCCCAAAGGCACCATCGTCAGCCCGAACGGCGTGAGGTTCCTGGACAGGACCCAGAGGGAGGGGCTGCTCCCGAGCATCCTCGTCCGCCTCATGAAGGAGAGGGACGAGACGAAGAAGATGATGAAGGGGGCGAAGGACAAGGACGAGGAGATGTACTATGACGGTCTCCAGCAGGCCATCAAGATCCTCATGAACTCCTTCTACGGAGTGTTCGCGTCCTCCTTCTACAGGTTCACCGACAAGAACATCGGCTCGTCGATCACGGCGTTCGCCAGGGAAACGACCAAGGGCATCATCCAGAGCCTCACCTCGGAGGGCTACCGCGTCATCTATTCCGATACGGACTCGATATTCGTGAAGTCCCCGGAAGAGGACCTCGAGGGCGCCAAGGCGTTCGGGCAGCACATGGCCGACCGCTTCTCCAAGGAAGGAGGGATGCTGGAGTTCGAGAAGATCATGGAATCGCTGTTCTCGCACGGCAAGAAGAAGAGGTACGTCGGTAGGATGGTCTGGCCGAAGAAGGACCTCGTCGTTCGCGGTTACGAGATGAGGCGAACCGATTCCTTCGACCTCCAGTCGGAGACGCTCCAATCGGTGTTCGACAAGATACTCGACGGCGACATCGACGGCGCCATGAAGATCGCCAGGACGTCCGTGCAGGAGACGCTGCAAGGGAAAGTTAACCCCAAGAAGCTCGTCATCTCGAAGGGTTGCAAGCCGTTCAACTCGTACGCCAATCCGGACAGCCAGGCGACCGTTCAGGCGGCGAGGAAGCTTATGGCGATGGGGTATCAGTTCGTCCCGGGGATGAAGGTGTCGTGGGTCGTGACGAACTCGAGGCGGTCCCCTCAGGAGGTCGCCCCGTACGTGGAAGGGCGCCCGTTCGATTCTACGCCCGACTGGCGTTATTATGCGGAGAGGATCGCACAGACCGTTTCGAGGGTCACTGAGGTGTGGGGGCTGGACGACCGCAGCCTGATGTCAGGCAACACCCAGTCGAACCTCCTCGACGGCAATTTCGGCGGTGAGGAGAAGGCCCCCGCCGCAAAGAGACCGGACGTCAAGAAGACCGACAAGAAGCTGACCCTTGACGACTTCATGTGAACAAGACGAAGCATGTGACCGTCAGATAGACAGGCTCATTCATCGGCGAGCCCTATCCCTTCCTCCTTGAACCGTCTGTTCAAGATCTCTAGGAACCTCGACCTGATCGAATCCATCCTCTGAGGGTCCTTCACCCATACTCTGACGTTTAGGGTGATCCTGCTCTCCTCCAGCTTTACGACGTTGAGCTGAGGTTCGAAGATCTTCATGTCGGGGCGGTCCCCGAATATCGCCTTGATATGAGGCCTCTCGAGAAGGCCCTTCATCGCCCTCTTCTCCTCTCCGGACAGATTGGGGAGGATGTTCTCGTCGACATCGGCCTCGTGGAGCACGATCGAATATGCCTTCCCGAGGTCTGCCCCCTGTCTCAGGACGATAGGTATGTCGAAGGCGATGAAACCGGCCTTGCTGTAGTTGACGACCTTGTTGGTCATCATGAAGGCGTTCGGGAGTGTTATTGTCCTGCCGTCGATGTCCTTCAGCTCGGTGAACATCAGGCTCATGTCCCGGACCCTCGCGATCTTGGTCGTCGGCACGCCCCCGACATCGACCCAGTCCTCGAGCTCGAAAGGCTTGGATAAGGAGATCAGGATCCCTGCGAAAACGTTCTCGAGCACCTGCTGGGCCGCCAAAGCGACAGCGAGACCGATGATCCCGAGCGACACGAAGAGGGAATTGAGGTCCTGATGAAGTAAGAGGACGAACCCGATGTAGAAAGCGGTGAAGAAGATGACGTACTGGACTAGCCTTGATATTCCCTTGGATGATTTCTTAGATATCCTGCTGTCGAGATATCTTCTCATGAGGTAGTACAGTATCCTCGCGATGACCACGACTATCGCTATGAAGAGGATGAATATCAGCAGTTCCAGGAAGGTGATGTCCCCCAGGAAGGGATCGCTCAAGGCCATGCACCGAGATATGCTCCCGCCCGTCATATAGATTAGGACGGCCTTGTGAGATCCAAGGGCTTTCCATCAAAATCAATTAAATATCATCTTTTACCCTTAGAACAGCATGGTCCTCAAGGGGAACGCCCAGGCTCTCGACGCGGAGACTGTTCTTAGGTCTGTATCGTCCACCGAGGAAGGTCTGACGTCCTCCGAAGCGAAGAGAAGGCTCTCGGAGTTCGGTCCGAACGTCCTCCAGGAAGAGAAGACCAGCCACCTGCTCCTGTTCCTCAGGCAGTTCAACAACGTGCTGATCTTCTTCCTGATCTTCGCATGCGTCATATCGCTGGCCCTAGGCAAGGTCGGTGACTTCGCGATCATCGCATCGCTCGTCCTGATCAACGGCATCATAGGATTCTGGCAGGAGCTGAAGGCCGAGGCGTCGCTTAAGGCATTGAAGAGGCTGACCGAGAGCGTGGACATAGTCCTGAGGGACGGACAGAGGACCGACGTCAAGTCGTCCGAGCTGGTCCCTGGGGACATCGTGGTTCTGAGCGAGGGCGTCGTCGTCACCGCCGACGTCAGGCTCCTCCACAGTGAGAGCCTCAGCGTCGACGAGTCCCTGCTGACGGGAGAGTCCATCGACGTCGAGAAGGACGCGACGGCAATGGTCGCGGAGGACGCCCAGCCCTACGAACTGGAGAACTGCGTCGTCTCCGGTACGACCGTCAGAAGGGGAACGGGCCTCGGGGTCGTCGTCGCGACGGGCAACGACACGTACCTGGCATCCATCGCGAGGAAGGCCGAGGAGAAGGCGCCGTCCTCGCCGCTGACGAAGGCCCTGGCATTCTTCTCCAGAAGGTATGTGGCCATAGTGGTGCTGATCGTTGCAGCCCTGAGCGTCATCGGGCTGCTCCAGGGAAGGGACTTCGCGGAGGTGGCTTACCTGATGGTCGCCCAGCTGGTCTCGGCCGTGCCGGAAGGCCTCCCGCTCGTCGTCACCGTCGTGATGGTCGTCGGGGCGCTATCGCTGAGCAAGAAGAAGACGCTGGTCAGGTACCTTCCTTCGGTCGAGACGCTCGGCAGCGCGACGATCATCGCCTCCGACAAGACCGGCACCATCACGGAAGGGAGACTGAGCGTCACGGACACGTTCTTCGTCGATGAGGCGGGCTCGAAGCTATGCGCCGCCCTCTGCAACGATTCAAAGGACGGGAAGGGGGACGGGATAGACGTGGCCATGGCCACCTTCCTCGAGGATGACTTTGAAAGGCTAAAATCCGAGAACGCCAGGATCTGGGTGCATCCGTTCGACACGAACCTGAGGGCGATGGCGACCCTCAACGACGTGAATGGAGAGAGAACGCTGTTCGTCAAGGGTGCGTTCGAGGCGCTGAGGGGCCTCTCGGACGATGATGGGTCCGGTATGTTCGAGCCAGAGATCGACAGGATGACCTCGAAAGGGCTTCGCGTCATAGCGCTGGGCATGGGAGGGGACGCCGTCGACGACCCCTCCGCATGGAAGGTCAGGATCATAGGGCTCATGGGGTTCGTCGACCCGCCTAAGAAGGGCGTGGCCGAGGCGGTCGAGTCGGCGAGGAAGGCCGGCGTCCGCGTCATGATGGTGACCGGAGACCACCCAGGCACCGCCAGGGCGATCGCGGAATCGGTGAGCATATTCAGGGAGGGCGACGATGTCATCACAGGAAAGGAGATCGATGCGCTCGGCGACCATGATCTATGCGGGCGCCTTCGCAGAACGACCGTGCTGGCGAGAGCAACGCCGGAGAACAAGTACCGGGTCGTGAAGCTCCTTCAGGCGAACGACGAGATAGTCGCAGTCACGGGCGATGGCGTCAACGACGTTCCGGCGATAAGGGCGGCGGACCTGGGCATCGCCATGGGCTCAGGGACGGAGGCCGCGAAGAGCGCGTCGAAGATGGTCATCGTCGACAACGACCTCGGCATCATAGTCGAGGCGATCAGGCTAGGGCGCAACATCGCCGACAACCTTCGCAAGGTCATCTACTATCTGCTGTCGACCAACATCATGGAGCTCATGCTCGTCGGGGCCGCGCTCATCGCGGGGCTGCCTTCCCCGCTCACGGCCGTCCAGATCCTATGGGTCAATCTGGTCACGGACGGGGTGCCTGACAAGGTCTTCCCGTTCATCAAGGCCGAAGGGGACGTCATGGAGAGGGGGCCGCGCAAACCGACGCAGCAGTTCTTCGACGGATCGCAGATCAAAAATACGCTGTACTTCTCGCTCGTCATGGGGTCGGCCCTGTTCGTGATGTACATATGGCTCAGGGGAATGTTCGACGATGCCATCGTAAACACTATCATGTTCACCAGCGTGTCCTTCGTTCAGTTCGTGAACGCGATCGAGGCGCAGAAGGAGAGGGAGCCTTTCCTGAAGAACATCCGATGGAGCATCGGGATCAACAAGTACGTCTACGCAGCGATCGGTGTTGCGATCGGCCTTCAGCTCCTTGCAGTTTACCCGCTCGGGGACCTCCTTTCGGCGACCGCGCTAAGCCTGGAGCACTGGGAATACGTCGGAGCGATCTGCCTCTTCACGTTCGTTGTGCTAGAACTGAGGAAGTTCACCGAGCTGTTCCTCGCCAAGAGACGCCCGGAGGAGCCGAAGAGGGAGGTGCTGACGGTATGCAAGGCGGACGACGCGACCTGAGGGCCCTCAGAAGTAATACCATATGCTCCAGTAATCGGACTTGTCCTCCCCGACGCCCTCCAGGCGGTCCAGGTAGTCGATGATCGGGACGTCCCTGTGCACGTACGTTGGAGCTTTGACGATGTTCTTCTCCCAGGGGTGGAACTCGTACACCCTCTCCCCTCTGGGGGTTATCATGATCATGTCGTGGTGCTGCCATGCCCGAAGATGGTTCTTTCCGAGGGCGGGGATGTTGAACACCGGTTCGTCCGTCCGGGTGAGACCTGGGAGAAGGCGGGCCTCCTCCTTCCTCTCCTGCAGTATCCTGGCGATCGGTACGCGGAACCACTCGGTCTCCTCCTTGCCCTTGGTGTTGAACGTGTAATAAGGATCGACGCCAGAGCGCTTGAGCAGGTCCCTCAGCGCGGCGGTCTCGAACCTCCTGCTGTTCTCGAACGTGAACACCTGCTGGTTGTACACGGACATTCCCTTCCTCCTGATGGACTGGATGGAATCGATGAACTCAGGAGTGATCTCGTACGGATGTTCCACGTGCGTAACGATGCACACCTCCCTGTTCGGGGGGTCGTGCGCCTCTTCCAGGCAATCCATGAAAGAACCGTTGATGCGCATCGGAAGGACGACCGGGACCCTCGTGCCGATCCTGATCCTCGTGATGTGCTCCAGCTCCGAGAACCTCTTCAGGACCCTCTTCAGGGTCTTGTCCTCCAGGAGAGCGGGGTCGCCGCCGGTCAGCAGTATCTCGCTGACCATGGGATGTTCGACGAACCATTCGATGGCCGTGTCGACGGCCTTGTCGTCGATGACCGGCCCCTCGATGTCGACGTCCCTTATCTCCCAGTTGCGCTGGCAGTACACGCATATCTGCGCGCAGGAGTTGTAGGGTTTCATGATCGCGATCATCGGGTATCGCCTGGTGACGAGCCGTACCGGCGATGTCTCCCCCTCCTTCATGAAATCGAGGTCCGCCTTCCTCTCGGCCGTTCTGGTCAATACCATCTCCAGATAACGTATGTTCGGGATGACCTGAGCCCTGACCGCGTGGTCCCTCGCCCTCGACGGTTCCTTGTCCATCAACGACACGTAGTATGGCGTGATCCCGAACGGGATGCGGTGCTTGACCGCCAGGTCGATCGCCTGGGCCTCCTGCTCGGAGAGATCGATGAACCGGGACAGGTCGTTCGTGCTCCTGATCGTGTTCTTTCTCTGCCAGACGTGGTCGGACCAATCATATCCGTCTCCACCGAGGATGTCAAGTATCCTCTTCCGATTCCCCGTCCTTATCTGGACGATGTCCTTGTCGATCCCTGACGGATATCTGGCCATGATCTGTCGGCAATGCATGGCGAGCTTGTCGAGATGGTCCGACCTGTTCCTCGCCACCTCGGTGCTGTCCTTGCTGGCATAGACCGGCTCCTCCTCCTTGTATATGCCGGACATCATCTGCATGCCCTTGATGATGTTGATGAGGTCGACGTAGAATGGGTAGGAGCACCGTTCGCCGTCCCCGTGACCGTACGCCGACATCAGGCCACGCAGCACGCTGGCCTTGGACATGACCTCGTTCCTCTCGCTCAGGAAGTTGTTCATCGTCTCTATGCAGTCGAGGGCGACTATCCTTTCGAGGTCCTCGACCTTGCAGTCGAGGCTGTACAGGTGGGCCATGCGGACATGGAGGAGTTGCGAGAGGGCGGTGCGCATTTCGGGAAGGCTGTAGGGTTTGAGAAGTATGTCGTCGACCTGAGGGTCGATCTTTCTGAGATGGTCCTTGAACGTTGCGACCACATGTTCCCAGTCCCTGCTCTCCGCAGGGATGAAGAAGAACGTCCTTCCGCTCGTGCTTATCTCAGGCATTTCAATTGAAGCTTTTTCCATCATGTCGATCACTTCGCTGGCAAGGACATCGAAAGAATTCCTTGCGGGGCATATGTACATAGAAGCTCACACTATTAAAAAAGAATCATCGGCCTGAGGAGGAGGCCAGAGAGGTCCATCTAACACCGTCATGAGGTTGCTGGAACGTCCGATTCGAGAATGAGAATGGTTATATAGGGTCAATCATTTGCTCCCTTGCTCTCATTGGCGAGACGCAGAGTCTCGCAGGAAATGTGCCCTAAAGGGTGAATCCCTGCCAGCCAAAACGAAGCTAACGGTGATAACAATGGAGACAAAAAAGACCGCCTCCGAAGAGGAGACGAAGCCGGTATCAGGCAAGAGCATGTACAAGTACATCGCCGAGGCCTGGAACAACCCCGGAAAGACTTATGTTGACGACCTGATGTTCGAGCGTCTCATCAACTGGAGGCGCGAGGAGAACTTCTGCCGCATCGAGCGCCCGACAAGGCTCGACAGGGCACGCACCCTTGGGTTCAAGGCCAAGCAGGGCTACGTGATGGTACGCGGCCATGTCAGGAAGGGTTCCCTGCAGCGCCGCAAGATGCGCTGGAAGGGCAGGAAGGCCAAGAACAAGGGCATTAACAAGCTCACGATGGGAAAGAGCCTGAAGTGGATCTGCGAGGAGAGGGCCCAGAAGCGCTACCCGAACCTCCAGGTGCTGAACTCCTACTGGGTAGGAGAGGACGGCAAGAACTTCTGGTTCGAGATCATCATGGTCGACACGCACCACCCCGTCATAATGGCTGACAGGTCCATCAACTGGATATGCAGCAACAAGCAGAAGGGAAGGGTCTACCGCGGCCTGACGTCCTCTGGAATAAAGGGACGTGGCCTCAGGTGGAAGGGCAAGGGCGCCGAGAAGATGAGACCTTCCGGTGCAGCTCACGACCATCACAACAAGTAAAACCCCTTCATCTCTCGTTTTTTTACGAGCTGGCATCAGATTATCGATGCCAGTCTCCTTTCTATCTCTTCGTCGTCCATTCCGACCAAGGGATAGAACACCGGCACGGACATGTTTAGCGTCGATATCCTCTTGATGTCGTTCACGCCCAGACCGTACACGACGGCCGCCGCCTTGTACTTCACCGCCGCCTCCGCCGGGTCGGACGGCTCGACGACCTTCAGCTCGGGGTCCCATCTGCGCAGGATATCGATCGCTCCCTGATGCCCCATGACGACGCAGCGGCAGCCCCTCTTCATGATAAGCCATGCCGCCACGCTGTCCCTTTCGTTCTCAAGGACCGCCAGCACCTTCCCCTGGCTGCTCATCGGGAATCCCGCGGGACCATCGAGGTAGGTCGAGAATATGTAGCATTGGTTCTCCCTGATCTCGGCATAGATGGTCACATCTGGATGATGCAGGTCCACCTTGATATCGCGGGATTCGTTGGCCATGAGGACGGCTTCGCCAAGCTCGGCGGCCGCCTGCATGCTGGTGAACGGGTGCGTCCCCGTCCTCCTCGCCTCTATCTTGAACGTCTGTCCTTCGGACATCTCGCTGAGGGAGTACTCTGCGACCGCGTCCCTGAACTCCTTCAGCCCGCCAGTTATCTTCCTTGCGATGCTTATCGAGGCCACGCCGAAGACCCTGCGGACGGACTCCCCGGCCTTCCGGGCGTCGGCCGTTTCGACGAATATCCGGCCGTGGTCGCAGGCGATGATCGCCTCGATACCGTCGTGGGCGAGGATGGACATCATGTTGTCTATGAGGATCCTTTCGAACCTGGAGCGGACCCCTCGGCTCTTGAGGCCGACCTCGGCGTACCTTACGAGAATGACGTCCATGCCGACCGATTGGGAAGGTGATTATTAATCCCTTCCTCGCTCAAGAAGCATTATCTCGCCCTTATCGGATTACCATCGGTCATGGACCCGTCGACCGCCCTGATCGTGATCCTTCTCTCCCTGCTCGCGGGGCTGATAGGCTCCCTGCTGGGCCTGGGCGGAGGCGTCATAGTCGTTCCCGCGCTCACCCTGGGCCTGGGATTCCCTATGCAGGAGGCGATCGGCGCGAGCCTCATAGGCGTGATAGCCGCGTCCACAGGCGCCGCTACCAGGTACGTCAGGGAAGGATATACGAACGTCAGGCTGGGGATGCTCCTCGAGACGGCCACGACGGCCGGTTCGATATTAGGGGCGCTCGTGGCGGTGTATCTGGACCAGAAGGTCCTGTTCATCCTGTTCTCGCTCGTCCTGGTGTTCGCCTCGTACAGGATGCTCACGAAGAAGGAGGTCGTCCACTCTCCGGAGGAGCTCGGTAACAAGGAAGGCGCCCTGGACCTCTCCTGCAGCTACTTCGACGCCAGATCAAAGAAGGAGGTCAGCTACGGGGTCAAGGGAACGAGGGTCGGCCTCTTCGCAAGTCTCTTCGCCGGAGGCCTCTCCGGACTGCTGGGCGTCGGGGGAGGGGTCATCAAGGTCCCGGTGATGAACGCTCACATGTGCGTCCCGATGAAGGCCGCGACCGCGACGAGCAACTTCATGATAGGCGTCACGGCCCTGTCGGGCGCGCTGATCTATTTCAGGTACGATCTAATCCAGCCGGTCCTCGCCGCCCTGGTGGGCATCGGGGTCCTGATAGGGGCCATGGCCGGGTCGGCCGTCGTCGACAGGATCGACAGCTCCGCGCTGAAGAAGGCGTTCTGCATCTTCCTCCTGTTCGTGGCGGTCCTGATGGTGCTCAAGGGGTTCGGACTGATGGGGGGTGCGTGATGAAGGACGACCTGATCAATTCCGTGCTTCACCGCGTCCTCATGTTCGGAATGCTTCTCAGCCTGGGGACGATGTCATTGGGACTGGCTCTGTACATCGCCGACGGTTCCGGCGACGATGCGGTCATCCCCATCGAGACGCTGATCGACGAGCTTATGACCGGAACGCCGCTGGCGATAGTTCAGCTGGGCATATTGATGCTGATCGCGACGCCATTCGTGAGGATACTCGCTGCCCTCATCGTGTTCTCGATCGAGAGGGACCGGCAGTTCGTCCTGATATCGCTGATCGTCCTGGCGATGGTCCTGGTCGCCATGGTCGTGAAGGTCTGAGAACGGTGAATCGGAAAGATTGATATTCAGGTCAGTAGCTCACTCCAGACGGGATGGGATGTCGGGTCGGGGCGCGAGCGATGAGAAGTGGTACTACACCTTCTTGCCGTACAACATAGCCGGCGGCAGCACCAGCAACCTCATCCCTTTGTTCGTGGCGCAGACCCTGAAGGCGTCCGTGGCCGAGGTGGGGATCGTATCCGCCGTGACATCGATCGCCTCAGTTCCAGCTAACATACTCTGGGGCAACCTGTCGGACATCACGAAGAGGCGCAAGCCGTTCATACTGATAGGGTTCCTCGGGATGGCATTGGCCCTCATGCTGATGGGCCTCTCAACGACCCTCCCGCAATATTATCTGGCCAACTTCCTGATGGGGTTGCTCTCCGCGGCCATCGCTCCGGTCGGCACCGTCCTCGTCCTCGAATCGTTCCATAAGAGCGAATGGGGGAAGCGCCTCGGCGATTTCAGCAAGGTCGGCGGGATCGGCTGGGTCATGGGCCTCGTTATCGGTATAGCATGGTTGATGATATTCGACGGTGACGGGCAGGACCTCTCGATGAGGGCGCTGTTCCTTTTGTCATCCGTCCTGTGCCTTGTGGCCATGGTCCTCGCCCTGCGCTGGGTACCTGAGCCGAAGGAGAACCTGAAGAGGGGGTCGATCGACCCGAGCGACTTCGACAACGTCAGCCTGCACATGATCGAGAAGGCGAGATACCTTCCGCACAGGATACTCTACACGCTCGAGGTGAGCAGGAACAACCTCAAGCTGCGCAACTTCTCTCCGACGCTGAAGGCGTACTACCTCGTCATATTCCTGGCGTTCACCGGGTTCCTGACGTTCTACGTCGCGCTCCCGATATATCTTTACAAGGAGGTGGGGCTGGCGAACGCCGACGTCTTCATCGTCTATCTCGCGTCGTCGATCGCCTCGGCCCTCACCTACGGATGGATGGGCCGGACCATCGGGAGGAAGGGAGGGAAGACCGTTCAGGCGGCGTGCTTCGCGGCCCGCATCCTGATCTTCCCGTCCTTCTTCTTGGTAACGATGATCGATATGCCTTCGGGCGTGATGTTCGCATCGCTCCTCGTCCTCCACGCCGGAGCGGGGCTCTGCTGGGCAGGTCTCAGCGTCGCCGGGAACGCGATCGTCGGGGACCTCGCCCCGAAGGAGTTCAGGACGCAGTCGCTCGGGCTTTACAATTCGATCCACGGGATCGGGACCATCGTCGGTTCGCTCGTCGGCGGGTTCGCCGCGGCCGCTTTCGGTTACGGTTTCGTGTTCGCCCTTGCCTCCGGTTTCGTGTTGATGGCATTGGCGCTGCTGCTAGTGATCGACCTGGACAAGGGAGGCGTGAAGGACACCGCAGAAACGTAGGTCACCTGGATCGTCCAGCGATCTCTGCTCCATATGCTTGGGCCTTCTCCGCCTCGCCGCTCGCGAGCGAACTGCCACCGGATTCGACATAGAATGCCATCGGCTCGGTGACCAAGGGAATACCGTACGTCTCCAATAGGGACGATATCTTGCCAGATGCCCCTCGGGACATCCCCTTGTACCTCGTATCGAAGACAGCGGCCCTCTTGTCCTTCCCCTCGTCCTTCATTGCATTGACCAGGAGCGTCTTGAGCCTGAACGTGGCCGACCCCCAATGAGTAGGGCTCCCGATGACCCAAAGGTCCCTTCCCCTGAAATCCTCCTCATCGGCGGTCTTCATGCTGGCCAGAAGTACGTCCTCGATCCCGCCCTTCTTCATGCCTTCCATGATCGCCCTCGCCACGGTCTCCGTGTTGCCGTATCGTGAATCGTAGAAAACTATGGCCTTCGTCATTTCGTCCGTCCGAGCGGCTTTGGTGGATATAACGCTTGACATCGAGCGAAATACCTTGCTTTTCACTCGCTCGGGTGTCAAAAACGATATATAAACATGCCATTATGGACTCGTCGCCGCGGTCGTAGAGACGGCCTTGAAACGTTGGCACGGTCCTTCCTATGGGGGGATTAGGGAGCTGTCGCACTGATGCGAAAGTTGGCATTGAGCAGCAAGGTCAAGATAATCGTATCCATCGTTCTGATAGTCGCAGTACTGCTCTTCTCGGACCTTGAGGAGGTCGCAGATGCCATGTCCCAGGTCGACTGGCTCGTGATCATGGTCGTGGTCGGACTATACCTTGCCAATCTAGTCGTCAAGTCCTACCGCTGGGGAGTGCTCGTGAGGAGCACGGGCAATAGAATGTCGTTCCGTTCGACATTTGCGACCTTCACGTTCTCCCAGGCATTGAACAACATCATCCCTGGACGTGTCGTCGGAGAGACGTCAAGGATCTATGAGATAAAGACGAACGAGGGGGTCGGCGTCGGAACTGGCCTAGCGACGGTCGTCACAGAGCGGCTCATGGACTTCGTCGTCGTGACGATCCTGGCGATGACGAGCCTCATCATGCTGCTGGCATATCTCAGCGAGGACCTGGGCGAGCAGTTGTTGATCGTCGTCTCCCTCCTCGTCGTTCTCAACTTCTTCCTCATCTATGTGCTGATCAACCCCGCGATCGCCAACAAGGTGTGCAAGTGGGGGACCGGCGTCGTGAACAGGCTTCACCTCGGTAAGAGGGGTGATAAGCTCAACACGATGATGACCGGATTCGTCTTCTCGTTCACGAACGCCATACATTCGAAGGACAGGAAGGACAGGAAGTACATCTTCTACGCATGCCTGCTGACGATCGCCGTCTGGGGGAACGAGATATTGAGGACATGGCTCATCATGTACGCCCTCGGGGCCGACGTGACCGTCCTGGCCGTCGTAGCTACCTGCAGTCTCGCCTCTCTGAGCGGCATCCTGCTCTCGGCCGGAAGCGGCAACGTCGTCGTCTCCTCGGCCATCTACACTGCGAGCGGCCTTGAGCCCGAGATCGCCGCGACCGCGGGCGTGCTGAGCGCCATGACATCCATCTGGCTCTCCGTCCCGGTCAGTATCATCGCGGTGCTATTGCACGATCACAAGAAGAAATCACTAGCTGTTGAGAATGCACCTGAGAAATGAACCTTGGAGTTGAAACTGATGAAATGCACCACCGTCCTGCTTATCAAGAACGAGGAGGAGAACGTACCGCCATTGACCGCCGACATACTTGATGTCTACAAGGAGTTCAACATCGACGGCGAGGTTTTGCTGGTCGATGATGGAAGCACGGACAGGACGCCTGCCGTGTGCGACGAGCTGGTCGCAAAAAACGAGAGGGTCAGGGTCGTTCATCACGGGGTCAACAAGGGAAGGTCCTATGCCATCAGGACGGGCTTCCTCGAGGCGAAGGGGGACGTCGTCATCATCATGGATGGGGACCGCCAGTATGAACCGAAGCAGATACCGCAGTTCCTGGCGAAGATCGATGAGGGTTATGATGTCGTCACAGGCTGGAGACACCAGCGCACGGACACGTTCATCAGGAAGTTCATCTCGAAGGTATACAACAAGCGCATCATCCAGAAGCGCTTCGGACTGAACGTCAAGGACCAGAACAGCGGGTTCAAGGCGTTCAGGCGCGAAAAGGCCGTCGCCATGGACTTCAACCCCGACGGGTACAAGGGGCTTCACAGGTTCATACTGCCATTGGCCTCCTTGAAGGGCCTGAAGATCGCCGAGATACCGATCGTGCACTATGCCAGGCCCAGCGGCAAGTCCTATATCAAGTTCTACACCGTGCCTTTCATCACGCTCGGGGACTTCTCTAAGTTCAAGAAGGACCACAAGGAAGAGATGAAGGCGATGAGGTCCCGTAAGGACCAAGGTCCTCGATGATGTGGGGATCATGGCCGTAAGGGGTGTGACCGCCTAATGAGGATGTCCGAGATTCCATCGAAGGTTTCCCCCCGAATCAGCAAGTTGAGCTGGCTCAGGAAGATTCTTCTGTTATTGGCAATAACACTGCTAATCTACGGACCTGCATCAGCTTATTTCTTGTCGAACTCTGATGGAGAGCATGATCACGATCTTTACAGAGCGAGAACGCAGACGATCATCGATGGAGGATGGACCATTGGTCTTATTCTCATCATCATCGGGACAACTCTGATATGCGATGCGGACAGGATCGGATTTAAGTCGGATGCCTTCGTTACGAAGACCACTCATATGGAGGAGGTGGTCCGATAACGGGCGGAGGATCGATCAAGGAACTGTGGGGCAAGATCTTACAGCTGGATTGGAAAAAGAAGATCGCGGTCCTGTTCCTCGTCACCGTGCTCATCTACGGAACGGGCATCGCCACCGATATGATGTACCTTTCCAAGGACGTCGCGCCGGAGCTTTCGCATCCGGACGTTCCGAGATATCAAAACAGAACACAGACAATCTTGGATGGCGGATTGCTATATAGGGACGTCCACACGGAGACGCCCCCGCTCATCAACTATATACTTATCCCCGCCCAGCTTGTTGGCGGAGCGGACCATGTGTGGGTCTGGAGCATCTACTTCTCATTGTTCGCTTTCTTCCTTGCAACGATGATGTACTTATCGTTTAGGAAGGTGGATGAGAACAAGGCGTTCCTCGCTTCGTTCATGGTCGTTTTGTGTCCATTCCTCATAAGCGAATCGAGCCTCGGGGAAGACGAATCGATCATGGCGTTCTTCTTCATGCTCGCGGCCATCCTGATGTTCTATGATCGGAGGAAATGGTCGGCTGTGGCGATAGCGGCAGGGATCTGGATAAAGATGTTTCCATTATTGCTGCTCCCAACAGAGTTCCTCCGTCAACGAAATTTGAAGGACAAGACCGTTCTCGTCACCATCGTTTTACTGGTGACCTTACTGGTCACAGGAGCGTTCGTGATCCTCTGCTACGACGACTTCACTTACTTTTTAAATTTTTATTTTCTTGGGGATTCTAGCAGGACGACCGGGGGACAGAGCATGTGGCACTTCCTTGACATGGGCGGCTTCGAGATACCCCGTATGATCGAGCTGGGCATCATAGGCGTGGGCATGGTTGCAACGTACCTTTACTGCTACATCAAGAAGCTCGGTGTGTGGGAGAGCATGACACTCGTCATGCTCGCGTTCTTCGTGCTATATCCCAAAGTGCATACCGGATATTATGTCATCATCTTCACACTGCTTGTCGTGTGGGCAGTAGAGAACAAGGCCATTGCATTGAGGATCTATCTGTCGTTCGTGCCGATAATTGCATCGGTCGCATTCTCTACCCTTGAAAGTGATAAGACATATATTGAGTTCGAGAGTAGCTGGTTGGTCGGACTGGCCCTTAATCTCGCTGGTACGATCCTGCTTATCGACGCGACCAGGTTGGCCCTTAAAAGCAAACCCTTCATCAATGCAGGAAAGGAGAACACAATCGTTGATGCCGCCGAGAAGACCGAATGACGCAGGTTTGAAGTTACGATCTTGAGGGGCTAGCTTCGATCATTATTGTACGATCGCTTAATAATTGAACAGGGTGAGTTGATTTTAAGAGAGGACTGTTTACTATCCTCCCAATAGTCGTAATCGGAGAATGCGAAAGATGGGCATTGGCTATAGGTTCAGGAAGATCGGAAAAAAGATCTCTGAACTTGACTGGGAGAAAAAGATACTGGTCCTTTTCATCTTAGCTGTGCTCGTCTATGGAAGTGGAATCGCCGCTGACATATATCCTGACCTCGACAGCAAGACCACTTTTTTCATGATTTTTAAAATTTGATACATGTTAAAACAGCGAGTCTGCTGTCAAAGTAAGGGGTCAACTTTCAAGGTCAGGTTATATCACTGGTTGTAGTTTAGCGTCAAAGCCTTTAAAATAATCATTTATACACCATTGCTTTTTCTCGGTCGCTGAGCATTTCCCGCTTGAACGCCAATCTCATCGAGTCGACGAATAGCAAGGTTCCAATCAACACCAAAACGAATCCGAAGAACCAGATATTATTATTACCAAAACAGTCGCTTAAGAATTCCGCCTTGCCCGTTTGGCAAACCGCGGCATAGTGCAATGGTAGGAAGGAGACGAATAATCTGACCAGAATCCTCCAATCATCGACGGCCCAAACCATCAGAAGGGCCATTGGCATTATGTAATAGCCCTTGTGCATCTTCGGATAAACGATTATGAAGACGACCATAATGAGCGTGGCACTCTTCCAGGCGCCCCATCCTTTAT
>JAJFUT010000013.1 GCA_021372315.1 Methanobacteriota archaeon
GATCGCTTCGAAGGGGCACACGAACACGCACTTGTCGCAGCCGACGCACTCCTTGTTGATCCAGGCTGCCTTGCGACTGTACTTGACAACCTTGAGCGCATCGTCGGGGTAGCCGAACTGCTTGATCACAGCCATGCCCAGCATCATTCTCCGGGTCTCGATCGTCGTTCCTTCCTTCATGCGGCAGAAGCCGTCCTGGCATTGGACCGAAACGATGTTCTTGACGCCCGACCTGAGGGCGCTGAATATGAAATCCGTAGGGATCCTCCCTGCGCACGGGACGCGCATCGGGATGTAGCTCTCCCCCTTCAGACCCTGTGCGGCGAGTATGTCCTCGACCTCTCCGCTGCTCGGGGAGTTGCCGCGGCACATGATGACCAATGTGTCCGCCTTGACGCCTTCCCGGGCCGCGCGGACCTGGTCCAGCATACCTTGGTAATCGTAATACGCCATCTCGATGGCCGTCACGGGACATGCGCTGTAGCATATGCCGCAGACCTGGCACTTCTGGATGTCGATCAAAAATCTGCCGTCCTCGGGCTTTCGTTCGATAGCCTCGAATGGGCAAAGGGAATAGCAGACCGCGCATCGGCTGCACAGATCCTGATTTATCCTCACGGCGGCAAGGCAATTGTCGTTCATCGATGATCTCCCCCTGCGGTCGCTGACTTGTGAGCCGGGGAGGACCGGGATGTTGACCTGCGCCTCGGTTCATATCTCGAACGCATTGTCGTTCACGCGTCTGCGACCAGTTAGGAACCTCGTTGGCTGGCCCCTAAGATCTGAAGTTGCATCATGGCCGTGATATATAATGTCATTGACCGATGGTTCGTCAACGGCTCAAAATCTTGGAATTGGCCACATAGATGCTAGCTATGGAAGATTTGATGAAATGAGAAAACTACGAGAAGATGGGGTTTGAAGACCGGCCCGCGCCGGCCAGTAAGACCAGATATTGCGTTTACAACTCGAGGGCCTTGTTCGGGCACTCGTCGACGCATATGCCGCAGTCGACGCAATCCTTCTCGCTGATGACCGCGATCTCGTCGACCTTGATGGCGCCGTTAGGACAGGCGTCCTCGCATGCTCCGCATCCAACACAGTCCTCTTTCTTCAGCTTGACTGCCATTTGTTACACCTTGGGGATGCCAAACAAAAGCGATGATATAAAAAAATATCGGAATCATTCACCGTCAGGATGCGAGATATCTTTGTTGGAGCGAGTTTGAACAGAAGGGGCACCAGATCCAGATGCAAATGCCAATTTGCCGTCCAATCGATCATTCCGAGCGGACCACCAGCACCGGGTTCTTCGCGCGGTTGCTGATCGATGACGCGACGCTCCCTATCAATGCACCTCTCGACGCGTTCATCCCTCTGCTGCCGACCAGTATCATGTCGGGCTTGAAGTTCTCGGCGTAGTCGAGCACGGCCTGCACCGGATGACCCCTCAGAAGGACTGCCTTGGCCTCGATGCCGGTCGAGTTGGATACGGCCATCATTTCATCAAGAACGACCTTCGCCCGTGCCTCCCTGTCGGCATCCTGCTCTTCCGGGCCGAGCGTGGATTGGTCCCTCGCCTCCATGACATGGATTATGATGACCTCGTAGGCCACCGCCTCCTTGGCCAGGACCGCCGCCCTCTGTATGGCTTTCACGCTTCCCATCGATCCGTCCACCGCCACGAGCAGCCTTAGCACCTTCAGATCGTCCAACGACATCGACCTCGCCCCACGGTCTGAGAACCTAGTTGATGGTACACACGAACCTGCATAAAATACAATCACCCCGCAAATGTTCTGGAGAACCGCCCGGACCTTTCGGACGTGAAGGGAGACCTTTGTACGCTGGAGAGGTTGAAATAGCCGGCCACCCGATTCAGTGGGCATGAGATACGTGAGCGGCAAGGTCCTCACCGAAGAAGGGTTCGTCAATGGCCACGTCGGTTTCGAGGACGGGGTCGTGATGGAGGTGTCGAAAGGCGAGGCGCCGGGAGCGGAGGCCAAAGGTGTCATAGTCCCTACCTTCATCGACGCCCACACTCACCTGGCGGACCTTGGCGTCAAGGTCGACCTAACGCTTCCCCTGGAGGACGTCGTCGCCCCTCCGAACGGTCTCAAGCACAGATATCTCACCGAAGCCCCTGCGGCCGAGATACGCCGCTCCTTCGAGGTGCTATCGAGGCGCATGTTCAGAGGCGGCGTCTCGAGGTTCGTCGATTTCAGAGAGTGCGGCGTCCATGGTTCCATGCTCCTTAGGAAGGTAGGAAAGGAGGGGTCGAAGCCCTACATCATGGGGCGCCCCTCGTCCCTTCGCTACGATAGGGAGGAGGTGGACGAGCTGCTCAAGCACGCCGACGGCGTCGGAGTGTCGTCCATCACGGACTGGCCCTATGAAGAGCTTGAGGCCTTGGCCGAGCACGTCGTCGGCAAAGGACGCAGGTTCGCCCTTCATGCATCGGAGAGGGTGAGGGAGGACATCGACAAGGTCCTCGACCTCGGACCCTCGTTCGTGGTCCACATGACCAAGGCCACCCTATCGGACATGGAGGCCTGCCGGGACGCCAAAGTACCGATCGTCGTCTGCCCAAGGTCCAACATGTTCTTCGGGAACGTTCCGCCGCTCGCGGCCCTGGTATCATCCGGGGCTTCCTTGGCACTAGGCACTGACAACGCGATGATAGCGCTGCCGGACATGCTAAAGGAGATGGAGTTCGCCGCGAGGGTCCTCAGGGGCCAAGGGGTTCGCGATGTAACAGGTGTATTGGAAATGGCGACTGCTGGCGGAAGATTAATTTTAAATGAGGGTCATAGTATTAGCATACGACCTGGAACACCATGCGACTTCGTGGTGCTCAGGTCTCCGGGTGGAGACCCCCTGACGGACCTGGTCCTGCGCTCGAGCGAGAATGACGTCAGGATGGTTTGCGTGGGAAGTCAGAGCTGGAGAGGATGGAGATGAGTTCGTTCAAGAAGATACTGATCCCGACCGATGGAAGCGAATATACCAAGGCAGCGATCGCCAAGGGTCTCGCTCTGGCCAAGCAGATGGAAGCCGAGGTCACAGCGATGTACGTTGTCGATCAGACCTCGTTCATCAACTTTCCGATGGACTCGACCATCGTCTCTGTCTATACGCTCCTTGAGAAGGAAGGCAAGGACGCGATAGATTTCGTCATAAAGGAAGGGGAGAAGCAGGGCATCAAGGTAAAGACCCTCATCGAGGAAGGCTCCCCATCAAGGAAGATCATAGACGCGTCGAAGAACTACGACCTCATAGTCATGGGCACGCTGGGCAGGACCGGCGTGTCAAAGATATTGTTGGGCAGCGTGGCCGAGAAAGTGATCAGGCTGGCGCAATGCCCCGTCATGGTGATAAAGGCCGATTCGGAGGGGAACTGATGACCACCGTAGGCGAAGTGATGACGACCAACCCGATCGTGGCGCAGGTCCCTGGCAGCAGGAACGAGGTGCTGCGGACGATGGTCAAGCACAACCTGACCGGCCTGCCGGTCGTTAGGAGGAACGACGGGACCCTGGCCGGCATAATCACGCGCCAGGACATATTCTCCAAGCCGGGCGAGGACCAGGCCGCGATGATCATGAACCGCGATCCGCCGGTCATCGGCCCGAAGGACCCGGTCGAGAAGGCCGCCAAGATATTCAGCGAGCTGAAGACGAGGCACCTGCCGGTCGTCGAGAACCGCAAGCTCGTCGGCATACTGACCCCGACCGACCTGCTGGCCGTCGTCGAGAAGAAGTCGCTCGAGGGACCGGTCGAGAAGGTCATAATGTCGCCCTGCGTCCCGATCTATCAGGAGGCGACGCTCGCCGTCGCCTCGATCACGCTCAGCGTCAGCAAGTCCAGCGCGCTGCCGGTCCTTGATGAGCTTGGGCATCTTGTCGGGATCCTTACCGACAGGGACATATTCAACAAGGCCTACATCGACGGCTCCGTCGCCGTCGCGGAGCTCGGGCTTGTCAACGAGCGCGAGGAGTGGTCCTGGGAAGGTCTGAAGAACGTCATGAAGCTGTGGTACGAGGTATCCAAGGTCGAGCTGCCTGGAGTGCCAGTGAAGGACATCATGATCCCGAACCCGATCACCGTCTTCAAGAAGACCGCGATATCCGAGGCTGCGAGGATCATGCGCAAGAACGATTTCGGTCAGCTGCCGGTCAGGGACGCGAAGGACAACCTTCTCGCCATGATCTATGACCACGACGTCATTTCCATCTTGGCCGAGAACGAGGAGTAAAGGAGATCATGAAGGAGTTCAACGCCGGGGACGTCCTCTCCCTATGCAAGAGAAGAGGCTTCATCTACCCCGCTTACGAGATATATGGAGGCATCGCCGGCCTATATGACTATGGCCCATTGGGCACGCAGATGAAGACGAACCTGATCAACCTGTGGCGCTCGATATACGTGCTGAGCGAGGGTTTCATCGAGATCGATTCGGACATCATCGGGCCGGAGATCGTCTTCAAGGCGTCCGGTCACGCAGAGAACTTCCAGGACCTGATGGTCACGTGCAACCAGTGCCAGGAGTCGTTCAGGGCGGACCACTTGGCAAAGGACCTCCACCCGAACCCGGGCGCGCTCTCCAAGAAGGACCTGCAGGCGCTTCTGAGGGAGAAGAACGTCATCTGCCCGCTGTGCAAGGGCGACCTGTCCGACGTGGAAGAGTTCAACCTCATGTTCAAGACGAAGATCGGACCAGGCAACGGCCGCGTCGGCTATCTTAGGCCGGAGACCGCGCAGGGCATCTTCGTCAACTATCCGAACCTGTACAGATATGCCCGGGAGCAGCTTCCGTTCGGCGCCGTCCAGATCGGAAGGGCGTACAGGAACGAGATATCGCCGAGGCAGGGCGTCATCAGGCTGAGGGAGTTCAATCAGATGGAGGCGGAGCTCTTCATCGACCCGGCCAACAAGAGCTGGCCGCGGTTCAAGCTCATACGCGATGTCAAGGTCAGATTGGTGCCGAACACCGACGAGAAGGAGGTCGAGATGACCTTCGGCGAGGCGGTCGACAATGGCGTCATAAAGCACGAGACGATCGCATATTTCGTCTGGGTCACGCAATCGTTCCTGATAAGGGCGGGCGTGGACCCGAAGAGACTGCGATTCAGGCAGCACCTCAGGTCGGAGATGGCTCACTACGCCGCTGACTGCTGGGACGCCGAAGCGCTGCTGTCATATGGCTGGACCGAGATCGTCGGCGTCGCGGACAGAGGTGCCTGGGACCTTACCAGGCACATACAATATTCGCAGGCCGATCTGAGCGCCTTCAAGAGGTTCGACCATCCGAAGGAGGTCGAAAGGCAGGCGTTCAAGCCTAAGTACGGATTGCTTGGCCCCGAGTTCAAGGCAAGGTCCGCGAAGGTCGGCATGGCCCTAGAGGCGGCCGACGTCTCTCTGCTCAAGGACGGCAGGGTCGAGATCGATGTCGACGGCGAGATGATGACGATCCCGGAGAAGTACTTCGACGTCGTCCTGGTCAAGGAGAAGATCAACGGCGAGAAGGTCATCCCGCACGTCATAGAGCCTTCGCATGGCCTCGACCGTATCATGTTCACCTGCCTGGAGCATGCATATTCCTGCGATGACGAGAACTATGTGAGGATGGGCCTCACGACCGCCGCCGCGCCGATCAAGGTCGGCGTATTCCCGCTCATGGCGAAGGACGACCTCGACAAGAGGGCGATGGAGATCGACCAGATGCTAAGGGAAAGGGGCATCGCGACCTACTTCGACGATTCCGGCACGATCGGCAGGCGCTACGCCCGCATGGACGAGGTCGGGACGCCGCTCTGCATAACGGTCGACTACCAGGTGTTCGAGGACGGGACCGTGACGATCAGGGACAGGGACACGAGCAGGCAGGTGCGCGTTCCGGAGGAAGGCCTTGCGGACGTCGTCGAAAAGCTGCTGAAAGGCATCAAGTTCGACCAACTGATTGGAAAGGTTTAGGTACCCGCCACTGCCATAGTAAGTAATCGTCAGAGGGGATAGAGCTCAAGGTCTTACGCATAATATCCAAAGGCTCGTTCTTTACGATCATTATAGCAGAGGTGATGAAATGGTAGGAGACAACATCGAAGCAATAAAGCGCAGAGAGATGTTGAGGTCCGAGATCGATGCCAACAGCATCGTTGACCTCATGAGCAAGGACTTCGAGACGGTCGATCCCGACGCGGAGCTGTCCGATGTCGTGGCAAGGATGAGGGCGAAGAACCTTCA
>JAJFUT010000023.1 GCA_021372315.1 Methanobacteriota archaeon
GTTCCAGGCGTCCCGGAACGTCTGTGATTCGTGTACGTCCGAGTCTGAAAGGAAGTAGGAAAGCATGATGAACTCGTCAACCTCGATGACGACATTCGCCTTCACCCAGTCCTGAGTGGCACGACTGGCGTGAGTCGTCTCTCGCCAGCCTTGCTTTCTTCCAGAGTAGCCAGTCGCGTCGGTCGAGGCGACGACCTTCCTGGTCGGAAGAGCTGATAGGATGTGCTGGAAGAACCGGTCCAGCACGACCGCGAAGCGGTCTGATTGGATCTTCCGGCACAAGGTCGAATGATCTGGTACCGCTTCGATGGAATAATATTCCTGCATCATCACCAGCATACCTTCCGTCTGACGGAAGGTGAGGCTCATCAGCTGCTGGACCAGGAATGCAATGAGTACGACCCTTTCTTCGTATGCTGGCCTGCCGACCAACCTCCTTCTCTGCCAGAAAGAGAACTCATCGGCATGGAGGCGTATTGCCTCCATGGCCAGTCTGAGGCCGTTGATGGCCAGATCGTCATAGCGATCGAAGTCGATCGAAACCTTTTCGAACTGGATCGAGAAGGTGTCAAGGTGTGTCTGACCATAAAAACTGAATATTGAACGTGGTATCTCTATTATTGTGGCTGTCATTTTTATACTTTCCTAGACAGCTGGTATATGGTGATAGCCACACATATAAATTTTGGTAACAATATAGATAATAAAGAATAATTATATTTTCAAAGTGTCGGATTAATTTTGCAACAGGGTCCCTATCTACATCGCTAGGCAATAGGGCCACGCCGTGACAGGTCATCGCCATGCTTTCGATGAGGGACCTGGCCATTATCAGATTGGCCAGTGACCGCGCCGTCCTCTTCTTCCTTCTGGTGGACCTGATGATTTGTATCTCGGAATCGACCCACTTCGGCCTGCTGTCGGTCCATCGATAGCAGATCGCCTCCACGAGCGCCTCCGGAAAGGTCGCCCACTGTCTTCCGGTGAACCTCTTGTAGATGGCGAGCCAGACCATCGCATCGGTGTCGTGGTTCCGGTCCAACCACGAACGCCATCGCTGACGGTCGGAAATTTCCGGCGTCAGCTCGTCCATGATGCGATAGTTGCGGAACGGATCATGGATGCATCTTAGTCAAGGTCGAACAAAAAAAGAAATGCCAGCGCCCGGAAACGGACGCTTCCGATCTCGTCACTCCGTCGGCTTTCCGTCGTACTCCTCGGGCTCGGCCAATGCCTGCTTCTTGGTGTGGCGCACGGTCTTATCTATGTGCTCTGGAGGCGAGTATATCGTGTAGAGCTTCAGGTCGTCCGTCTTCGAGGTGTTGGTCACATTGTGCTGCGCACCCGAGGGGACTATGACCACCGACCCGTCATGCACCTTGTACTTCATCTTGTCTACCTCAACGACGCCTTCGCCCGCTTCGAATCGGAAGAACTGGTCGACGGTGTCGTGGACCTCGGAGCCGATGTCCTCGCCTGGCTTCAGGGTCATCAGGACCAATTGGCTGAACTTGCCGGTGTAGAGAACCCTACGAAAATCGGTGTTCTCGAGCGTATCCTTCTCAATGTTGCTGTTGAATCCTTTCTTTACCATGCTATCACCCTTGTTACAACAGGTGCTGGAGAATTCTCCCCTACCGTGTTAATTCACGCACCCACTTGTATTAATAATTTCATCACCTGGTAACAGATCTATCCGACAGCTCGTCCAGATCTGTCCTTTATGGACCTGGCGAGTTCCTTCGTCCGCTGGAAGGTCTTCTCCATGAGGTCCAACGAGCATCCGCGGCTCTCGTGCCTGAGGTCCAATCTCCGCGCGAAGTCCTTCGACCTCTCCTCCCATTGGTCCCTGTCGCCGATGTTGGTATCGATGAACAGGCATCTGGAATAGCCTTCGAAGAGCATCTTCATGAAGTACATGGGATCGTAACCCATATCCGCGGCCGAATCGAGATGGAGCTCCTTGCATGCTCCATCGATGCCGACCTCCGCCCACCCTGGCGTATTGAACCACGTTCCGGTGCACTGCCTCTTCTCCTCCGCATAGCCCTGAGGCGTCAACACCGCGCCGATGCAATCATCGACATCGAGCATGACCGTCGGGACCCTTAGCTGCTCGGTGATGCCCTTCAACGACTGGCATATGCCATATCCGAGAAAGACCGCGTCCACCTTCCCTTCGAGGGCGTTGACCTTGTCGAGGACCGTGAACTTGAGCTTCGCAGGGTCGACGTGTAGACCGTACTCCAGGTATTCCTTGTGAACGACCGATGGGTCGTCCCCTATGACCTTCTCGATCTCCCTCTTGATGACGTCGCATCCAACGACCCCGATCCTGATCCCTTCCGACATCGAGGTTCCTCAGGCAACTGCATGATAGAAAATCTTTTCGAATGGAACGAGAGGCCGGGTCAGAGGCGGCCCCATCGCCCCTTCTTGTCGTCATCGTCGCTGGCCTCGCCCTCGGGCCATGTGTATGGCTCGGGGTCGGAGCTGTCCGAGAATCTGTCGTCGCCCATCGGGGGGAGGGGGGGCTCCTTCCTGTGGCCCTTGGTCGCGATCGTCCCGAACGTACCCCTGCCTCTCTCGGCCTTCCTAGCCTTCCTCCTGTCCCGCCTGGTCTCCTTCTTCGCCTTGGGCCTGTCGAGGATCAGGAGATTCGTGGAAGGGGAACGCACCATCGCCGATGTCCTGTGCATGAGCATGAGCACGGTGACCAGATAGAACAGGAGAACTACCAGGCTTGACCACCAGAGCAAAGTGAAAGCGTAGGTCACCAGGACGATCACCACCAACGCCATGGTGACGAACGATGATATGAACCGGCTGATGTGGCGCGGGTCCCTGCACGTGACGCCCAGGTTGTCGTAGTTGCATGTCTTCACTATCGTCCTGAACTCCACCTCGGCGAGGGTGTAGATATAGGCGGTCGTCAGGAGGACCGTCAGAAGTACGATCAGCTGGATCGGCCCGTTCGTGACCATCAGCGCGACGAGGAGGACGAAATAGCTGATGAGCGCCACCTCCGTCCTCCTGGTCCGCTGGAAGAGCTTCAATGACGAGGGCAGCATGATCTTGCCGATGGTCCTGTTCACAAGGGACGCCGATATCTTAACGTACGAGGGCAGGATGCGACCGATCAGCCTTGAGATGCGGTCGCTGACCCTCATCAGGACCGGGGTCATGACGCTCATGACGAAGCAGAAGGCGCCAGCGAACGGGTTTATGACCGCGGCCTTGGTGACCCCTACGGAGTTCGATCCTATCGTGGCGAACATAACGGATTCCGCTCCCCTGCCGCACATGGACGACCCCATGAACGCGGCCCCCTTGGAGCTGAACCCGAGGAAATATGCAAGAGCGCCTGTCAACAGCAGGTCGCTGAGTATGACGAGCGGGACCGCCAGGAGGACGATCGGGAGCACGGTCGAGAACATCCCCGGGTCTATCATCATGCCGAACGATACGAAGAAAACCGCGACGAAGGCGTCCTTGAACGGCGACACCTTTTCCTCCAGTCTCTTCGATATCTTCGACTCCGCGAATATCATCCCAAGGAAGAACGCACCGATGATGGCCGGCACCCCCGCGATTTCCGCTATCGACGCGGACAGCAGCAGCAGTCCGAGGGCGAAGAGGACGAAGAGCTCGTCGTTCTTGATCTTCTCCAGATACTTCACCGACCTCGGGATTATGAAGATAGCCAGCAGTATGAAGAACGCATAGAAGGCGACGATGCCGACGATCATCTGCGTCATGCTCAAGGGGTCGACCGCACCAGTCTTGAATATCAGGCCACCGGCGATGGTCATTATCACCATCGAGACGAAATCCTCGACGACGAGTATGCCGAGCAGGAACTCCGTCTCGGGCGCGGACATCCTCTGCATCTCGAGAAGGGACTTGCCCGTGATCGCCGCAGAGCCCATGGCGAACACCCCGGCCAGGAAGACCGTGTCGACGATCGGCCATCCGAGAAGATACCCGATGATTATGCCCATGAACATGTCCAGACCGGTGTTGATCAGAGCGACGATCACGGCCGGGGACCTCGTCCTCTTGAGCTTGCTGAAGGAGAACTCAAGTCCTACGAAGAACATGAGAAGGATGAGCCCGAAGGTCGAGAGCGTGGAGATGAACTCCGTGTCATGGACGAGGCCGTCGTACCTGAACCCGAACATCTCAAAGGCGATGTATGGACCTATCAGTATCCCGGCAAGGATGTAACCGAGGATGACGCTCTGCTTCGCCTTCTTCGCAAGAGTCGCGCCGACGAAGGCGACCATCATCATCACCCCGATGTCGAATATCAGGTTGCTGGTGTCCATTTTGATCCGGGCCATGCCCGATGCATTGCCGTGGGCCGCCCCATCTCGGGCGGCGGAATAAGTCTCAGAAGGACCGGAGCGACCTCTGGTGCTTTACGCGAACCTCAACCTATCGCCCTCTCCGTACCGGAACGGGCCCAGTGCATCCCAGGGTCGGCATTCCGTTCGTTGATATTAATTATTTTTTAATTACCAAGATGATGGGGGCCTGGTCCTCGCCCGAGGTGATTTTCTTATCGATGAACGCCATCATCCAACCGTATGAGCGATGGAAGGCGGCATGGGGACATCATCGAGATAGACGGCGCGGAGGGGGAGGGCGGCGGACAGATCGTCAGGACCGCCGTGGCCCTGTCAGCATTGACCGGGAAGGACGTCGCCATCGCCAACATCAGGGCCGGCCGCCCGAGACCCGGATTGGGTCACCAGCATCTGTCATCCATCAGGGCGACGGCCGATATCTGCGACGCTGATGTCACGGGTGATGCGGTCGGAAGCACCCGCATCGAGTTCCATCCGAACAAGGTGAGAAGCGGCATCGTGCGCGTCGATGTCGGCACGGCAGGCAGCGTCGGGCTCGTACTGCAATCTAGCCTCCTTGCGCTCGCAAATGATGACGGGGACAGCAAGCTCGAGGTCCTTGGAGGGACGGACGTCAAGCTGGCGCCCTCGATCACATACCTCGAGCTCGTCCTTTTCCCTCTGCTCGGCCGTATGGGCTTCCACGCAAAGCTGGAGAGCTATGAGAGAGGTTTCTATCCCGAGGGCGGGGGCATGTGCCGCGTGTCCTGGACGGGGACGAAGGAGCCGACGGCGCTGCAGTTAGGCTCACGCGGGAGGTTCGTCGGGATCGGCGGTTCATCCTACGCGCAGAACCTGCCTGACCACATACCCGACAGGATGTCCATGGGATGCAAGAAGGCACTCGTTGCGCATCAGCCGGTGGATATCAGGGTCGAGAGGTCGAAAGGCCGTTCTAGCGGGGCCGGGGTCGTGCTCTACGCTGAATTCGAAGGGACAAGGATCGGTTCGTCGTGCCTGGGCGAGAGAGGCGTCCCCTCGGAGAAGGTCGCTCAAACGGCCTCGAAGGACCTGCTTAGAATGCTCAGCTCCGGTTCTACATCAGACCCGCACGCAGCCGACCAGCTGCTGCCATACATGGCCCTGTCTCGAGGTCCGTCGGTCTTCATCGTCGATGCGATAACATCGCATCTCAGGACGCAGTTCCAGCTCGTCAGAAGATTCGTCGACGTGAGCATCGATGTCCAAGGCGGCGGTCCGTTCATCGTGAACGTAAGGCCTAACCGAACATGATCTCCCTCGCTCGCCTCTTCGCCATCTCCTCGGAGTCGTTGGTCTTCTTGGCTATGTCCTTGAGCGCCTGCTCGATGAGAGCCGCCTCTTCAAGGAGAGGCTTCGTGTCGATGTTCGTGTGAAGCAGAAGACGGTCGATGACCTCGACGGCCGTCGCGGCCGCCCGGGCGTCCGGGTATTCGGCGTGCGCCTCCGAGAGTATGGAGATGACGTCGAAATCCCTGTTGACCCCCTCGTTCAGAAGGACACCGGCCAGCCCTACGACGACGCCGTTCTCGAATATCGGGATGTTGTTCGTCTTGAGCAGCTCCCTGGCCCTCGCGGTCGAACCGACGCCGTACACCGTGACCTCCGGTTCCTCGGCCTTATCGCCCTCGACTTCTTCCTTCGCAGGCGTCTCTTCCACTGGCTTCGAGGCCTCTTCCTCCGGTCCGTCGTTCGAACGGTTGGCTATGCCTTCCGGCGATATGATCATCCGGCACCTCTTGTCCTCGACCCAGTCCATCAACGTCATGGCCAAGGACTTCAATATCTCGGGTGGCGGCTCGAACTCCGATACTATGACGACGATCTTGTCCTTCTTGTTCTCGCCGATCTGCCCGGCGTAGATGCGCACGGGGCTGTGGGGGACGCCTTCCCTCACGATCGAGACGGATGGGAGGTATGGAGAATCCAATATCGCGATCTGCTGCAGGTCGAGCAGGGTGACGATGTAGTTCGCCGCGATCGAACCGACCAGGCCGATGCTGGAGAAGCCTTCGATGACGTAAGCTCCCCTGATATTGTTCGGCTTGATCTCTATGACGTCGAAATCATTCATCGCCAGATAATGTTCCAACGCTCATATTAATTGATTGACTCCTGCCGTCGCAAAGTATTATGACCGCTCGGCTGAATCAGTGGAGCATGAGGCCCCGGGTCATAGTGAACTGCGCCATGTCCGCCGACGGCAAGATCGCGAGCAGGGAAAGGAAGCAGCTCAGGATATCCTCCGAAGAGGACATGGCCAGGGTCAAGGAGCTCCGCCTGTCGGTCGACGCGATACTCGTGGGCGTCGGGACCATCATTGCGGACGACCCGCACCTCACCGTAAAGGGACGGCCCAAGGAGGAACAGCCCCTTCGCATCGTCCTGGACCCGAACGGGAGGACACCGGACGATGCTCGCGTCCTGAACGACTGGGCGCCGACCGTCATCGTGACCACGATCGATTGCAGGAAGAGATGGCAGGGGGCAAACGTCCTAAGGACGGGAGAGGGGCGCATCGGCCTGAGGTCAGTTATGGCGAACCTCGAGGCGAACAACATCAAGACGCTCATGGTCGAAGGGGGAGGGGAGACTATCTGGTCCTTCTTCGAGGCCGGGCTCGTCGATGAGTTCCGCGTTTACATCGGGCCGATGGTCATCGGCGGAAAGGACGCGCCGACCCCGGTCGATGGCGCTGGGTTCGCAGGCACATCGCCGACCAAGTTGAGGATGATCGGTTCCGAGAGGCTCGGGGAGGGCGTGCTGCTGAGCTATGAGGTCGTTAGGGAATCGTAGGCCCCGCTTCGCCGCGGACGGGATGCTCGGCAGCCTGGCGAAATGGCTGAGGATAACCGGTTATGACGCCAGCTATGCTCGGGACGAGAAGGACGACGACATTCTCATGAAGGCGCGGGCCGAGGGCCGCGTTCTGTTGACAAGGGACAAACTTCTCGCGCAGAAGGCCGGTGACGATGGCGTGTTCGTCGACAGCGAGGTCATAGACGAACAGATCAGGCAGGTCTTCGGCCTGTTCCATCTGCATTTTGACGAAAAGGGGACGAGGTGCGCCTTATGTAATGGCGATCTGGTCGTCGTCCCGAAGGAGGAGGTGTCGCCGCTGGTGCCGCCGAGGTCGCTTGCGATGACCGATGACTTCCTCAGATGCTCGGGATGCGGGAAGATATACTGGAAGGGAACGCACTGGAAGAACATACTCGAGAAGTTGAAAAGGCTCGGTATCGATCAGGACAGGTCCTTCGAGTAATAGTCCTCGCTGATGACCTTCCCCGTGCCCGCGTTCAGGACCATGACGCCCTTCACGCCTTCGACGCACCAGACCGGCAGATAATGAACCCCGAGGCTCTCGAGGACGATCTCGTCGCGCTTGGGAGTGACCTTCTTTCTCTCGGTGACCGTGACGTTTCCAGACTCCCTCACGACGTCCCTCTCGGCGGTGTGCCTGCCCATTATCTCGTCGAGGACGAACGCCCTGGCCTCGTCGATGTCGATCATCGGCTCCAGGCGCTGATGCGTCTGGTCGATGCTGAGGACGAACTCGGTGTTGTCGGGCCAATCGGCCGGCTCGTTCGTCATTGCGTTGATGGCGATCGTGCCCTCCTGCATGCCGAGCCTGTGCTCGTCGATGTAGAGCGCGCAGGCGTACCTGTAGATGTAGTGCGGAACGAGCTCGAGCCTGAACCTGAACCCCTTGACCGTCTTTGCGCCGATCTCCTTCGCGTCGCTCGCGTTGACTATCGGCTTGACGATCTTGTCGCCCACCTCGAGTATCTCCAGACGGTCCAGCTCCTCTGAGGAGACCAGTTTCGGGTAATCGTCGGCGACGAACTCGTCCACGAGGCCGGGGTCCTTGATCCCGACGACCCTTTCGATGTGGACGCGCCCTATCTCGTGCTCGATGGCCTCCCTGTCCCAGACCATGATGTCCTTCGGAAGCTTTTCCACGAAGTCGGCCGGGAGGACGGTGAGCGTCGCAAGTACCTTCCTTCCGTCGAAGGAGCTGCTCTTGGACAAGAAGTCGTCGAGCGTCTTTCTGTCAAGCCCTTCCATCAGATAGAACAGAACCTCGATGTCGCCCTTGCGGCAATGCAGAAGGCCTTTCTCCTCGACTACCCCGAAATCACGCGAATGCATGATATCGTAGACGATGGCCTTCAGCGATGACACCAGAACACCAATGACCACAATCGTGCTCGGATATTAAAAGAATTATCCAGGCTGTCTGAAAGTGAACCGAACTGAAACCTGGCGTAATTTGTTCAAGAGGTCCCTTCCGACGCTTGCGTCGTTGCTCATGAGCTCGATGGGCTCGTCTGGCAACGGCTGCAGGGACCTTTGCTGCCGCAGATACGATCGATCTAACCTGTCGATCAATGACTGGAGCATGCCCAGCGGAATGGTAAAGGGCAGCTTCGCGTCAGTGTACCTCTCCAGGCTGTCGATGAACAGCGACCTCTCCTTGGGGTTCAGCTCCTCGGAGAAGTACCCGAACGCGTGCATGACGTTCTCACCGGAACCGTACCTGGGGGGCCTGGCGAGGGAGGAACGGAAGTTGCCATCGTATTCCTTCAGCACGTCCTCGATCTCCAGGCGCCCGGACCGTTCGACGACCTCCCTGGAGAAGAACCCGCTCCCCTTGGCGATCAGCACGGCGACCTTGACCCCAGGCGGATAGACCTTGACGTGTCCTTCATGCCGCAGGAGGGCGACCTGTCCTTCAAGATGAAACCGTCGATCTCGCCCATTTCGTAGAATTAAGCGCCAGTGAAGGACCTCGTCTTCCCGGTGACGTCCATCCCTGTCGATGGCTGGATCGACCTCTTCTCGCCCCTCGATCTGGACCGCCCGCAAAGGGTCCCTCGGCACGCCGAGACCTGTCTCCACCTCCATGCAGACGGGCACCAGGTCGGCGTAGGGTCCGAGCCTTTTGATGAGCTCGCTATTGATAATCTCCACGTTGTACCGGCATCTCTCGGACCCCATGCATTTGCTGATGACGATTCGGGGGCGAGGCCGGTCAATGGTCCCATCGTCAGATCGGGGCAGATATAATTTATAACCGTTGTTCATAACTCGAATCGTATTCTTTCGTGCTGTTCCGGTGCATCGATGAAGTATCTGCGTTTGATTGGAAAGGTGATGTTCGCATTGGGAATGGTCGTCATGGCCATCGCCCTGTTGGGGGGTGAGTTCGAGCTAGGACTGTTCTTAGGCTTCCTGCCGGTCATCATCGCGAAGACCTTCATCTCGACCGTTGCGGTCATACTCATCTTCTTCGGCATGATGACCTGGATCTTCGGAATGCTGGACAATGTGAGGCCCAAGGACGATGTCCCCGGCATGCTAGAGGAGCGGCTGGAGGAGGCGGAGCAGGGAATGAAGATAAGATCGAAGACCACGGGGGTCGTCATTGTCGGACCGGTCCTGGTCGTCTGGGACTCGGATTACAGGATCATTTTGCTCGCGGTCGCGATAATCTTCGTGATGCTTTCGTCGATGCTGATCCTATACTTCAGATGAACCCTTGATCAATTTCCTCGCCGCGCGCTCCAGGGGGACGCCGTCCTTCTTGGCCCTCTCGCGTACGAGGCCGATGATCTTGACATAGGAATCGTAAGGGAGGCCTTCCCTACGAATGCATTTGCCGAACACCTGCTCGAACGCCTCTTGGCCTTTGAAGGTTCGGACGGCCTCTTTGAGCGCCTTGATCTCTGTCTCGCTCAGCTCTTCCGGCGTTCGACCACCTTCAAAAAGTTCTTGAAGATGTCGTAACCGTGCTCGGTGTTCTCGACCTCGGGATGGAACTGCAGACCGTATATCGGCCTTGTCCTGTGCCTGATGGCCTCGATCCTGCAGTTCTCCGAGTGCGCTAGGATCTCAAATTCGTCAGGAAGGTCCTTGACCTCATCGTTATGCGACTCCCATACGGTGAACTCGCGGGGCAGACCGTCGAACAGGTCCCCATCCTTCTCGACGTGGAGCGTCGCTTTACCGTACTCCGGCCTCAAGGCAGGGCCCATGGTCCCGCCGAAATGCGTGCTGGTGAACTGCATGCCCGCGCATATGCCAAGAATTGGAAAGTCGGCCTTGTCGAGGTATTCCCCGTTCAGACCCATCCTCCCGGCCTCGGAGGCGATGCTCGGCGATCCTCCCGAGAGGACCAGCGCGTCGACATCCTTCATCTCCTCGAAGGGCGTGTTGTTCGGGACGATCTTGGTGTCCACCTTCAGGTACTTCAGGACGCGCCATTCCCTATGCGTCCATTGGCCACCGTTATCGATCACGTATACCTTCATCTGCTGACGAAAATGACGGCATCATTATAAAACCGATGGCGTTCGACGCCTTTCGCTCCTATCCTCGATCTTAAGAAAAAGATTAAATCGGCAATGCGGATGAAAGGTTCGAACATGAAAGCCATCCTCTTCGATCTGGGACATACGCTGATCGATTACTATGTTGACTGGGAGACGCCCGAGAACCGCTCGATCAAGAGATTCTATGATGCGGTCATGGACGCGGGCGCCGACGCGAAGGAGGACGAGTTCACGCGCTTCGTCAAGGGCCTTCTCGACGATGGAAGGAAGAAGAAGAGGGTGGACATGGTGGAGATCCCGTTGGAGACCGTCCTGACCGTCGTCCTGGAGCGCTACGAGATGGAAGAGGACGACCAACTGGTCGTCGAAGGCTGCGACATATTCTACGATTCGCTGGCCGAGAAAAAGGAGCTCGCGCCAGGCACCATCGACATGCTGGAACGGGTCAAGGGAAAGGGATACAGGATAGGGCTCGTCTCCGACGTCGCCTGGGGACTGCCTTCGGACTATCCGCTCAAGGACCTGGAACAGTTCGGACTGGACTGCTATTTCGACGACCTGGTGTTCAGCACGGAGGTCGGTCTGAGGAAGCCTCACCCCAAGATGTTCAAACTGTCCTTGTACAATCTAGGGGCTAAGGCCGAGGAGTCCTTCTTCATCGGCAACTCGATCAGGTGCGACATAAAAGGAGCGAACGGCGTCGGGATAAGGTCGATCCTCAAGGAGTCCGGTCACCCAGAGGACGAGGACGGCGTCGTCCCGAAGTTCAAAATAAAGGACTGGGACGAGCTGGACCAGTACATTGACTGATCGGGCCATCCTTTACTCCCATTCGATCGTCGCCGGCGGCTTGTTCGTTATATCGTAGACGACCCTGTTGACGTTCGCCTTCATCTCGCTGGTGATCCTGAAGGATATCCTCTCGAGGACCTCGTAAGGCACCTTGGAGTACGCGGCGCTCATGCCGTCTATCGACTCGACCGACCTTACCGCTATGGTGCGGCCGTATGCGCGCCTGTCCCCCTGAACCCCGACGGACTGGCACGGTAGGAGCACGGCGAAGTATTGCCATGGCCTTTCCATCCTCTTCTGCTTAGAGGCCTTCTCCAGCTCCTCCTCCACGATGGCGCAGGCCTCCCTGACGACCTCGACGGCTTCGCGCGTCGCCTCGCCTATGACGCGGATGGCAAGCGCTGGCCCTGGGAACGGCTGCCTCTCTGACACCTCGATGCCGAGATATCTAGCAACTATGCGGACCTCGTCCTTGTAGAGGTCCCTCAATGGCTCGACGACGGTGAGGTCCATGTCCTTGGGCAGGCCGCCGACGTTGTGATGGCTCTTTATCGTGTCCCTGACGCCGTCGCCGGACTCGATCCAATCCGGAGCGATCGTTCCCTGGACAAGGTACTCGGCGTGATACGCCTTCGCCTCGCGTTCGAAGACTCGGATGAACCTCTCGCCGATTATCTTCCTCTTCGCCTCAGGCTCGGTGACGCCCTTCATCGCGTTGAAGAACTCGTCCGAGGCGTCCACCAGCTTGTAGTTGATGCCCAGACGGCCGAACATCAGGTCGACGTCCTCGGTCTCGCCCTTCCTCATGAAGCCGTTGTTGACGTAGATCGTCAGCAGCTTGTCGCCGATCGCCCTCGACACCATGACGGCAGCAACGGTGCTGTCGACCCCGCCTGAGCATGCGATGATCGCTCTGCCGGGTATCTGCCCCTTCAGTTCCTCTATCTTCTCATTGACGAACTCCTCGGCATCGAACATCAGTTCAGCTCCTGCGAATCCTTCTCGACCTTTTCGGCCATCTCCCTGCGGTAGGCGTCCAGCTCTCCCTTCAGCTCGGTGTTCCCGATGCTTAGGATGGAGACCGCGAGAAGCGCGGCGTTGTCGCCGCGGTCGAGGCCAACGGAGGCCACGGGGATGCCCGGCGGCATCTGGACTATGGATAAGATGGAATCAAGGTTGACGTTCCCGCTGACGGGGACGCCTATGACAGGCCTGGTCGTGAAGGACGCGATGACGCCAGGCAGCGCGGCGGAAAGTCCCGCCACGGCGATGAAGACGTCGGCATCGCTCGATGTCACGAGGGTCTTGACCCTTTCAGGCGTTCGGTGGGCCGATGCGACCTTCATCTCAGAGGGGACCTTGAACCTCTCCAGGATCGCCTTGGCCTTCCTGCCGATCTCGACGTCGCTCTTGCTTCCGAGGAGTATCAAAACTTGAGGCATCGTGTTCACTGACCGATTACGAATAAAAATAGCTTTTCGTGTTAAATGAAAAAAGAAGTGTTGTCGGGGATGGTTCCCCTAGGTTTTCAGCTCTTCATTATGGCGAGCAGGAATGCTCCGATCGCGATCAGGGCGCCGATGACTGCGGCGATGATGACAACGAACGCGTTCCAGATCACATCTGTGATGCTAACGCCGTCAGGCAGTGGAATGTAGTCCGCTCCACCGTACATAGCGCCATACACCCAGATAACGCCGACAACGAGGCCGACCACAAGCAGTACAATACCGATCATTCTGCTCTTTCCGCTGCCGAAGTAGGCTGTGAACACTCCGGCCAACAGCATGAACAGAGCAAACGTCAGCACGAGCACTGTCAGGAACTCCCAAAGATCCATTTATGTCACCTTTTTGTTATTGACATGAACATTTTCGTATTGATGACTTTCGGACACTCTCTGACAGATGCGCTCCCTTCTAGGGAACTGGCATTCATCTAAGCGGTCCCATCGCCACCCGTTCACTTGTCGCCCGTTACGATTTTTAGGTTATTAAACATTTCTACATGTGGCTCATGTTCAAAGAAGATAAAAATAGATGTCCCAGATATTTATTTTGTTTTACAATTGAAAATATTTTAGAGGAGGGGTGACGCCCTCTCCACGACCGCGTCCCAGTTCGGAACGTTGGTCAACGATCCCCTTTGCTCGATCACGAACGATGCGGCCGCGCTGCCCATTATGCCGCACTCTCTCAGATCCAGCCCTCGGAAGAGACCGGCGTAGAACCCTGCCCTGTACGCGTCGCCGCAGCCGGTCGTGTCTATGATGGTCTTGGATCCGATCGCGGGGATCTCGACCTTCCCCTCCTTGGTGTAGATGACGCTCCCCTTCGAACCGATCGTGTTGACGATCATCGGAACGACGTCGAGCATCTCTTCAGGCGAAGCGACCCCAAGATATCTCTGCGCCGTCAAAAGCTCGCTTTGGTTGCAGAAGAAGTACCCGCTGAGGGAACATGCCTCCCTGAACCTTTCCGCATCCCATACATGATGGATCTCCTGCGCGGGGTCGAAGCCGATCCCTTTGACCGTGCCCTTGATCTTCCTCATCACCTTGAGATAATAATCCGGCCTTCCCGTCATTATATGGACGTGGTCGGCCTTCTCGGCCATGTCGGTGACTATCTCGAATCGGTCCATCACGCCCATCGGCCCCTGGTATACGAAAGCGATCTGGTCATGCCTGCTGTCGGATACTATCCAGACGGTGGGGGTCTCATACCCGTCGACCGTCTTGAGGTCGCTCAGGTCCACGCCGCTCCGCTCCATGAGCCTCTTGAACTCCATCGGCAGGTCCGTCCCTACGAAGGACGCGAGCGCCGTCGGTACGCCCAAGGACGCGGCGATCGTCGCCACGTTTGCGGCGGTGCCGCCGAAGTACCTCCTCTTCTCCAGGATGTTCACGGACGTGTTCTTAGGAGGGAACTCCTCAAGGCTCATGATGTGATCGAGGTTCGTATGGCCGTAGACGCACAGGAAAGGAGAGCTCATCACGTTCCCTCTTGCCAGTCATCCAGATATCTGCGCTGCACGGGCGTCAGGACGTCTATCTTCGACCCCATCGTCTCGAGCGCCAGCCTCGCGACCTCCTCATCCAGCTCCCTTGGAACCTCGTAGACCTTGTTCTCGAGCTTTGAATGGTCCTTGACGAGGTGTTCCAGGGAAAGGGCCTGTATCGCAAAGCTCATGTCCATTATCTCGACGGGATGCCCCTGCCCGGCAGCTAGGTTCATCAGCCTCCCCTCTGCGATGAGGAATATCCTCCTGCCGTCCGGAAGTCTGTACTCGTCGACGAACTCGCGCACCCTCTTCGGCATAGCCCCCATCTCCGACAGGGCGGTCTTGCTGATCTCGTTGTCGAAGTGCCCCGAGTTGCCCATGACGCATCCGTCCTTGATGACCTCGAGATGCTCCCTCGTGATGATGTCCTTGCATCCGGTCGCCGAGATGATGATATCGGCCTGTCTCGCCGCTTCGATCATCGGCATGACCCTGTAACCATCCATCCTTGCCTCGATCGCCCTCACCGGATCGACCTCGGTCACGATGACGTTGGCGCCGAGCCCCTTCGCCCTCATCGCTATGCCTCGTCCGCACCATCCATATCCTGCGACGACGAGGACCTTGCCCGCGACCAGCAGATTCGTGGCGTTCATCCAGCCGTCGAACGTGCTCTGTCCGGTCCCGTACCTGTTATCGAAAAGGTGCTTCATCTGGGCGTCATTGACCGAGATGACCGGAAAATTTAGATTCCCTTCCTTCGCCATCGCCCTCAGCCTGATGACCCCGGTCGTCGTCTCCTCGTTCGCCCCCTTGATGTTCGGGAGCAGGTCCCGCCTGCTCGTATGCAGGATCGTGATGAGGTCCGCACCATCGTCTATGACGTAATCTGGTCTCATCTCCAGCACGGATGCGAGGTTACCGTAGTATTCCTCCTTGTTCTCCCATTTCTTCGCATAGACCTTGATCCCGTAGTCCTCCTTCAGTGAGAGCGCGACGGAATCATCGGTGGAGAGCGGGTTGCAGCTCGCGAGCCTGACCTCCGCCCCTGCCCTTGCGAGCCATACGGCCAGCATGCCTGTCTTTGCCTCGACGTGCAAGGCCATGCCTACCTTGGCGCCTTCGAAGGCATTGTCGCGGACGAGACGGCCGCCGATCTCGTTGAGCACCTTCATGTGGGTCTCCGCCCATTCCAGCCTTCTCTTCCCTTTGATCCTGAGCTCTTCGTCCATGTCAGCACCTTACGTCCCTGTTATGTCCTGCGCTCCCCTCTCCAAGATTGGAGCGCATGATGCCCATCATGTCATCAAGGCATCCTCTGTTATCGTAATTGGATAGGATCTTCTTCCTGGCGGCGGGGTCCCCTCGAAGCATATCGACGGCGCCGACGATGCCGATGACCGCCCTCGTCAGTTCATCGACCACGGTAATATTCGCGGCAAGAGCGGTCCTGGAGAGCGGGTTGAGGTCTATCGCGATGACCTTCTTTCCAGCCTTGACAAGCGCTTCGGCCCTATCCCCGTCCTCGAGAGGGATCAGCACGACATCGGCCGACATGATGCCTTCCTTCGTGCATCTGGCCCTGTCGGATGCGATGCCGGGTAGGATCGCGTCCTGAGATCTTCCAAGCACCTTCCTTCCGCTCTCCCTTTCCACGAAATCGCAGACCTTCCTCACCCGCTCGTCTGATCGATGGAAGAGGTTCACCTCCACCTTCGCACCTACTAGGTCCGCAAGCTGCACCAGTTCCCTGGCCGCCAGTGCAGCCGCGTTCCCGTTGATCGTGACGACAGGGGCCTTTGCCTCCAACAGCAATGCGGCCGCCGCTTCCTCCGCCTTCGATGCGGGGGGTTGGGTCCTCTCCCCGATGAGGTAATCGAACGCCTCGCCTCTACCATGAGCGATGAGGCCCGTTTGAGCGACGATACCGAGCGAGACGAGCTCGCTCATCCTTTCCCTCGTCACCAAAGACCTGTAACGAGGATGGTCCTTTGATATCTCCACGGCAAGGAAATACGCTATTCACCATAAGATTCTAATCGATGCGGTCCGTGCCTGATTTTACAAAAGGGCATGAAAAGGGGTAATAATCCTTTGTGTGCAATTATTATATATAGACTATAGAAAACCATATATAGAATACATAATCTTTAAATATTAAATTTCTGTTTGTGATTCTTAACGCTGATATATATCGGTGAGACCCTGGTGAACTATGAAATTTCTAGGTAACGTCCAGGAAGTAAGTTTTGACGGCAAGCTGATCGTTCGCGGTTCTTTTGCCCCGCAACCCCGTTCGAGGATCGTAGACAACAGGCAGAAGCCAGTTGGAAAGGTCTCGAGGGTTTTCGGACCGGTCAGTTCGCCGTATGTCTCGGTCGAACCGATAGGCGGGTCTTCGTTGCTTTCCGCGATCGGGAAGCAGCTATACGTGGAAGAGGTCGACACATATGCCAAAACCAAGGGAAGGGACAGACGAGATCGAAAGATGTCCTGAGTGCAACAGCGGTCACCTGGTCAGGGACTATGAGAGGGGTGAGCTCATTTGCGAGGAGTGTGGCTTAGTCATAGACGACCAGTTCATTGACCTTGGTCCAGAGTGGAGAGCGTTCGATGTGGAGCAGGGCGAGAAGCGCGCACGCACCGGCGCACCGATGACGTATACCATTCACGATAAGGGATTGTCGACCGAGATCTCCTGGAAGAACAAGGACTCCTACGGAAAGAGCATCCCGACGAGGAACCGCGCGCAGCTTTACCGTTTGCGCAAATGGCAGAGGAGGATCCGTGTCTCCAACGCCACCGAGAGGAACCTGGCGTTCGCTTTGAGCGAACTCGATCGGATGGCCTCGGCCATGGGCCTGCCCCGCAACGTGAGGGAGACTGCCGCAATGGTGTACAGGAAGGCGGTCAACAAGAACCTCATCCGCGGAAGGAGCATAGAGGGCGTCGTGGCGGCCTCTTTGTACGCTGCCTGCAGGCAGTGCAATGTCCCAAGGACGCTGGACGAGGTGGCGAACTCCTCGCGTGTCGGAAGGAAGGAGATCGGAAGGACCTACCGTTTCATGACCCGAGAGCTCAAGCTGAAGCTTATGCCGACAAGGCCCCAGGACTACGTCCAGAGGTTCTGTTCAGAGCTAAAGCTCAGCGGTGAGGTTCAGGCCAAGGCGGCGGACATATTGAAGGACGCCGCGAAGAAGGAGCTTACATCCGGCCGCGGACCTACCGGGGTCGCGGCAGCTGCGATCTACATCGCCTCGATCCTGTGCAACGAGCGCAGGACCCAGCGCGAGGTGGCGGACATCGCGGGCGTCACAGAGGTGACGATCCGTAACCGCTACAAGGAGCTGACGGAGAAGCTCGGGATCGAGATCCAGCTCTAACCTTTTTCATTCTAGGCCTAGCGAACCTGGGCCTGAAAACATATTATATAGCTCAGGCGTTTTTTCAATTCGTCCGTTGAGGTGCTATAATGAAAAAGAACCTGCTCCTTCTGAGACCTTTCGCCGTGTGGCTTGTGGTCGCTGGATTGTTGACATTGATAACGACCGCTTCGGTCACGTTCTATTTCCAGGTCCTCAGCTCGCTGGTGGGGTTCATCTCGCTGTTGTTCCTGGTGTTCCTGGCAGCATACGAGATGACGGCGTTCCGGTCCGTGTGGATCGCACAGGTAGGGGAATGGGGCAACATCATCAAGGTCCTCGGGGTCAGCGTCCTCGTCAGGGCTGTCCTTCTGTCATTGACGTACTCGGGCTACGACGAGAGCTTCGTCGGGAACAAGCTCCTCGTCCTCGACGTCCTTTTCATACTCAATGTCGTCTCGATACTGATCGAATCCGGCGGACTTGCGTTCATCTATGTTAACAAACAGTTCTTCCTGCCCTCGAAGCAGGAGATCGATCTCGTCATGAAGCGCCTGAAGGCCGTTGGCACGACGACAGTATCCGAATGCCCGGCATGCAAGCAGGTAGTTGAGGCGGACTGGTGCTGCTGCCCTACCTGCGGCACGGAGCTGCCGAGGTTCTGCGCGGCATGCAAAGCCCCTGTGGGTGCGACCGACAAAGCGTGCGCCTCCTGCGGCACCGAGATCGTCAGGTCCATATCCGTGCAGAAGATGATCCAGACGATGAGGGAGACCGCCGACCAGCCCGCGCTCCCCGAAACGAGGTCCGTCCGCTTCGCCAGATACGCCGAGTCCCTGCTGAAGGGGGGCCAGGTCGACGAGGCGATCGAGGCGTACAGGAAGGCTATCCAGTACACGAAGTTCGTCAGGAAGCAGACCAACTTCCTCGTCAAGATGGCTACGATCTACAAGAACACTGGCAGGAAGAAGGAGGCCGCTGACCTTCTCAACGCCGCTCTCGAGCTCGACCAAGAGGACATCGCCGGCGCCAGGAAGGCGCTGGATAAATTATTCACG